>CAZTNV010000432.1:0-2989 GCA_964615535.1 uncultured Mycobacteriaceae bacterium | reverse complement strand
GGCCTGCGGGCGCGAAGCAAAAATTGAAAAGGGCGGCGAGTGGCCGCCCTTTTTTGTTCACATCAGCCCAGAAAAACACGGCCCCCGTCTCCGGGGGCCGTGCGGTTTATGGCTTCAGGCCCGGCTCAGCCGAACTTCTTCTTGACGCTGAACTTGAACGTCCGCCCGAAGGGGTTGTGGGTGTAGGGATCATAGTTGAGATCGAAGGCCGCAAATGGCGGGTCTTCATCCGTCACGTTCACGACCGAGAAGCCGATATCAAGTTCCCAGGGCGCCCGCCATGTATAGAACAGGTCGAACGTCGTCTGGGCGTCGATCTCCTCACCGACACCGCCGCGGGCGGCGGGTGCGCGCTCATCGATATAGTCCGTGATATGACGGACCACACCGCGGAAGTTGTGGTCGCCCATCTCAAGGTTCACGAACGCATTCGCCTTCCATTGCGGCAGGGAGCGCGAGAAGTTGCCGCGGTTGAACTGGCCAACCCGGTCTCCTCCGGCAATCCTGACGCCTTCGATCTCGAAGTCGTCTACGACGTATTCAATCACATAGGTGCCATCCGTGCCGATGCTCAGCGTGCTGTTCGCAAAGATGTCTTCGAACACCTGTGTCACCCGGAAATCGAGGCCCGATGTCTTGATCGCCGGGCCATTGACGATGTTCGTCCGGATACGCGCGATGCCGGCAGCCGTAGGATTGGCCGTATCCTGGAAGGTGATCCGCGACAGGATCGGCGAGGTTGTGTCCCCGGCTGCGAGCGCCGCAATGGCGGCGTTCACGATGCTCGCCTGTTCCTCAACGATGATCGGATCGGAGAAGTCGAAGTTGTAATAGTCGAGCGAGGCGGTGAACCCCGTATTGGTATTGACGAGCGCCCCGATATTGAAGCTCGTCGCCGATTCCGGGCTGAGGTTTGCATTGCCGAACTGGTCCACCGCCTTGAAGGCGGCTGCAGGCGCGATGAATTGCAGCGTGGTACTGACGCCCTGGATCTGGTTCAGCGTCGGGCCCCGGAACGAGGTCTGGGCTGATCCGCGCAGCGCGAAGAAGTCCGTAAGCTGCCATTTGGCGGCAATCTTCGGATCGAAGGTGGAGCCTGTGCCGCCGCCATAATCCTCATAGCGGGCCGCGAGCTGGATATCGATATTCTCCGCGAGCGGAACACCGGCCTCGGCGAACACGGCATAGATCGTCTGATCGCTGTCGGCAGCGTTCGTGCCGGCAAGGAACGCGTAGGGGCCTGTTCCGCCCGGTCCCGGCGTGACGGCCAGATCGGTCAGGGCCGATGGCTCGACCTTGTAGGTCTCTGTCCGGACCTGCGCGCCGGCGGCCCAGCCGATTGCGCCGCCGCCAAGTTCGATACCGGTGACCCCGGAGGTGACCGCGTCAAACACCAGCAGCGATGTCGTTGCCTTGGTGAAGGACGCATCCGTCAACCAGTCGCCCAGCGCCACCGAATTCTCGAGCCCGGCAATGTAGTTCGGGTTCGCTTCGCCGGTAACAGCGTTTCGCACGATCCCGTTCGAGAACGGATTGTGCCACTGGCAGGTCCCTGCCCCGGCCGCGAGCGTGCCGGTATAGCCCGGCGCCCAGGGGAGCGTGCCGGTGGCAGGGTCATTGCCCGTGATCGGATCGGTACAGATACCGAAGCCGCGCAGCGCCGCGCCGAAGCCGGCAATGTAGGTATCATTCGTGGAGCGTTCACCCACGATCTCGGAATAGCCGATGCCGATATCCCAGTTGATGCCATTGTCGAAATCGCCGGTCAGGTCACTGGCAAAGCGGTAACCTTCATAGGTCCGGAAACCTGTCTGGGCGCCGCCCGTTCCCGGAAAGCCGCCCATGGCGAAACTGCGGCCGATGAACAGTGCGCCGATCGTCCCGGCCGGGAACTCGCCCGGATTTTCCGCAAGATAGGCGGCAAAGCCCGGATTGTTGGCCGGCACGAACTGGCTGGTCAGCACCTGCGGCGGATAGGACGGCGATGTCTTCCAGTCCGGAACATCCGTGTTCGCATAGAGGCCTTCGACGTGCAGCTTCACGCCATTGCCGAAGGTCCGGTTATATTCAGAGAAGATCTGGAAGCGCGTCTCTTCTTCCACCAGGTTGTCGAACTGCGTGAACTGATAGTTGCAGGTAGGCGCAAGCACACCGCCAACGGCTTCACAGCCATTGTCGTTCACGTTTGCGGCGAGCGGCGTTCCGGTCGCCCCGAGCGGAACAAACCGGCCGGGATTGGAAATCGCCGACCAGCCGCCGACAGGGTTCTCGGACCTCGGACGAATCGCCCAGTCTTTCTCAATCAGCGGCACTTCCGAACGGAAGTTGTAGCCGAACGATGTGATCCAGCTGGCATTTGGCATCTGCAGGCCGTAAGCGGCATTGATCGAGTAGTCGCCGTCCGAGCCGTCGAAGGTCGAATAGGCACCGCCGATTTCGAAGCCTTCAAGATCCGTGCGTGTAATGAAGTTCACCACGCCGGCGATGGCATCGGAGCCATACAGCGCCGCGGCGCCGTCCTTCAGCACTTCAATCCGCCCGATGGCCGAGGCAGGCAGCATGTTGGTGTCGACAAACAGCTGCGCCTGCTCGCCGATCGAATAGGGCGAATAGGTCTGCCGCCGGCCATTGATCAACACCAGCGTCCGCGCGGCGCCGAGGCCCCGCAGGTTGATGTTTGACGTGCCTTCCAGGCCGTTCGAGGCGAATTGGTTGGTCTCCCCGTCGATGCCCGACGACACGCCGAGATTTCGGACGAGTTCCGTCAGCGACGGGTTGCCTTCGATCCGGAGATCCGCCGCCGAAACGACATCCACCGGCAACGCCGCATCTTCCGGCGTTCCCGCAATAAACGACCCCGTGACCGTGACGGTCCCCAGGGTGCGTGCGTCTTCCTCCTCCTCCTGGGCGTGAGCCGTGAGGGCCCCTGACAGCGCAATGGCTGACGCACAGAACAGCAGTTCCTTGAAATGGTTCATTCGTTTCCTCC
>CAZTNV010000431.1:0-2996 GCA_964615535.1 uncultured Mycobacteriaceae bacterium | reverse complement strand
AGCGTCCCGCAGGATGCCGAGGAGCGGCGCCAGGCCCGTGCCCGCGCCCACCAACACGAGCGGTTGGTCGGGGAGGCCTGGTTCGTAGGAGCACGTGCCCAAGGGCCCGCGCAGGCGAACGGATTGGCGAAGGAGGAACCGGCCAGACGCACCGTCGAGGTCGACGCGTTCTGCTCGTGATCGGCATGAAGGATCAGGATCTTGTCCATCGCGCGGGCGAGGATCGGATTGACCTCGTACTCGATTGTCGGCACCGAGAAGCACATGTGCAGGAAATTCTCGGCGTAGCGCATCTCGTTGCGCGGATAGACGAACGGCTCGCCAAGCGAGTACTTGTAGGCCATCGCCGCTATGGTGGGCATCTTGGCGATCAGGCGATGCGAGGCGATCATCCGCTGGCGCGGATCGCGGATGTCGGTGCTGTCGTGATAGAAGGCGGACAGCGCGCCGGTCACGCCGCACAGGATCGCCATCGGGTGCGCATCGGGCCGGAAGCCGCGATAGAGATTGCGCAGGTATTCGTTGACCATCGTGTGGCCCATGATGATCGACTTGAATTCCTGCTTGGCCTTGGCGGTGGGCAGCTCACCTTCGAGCAGCAGATAGCAGACCTCCATGAAGTCGCCCTGTTCCGCCAGATCGTCGATCGGGTAGCCACGATGCAGCAGGACACCCTTGTCGCCATCGATAAAGGTGATCTTGCTGTCGCACGACCCGGTGGAGGTATATCCCGGATCGTAGGTGAACATGCCGGTTTCGGCATAAAGGTTGCGGATATCGATCACCCGCGGACCCATTGTGCCGCTCAAGACCGGAAAGGTGTAGGATTTGCCGGTCGAATTGTCGATCAGCGTGACGGACTCGGTTTCGGCTTTCGATTCGGCGGCTGTCTTGAGCTGGGTCATGTCGGCCCTTCCTTGGTTCTTTCTCGGGGGTCTTGAGCGGGACTCGCGCGGGTCCCGGCGGCGATAGACCCGTTTTAAAGATACGCAGCCACCCGCCCGACTTCAACGCGACCCGATGCCATGACGTGCATCAAATCGCACCGGGCGGCGGCGGCGGGCGGCTCGGCTCAGGAAGGGCGGGCCACGGCGTCCTCAAGCCGCGCCAGGGTTTCGGCCCGTCCGAGCACGGCGGCGACGTCGAAGACGCCCGGCGAAGTGGTGGCGCCGGTCAGCGCCGCACGAAGCGGCTGGGCAACCTTGCCGAGCTTGAGGCCGGCCGCCCCGGCGAAATCGCGGACTGCCGCCTCGACCGTCTCGGCGCGCCATTCGGGCAGCGCCGACAGCAGCGGGATCAGGCGTGCGATCAGATCGCGCCCGTCGCCGGCCAGGAGCGCCGCCGCTTCGGGGCTCAGGTTCAGCGGCCGGTCGCGGACGTAGAAGGCAGCGTTATCAGAGAGTTCGTTCAATGTTTTCGCACGCTGCTTGAGCCCGTCCATGCCCGCTTTCAGCCGGGCCTCGGCTGCGGCGCCGGGTGGCCGGCCGAGCATCGCGGCCAGCCGCGGCACGATCAGCGCAACCAGCCGGTCGTCGGGGGCGTGCCGCAGATAGTGGCCGTTCAGCGAATCGAGCCGGGCGAAATCGAGCCGGGCCGGTGCCCGGCCGATGCCATCGAGATCGAACCACGCGATCGCCTGTTCGGTATCGATGATCTCGTCGTCGCCATGCGCCCAGCCGAGCCGCAGCAGATAGTTGCGCAGCGCCTCGGGCAGATAGCCCATGTCCCGATAGGCCTCCACGCCCAGCGCGCCGTGCCGCTTGGACAGTTTGGCGCCGTCGGGGCCGTGGATCAGCGGGACATGGGCGAACACCGGCGGGGCCGCGCCGATCGCCTGATAGAGCTGGGTCTGGCGAAAGGCGTTGGTCAGGTGATCATCGCCGCGGATGACATGGGTTATGCCCATGTCGATGTCGTCGACCACCACCGACAGCATGTAGGTGGGCGTGCCGTCGGCGCGCAACAGCACCATGTCGTCGAGCTGCTCGTTCTGGACCGTGACGATGCCCTGGACCCGGTCCTCGATCACCGTCGCCCCGGAGTGCGGCGCCTTGAACCGGATCGCCGGCGCCACGCCGGACGGCGCCTCGCGCGGGTCGCGGTCGCGCCACCGGCCGTCGTAGCGGACCGGGCGGCCTTCGCGCCTGGCGCTGTCGCGCATCTCCGCAAGCTCATCGGGGGAGCAGTAGCAGGGATAGGCCTTGCCCTCGGTCAGCAGCCGGTTCGCCACTGAGGCATGCCGGTCGCGGCAGTCGAACTGCGACACCGCGTCGCCGTCCCAATCCAGGCCGAGCCAGGACAGGCCCTCAATGATCGCGCGCACCGCATCCTCGGTCGAACGGGCACGGTCGGTATCCTCGATGCGCAGCCGGAAGGTCCCGCCGTGATGGCGGGCGAACAGCCAGTTGAACAGCGCGGTGCGGGCGCCGCCGATATGCAGATAACCCGTCGGCGAGGGAGCGAAGCGGGTGACGACCGTCATGGTTGAGCGCCCATCGAACGAAGCTGATACAGTGCGGCCGCGCTGATTAGCACACCGAGCCGGCAGATGCATCCGCCGCCACCCCGGAATGCCGCCCCCAGAATGATCGACCGGACATGACCGACCGGGCCGCACCGGATGGGCCGGACCCGGTTCCGGCGGCCGAGCGCGAGCGCTGGCCGCTGTGGCTGCCGGTCCTGGGTGGCGCCGGGGTGGCGCTGTATTTCCAGTTGCCGGTCGAACCGGCGTGGTGGACCGGCGCCGTCGCGGCGGCCGGCGCCGGCCTGGCGGCTGTGGCCGGACGCCATCGGGCGGCGCTGCGGCTGACCGCGCTGGCGATGCTCGCGCTGGCGATCGGCTTCGCCCTGGCCCAGGCCCGCACCGCGAGCCTCGATACGCCGATGCTCGACCGCCGCCTGGGTCCGGTGCGGATCGAGGGCAGGGTGGTGGATCTGGATATTCTGCCCGAAGGGGTCCGGGTGGTCCTCGACCAGATTGCGCTGCGGACGACCCG
>CAZTNV010000430.1:0-3013 GCA_964615535.1 uncultured Mycobacteriaceae bacterium | reverse complement strand
CGCCTTCAACGTCCCGCTCCTGACGCTGGTCGACGTGCCCGGCTTCCTGCCCGGCATCGAGCAGGAGCGCGGCGGCATCATCCGCCACGGCGCCAAGATGCTCTTCGCCTATGCCTCGGCGACGGTGCCGAAGATCACCATGATCCTGCGCAAGGCCTATGGCGGCTCCTACTTGGCGATGTGCAGCCAGGAGCTGGGCGCCGACCTGGTCTATGCCTGGCCGACCGCGGAAATCGCGGTGATGGGCGCGGAAGGCGCGGTCAACCTGCTGTACCGCAAGGAACTGGGAGCGGCCGAGGATCGCCGGGCCAAGGCGGCCGAGCTGGCCGCCGAATATCGTGCCCAGTTCGCCTCGCCGTATCTCTCGGCATCGCGCGGCTACATTACCGACGTCATCAAGCCGTCGGAAACCCGAGGAGTTCTGGCGCTGGCACTGCGCAAGATCCTGCACAAGCGCGAAATGCGGCCGCCGAAGAAGCACGGCGATATCCCGCTGTGATCGGGACGCGCCAGCGTTCGGCAGTGAGAGACCTCATCCCGGGGATCGGAGCGTTCCGGACATGAACGAAATCATCCTTTTGTCTCTGACGATGTACGGCTTGGCCATCGTCATCTCGATGTTCGTTGCCCTGGTGATCTGGGGCATCGGCGTTTCGATCTCCTCGCAAACCAAGCGCGAAGCGCCCGGTTCAAAGGTCACCATGTCCGCTCCGGTGGTCGACGAAGCCGAAGCCGACATCGCGGCCATCGCTGCAGCGGTCTATGCCATGCTGGGGGCACATCGCATCGTCCACATCGAGGATGTCGGGCGCGGCCTGAGCTGGACCGCCGAGGGACGGTGGATGCACCAGACCTCGCACAAGGTAACCCCGCGCTAACCACGGGACTTTCTCGAGGACGACGCCATGCAGAAGAAGTTCAAGATTACCGTCGACGGCCGGCCTTACAATGTCACCGTCGAGGATGTGTCCGAGGATGTCGGCAATCTCTATCCGCCACAGGGCATGAACCTGCAGGCGGTGGAGGCGGCATCGCCCTCCACACCCGCCGTCGCCGCGGTGCCCCGCACCGCCGCTCCGGCGGCTGGCGCCGGCGACGAAGTCAGCCCGCTGGGCGGCGTGATCGTCTCGATCGACGTTTCGGTCGGGCAGCAGGTCAAGGAGGGCGACAAGATCGCCACCATCGAGGCCATGAAGATGAAGACCACCGTCTTCGCCCATCGCACCGGCAAGGTGACCAACATCGCGGTCAAGCCGGGTGATGGCGTCGAAGCCGGCCAGGTTCTACTGACCATCGCCTGATGTGTGGAGCGCCGACGTGGAAAACCTTGATTTTCTAAACCTGTTCCAGGGCATCGCCACGCTGGCGGCTTCGGCCGGTTCCGACCCGGTCATTTTCTATGGGCGAATCGGCCTGATCGCTTTGGGCGTGTTGCTGATCTATCTGGGCCAGAAGGGCGTGCTCGAGGCGCTGCTGATGGTACCGATGGGGCTCGGCATGGCCGCGGTCAACGCCAGCGTCATGTTTCTTGATGACGGCTCGCAGGGAACGCTGTTCCTGGATCCGCTGATCAGCGATACCGAACCCCTGGTGAGAATACTCCAGATCGACTTCCTGCAGCCGATCTATACCTTCACGTTTTCCAACGGTCTGATCGCCTGTCTGGTTCTGCTGGGCGTCGGCACGCTGCTTGATGTCGGCTTCGTCATGGCGAGGCCGTTCACCAGCATGTTCATCGCGCTGTGCGCCGAGCTTGGCACCATCATCGTGTTCCCGCTCGGCATAGTGTTCGGCCTGACCACGGCGCAGGCGGCCGCCACGGCAACGATCGGCGGTGCGGACGGACCGATGATCCTGTTTGCTTCGCTGATCCTGGCTCCAGAGCTGTTCGTGCCGATCACGGTGGTCGCTTATCTCTATCTCGGCCTCACTTATGGCGGCTATCCCTACATGATCAGGGCCCTGGTGCCGAAGTCGCTACGCGCCATCAAAATGGCTCCGGAAAAACGCAGCACCATCACTTCAGGTCAGAAGATGGTGTTTGCCATTGTCGCCTGCATCCTGCTGTGCCTGCTGTTCCCGGTGGCGGCGCCGCTGTTCTTCTCGCTGTTTCTGGGCGTGGTCATCCGCGAATCGGGTCTGGTCCATTTCCATGACCTGATCAGCAATCAGGTGCTGTACGGTGCAACCTTCTTTCTGGGATTGCTGCTGGGCGTGCTGTGCGAGGCCCGGGTCATTCTCAGCCCGCAGGTGCTGATCCTGCTGGTGCTCGGCATCACCGCCCTGTTCTTCTCCGCGATCGGCGGTCTGATCGGCGGTTATATTCTGTATTTCTTCAGCCGCGGCAAGTTCAACCCGGTGATCGGCATCGCCGGGGTGAGCTGCGTGCCGACCTGCGCCAAGGTCGCCCAGAAATCGGTGTCCAAGGCCAACCCCGAATCGATCGTCCTGCCCCATGCCCTGGGTGCCAGCATCAGCGGCGTGATCACCTCGGCCATCCTTGCGTCGATCTTCATCACCGTCGTCCGGCAGCTCGGCACGAACTGAGCCCGATCGCGTTTGCCCGATAAGGCAATGCCCGCGGAGGCCGACCGGCCACCGCGGGCATTGTCGTTTGTCATACAGGTATCATGCGAGCCGCCGATGACCGCGTCCGTCCCGAAAGGTCGGTCGGCGGGATTCGTCAGAACCGCTCGGACAGCCAGATCGCGGCGCGCGAGCCGGCCTTGATCACCGCGCTCAGCGCACGATAGCCGGGTGCCTGCTCTGCCTCATGCGCCAGCCCGATGTCGCGGTGCTCCAGCTCCTCGGCACGGAACTCCTCGATCCTGGCGCGCAGCTCGGGCTCGTCCGCGCCCAGCGCCTCGGCCTGACGGGCATAGTGCCGGTCGATCGCCTCCTCGACCGCAACGGTGCAGGCCATGGCGGCCCGCTCGCCCATCAGCGCGGTGCCGGCACCCAGGACGAAGCCGGCGACATGCCATACCGGATGCAGCACCGTCGGGCGGACCCG
>CAZTNV010000429.1:0-3025 GCA_964615535.1 uncultured Mycobacteriaceae bacterium | reverse complement strand
GGTGAACGTCGCGCCCGTGCGCGCGGGTGATTGCTCGGCCGGCGTCACCGCGACCTATCAGATCACCGCCGCCGCGCTGTGCCTGCCGCCGCTGCTGCTGTTCGCCGCCACCCGGAACTGGACGGCCGCGCCCGCCCTGCTGCTGCCGCTGGCGATCGCCGTGGTGCCCGCCTCGGGCCTGCCGCTGGTCGGCGTGATCCATGCCAGCGAGTCGGTGCACAACACCATCGTGGTGACCGAGGATGCCGAAGGGCGAAAGCTCTATCTGAACGTGTTCGACGCGGTCCAGACCATGCTGCCCCACGGATTGATCGGCAGCGGGCGCCTGACCGGCCGCTATTACGACGTGTTCGCCCTTGGTCCGGCCCTGACGCCAGGCCGCCGGGTGCTGTTCCTGGGCGTCGGCGGCGGCACCGCCCTGCGCCAGATCGCCGAGGCCTATGACGACGCCGAGATCGTCGGCGTCGAGCTGGACGAGCAGGTGATCGAGGTGGCGCGGCGCCATTTCGGGCTGCGCGACGGCGAACGGCTGCGGCTGGTGACCGAGGACGCCCGGCGCTTCGTCGAAACCGACCGCGGCGAGTACGATCTGATCGCGATCGACCTGTTCCGCGGCCGGAACATCCCGTTCCAGTGCGCGACCGAGGAGTTCTTCCACGCGGTCGCCGCGCGGATGGCCGAGGGCGGGATCGCGATCATGAACGTCCTGCCGCCCGACCGGACCACCGCGCTGGTCGACACCATCGCGGCGACGGCGCGCACCGCCTTCCGCAACACCTTCACCGCGCGCTATGGCGGCAATCATTTCGTGATCGCCACCAATGCGCCCGTGGATCGGGAGGGGCTGCGGCAGGCGCTGCGCGGCGCGGCGATCGCGCCGCTGACCCCCGTCGCCAACGCCCTGGCCGCGAGCCTGGCGGAGGTCGCCGAGGGCCACCGCCCGCCCCTGACCGACGACCGCAGCAACATCGAGCTGCTGACCTGGTGAGGACTGATGGCGTCGTCCTAGACCGGCGAGATCGTCGCATCGAAGACGGACCCCGCATAGCCAACGGCTCTTCGCGCCTGCTCCACCCCGAACTCGTTGCGCAGATCATAATCGGCCGATCGCCGAAGTTCCCACAAACTCTTGTAGACGGCCCTGACTTTTTGGATGTAGGGCGGCGCACCAGTTGGATCGACCCGATCCAAGCGTTTCATGATTTGATCGTGGCGTGATCCCTGACGATCGGTGGTTTCGACGCCAAAATATTGTGCCGTAAGATGATAAATACTGTAATAGGCGAGATGGGCAGCGCTTCGAAAGGCCGCTTCGCTGGCAAAGTCCAGCCGCACCTGCCTGGCCGCCAGGCGAAACAAGGCGCTAGGCGGCATGACCGAGGGGCTTGTAAACCAGGGCGAGGACACCAACCGCTTCCGGAGCCTGGCGGAGCACCTCGTCGTGCGCTCCGAGTTCGAGAGCGACAAGTCGTTCCGAATCGCGATAAAGTTCTTCAGGCACTCGCAGGGTGAGGCGATAGATCGGATAGCCGTCGAGCGCTTCGATTTCAAGTTTCTCGATTTCGGCTCCCATGCTCCGATGCAGGACTCGCCGGTAAAGCACCGAAGCCTTTGCGATCCGGCCGCTCTCCCCGGCACCCGGCAACTGCTGCTGCGCCAAAGCCCTGAACCGTCCTCGGAACCGGTGATAAATCCGGATCACTTCGTCCATCATCGCGGTCAGGCGGTCCAGCAAAGAGGCGGCCCGTCGGGCCGCGGCCCGATCCCGTCGATCAATCATGCGAATGACCGGCCCGAATTCATGTCTGAACGCGAGTTTCCTCTGACGCGCATCGTGTTCGATGCTTTCAAGCGTGGCCTGCACGCTATCGAAATCGAAAGGCATGCCGTCCACAACAAGGTGTTCGGCCAGCATAACTACGTCGCCCAGCCCATGTGATGCTCGCCTGAGCCACTCGGCCGCTGCCAACTCGGCCTCACGCTGCTCTCGATCGACGGCGGCGGCCGTAAGCAGCGGATCCGACTCGGCGATGCGCCGGATCAGGCCGGCCAAACCATGCCAGCCGGCCTCCCTGTCCGAAGGGATCAATGGTTCGAGTATGCGCGCTGCCTCACCCATGGCTAAACTATAGGTCGATGCCCCCCGAAACTCCAGTGTCGCAAGCTGGTCGATAGCCGTGATATGTCGCCGCCACCCGGCGCTTCCTGACCGAGGACCCGGTGCGCGCGGCGGTGCTGGCGGCCGATCCGGCGACACTCGATGCCTGGATCGACCGGGCGATCGATGCGCCGAGCCCCGAGGCGGCGATCGAGGCTCCGCAGCGCCCGTGATCCGGCCGGCCCCTACTCCACCGTTACGCTCTTGGCCAGGTTGCGGGGCTGGTCGACATCGGTGCCCTTGACGTCGGCGGTGTGGTAGGCCAGCAACTGCACCGGGATGGCATAGAGAATCGGCGCCGCCATCGGGCTGACGGTCGGCAGCGCGATCGCCGCCGCCGCGCCCGGTCCCAGCTTCTCCAGTCCCTCGGCGTCGGAAAAGAACATCACCTTGCCGCCGCGCGCCATCACCTCCTGGACGTTCGACACCGTCTTGTCGAACACCGCGTCGCGCGGCGCGATCACGATCACCGGCACGCCCTCGTCGATCAGCGCGATCGGGCCGTGCTTCATTTCCCCGGCGGCGTAGCCCTCGGCGTGGATGTAGCTGATTTCCTTGAGCTTGAGCGCGCCCTCCAGGGCGATCGGGTAGGACCCCCCGCGGCCCAGATAAAGCACGTCGCGGGCTTCGGCCACGGTATGGGCGAGCGCCCGGATCGCCTCGTCGTGGTTGAGCACTTCGGCGGCACGGGCCGGCACCTCGGTCAGGGCGCCGACCAGCTCGGCCTCGCGCGCGGCATCGATCGTGCCCCGTGCCCGTCCGGCGGCGATCGCCAGACAGGCCAGCACGGTTAGCTGGGTGGTGAAGGCCTTGGTGGAAGCCACGCCGATCTCCGGCCCCGCCCGCGTGGCCAGCGCCAGCTCCGCC
>CAZTNV010000428.1:1216-3066 GCA_964615535.1 uncultured Mycobacteriaceae bacterium | reverse complement strand
CGATCGGCCAAGACAGAACTTTTGCAGAACCTGCCTTGCCTGGATAGGGAAACGGTATCGAACAGCCGATTGATGTCATCGACCACCGCGTAGCCGGCGCGCACCAGCTCGTCGCGGAAGATGGCCGCAAGGTCCGGGTCCCGTGGGAAGTCGCGGCTGCCCGTCATGGTCAGCGCGGTATACGGGCCGAAGCAGGTCAGGCCGAACACGTAGCTGCCGACGGGACTGCCGCGCCGAACATCGAGCAGAACCCGGTGGAACTGAATCGGCGCCATCGGCTGGTCCACAGGAACCGGCACCGGATGCGCCGTCTCCACCCGCGGCACGCCTTCCGCGCAGGCGGCAAGGAGCAGAGCGGCGGCAACGCCGGCAGGATGCAATTGGCGAAAAATCGTCATGAACAAAGCCCTGATTGGTTGCAGTACCCTACAATGGCATGCGGCCGGCCGCAAGGCCGGGTGCGCCCGGCCTCCAGCGGTGCCAAGGGTGTTTCAGGTTCCGTTGCCTTGAATACCGCGCCCCGCATGCGTTGCAGCGCAGCATTGGGGTTGGCGGGCCGGCAACACTCCTGCTAAAACTCCCGTATGGATCATGCCGAAATCGAGTCCGCCCGCCCGCCTGCCGCCCGGCGCGCCACCGTCAAGCGCGTCACCAGGGAAACGCGCATTTCCGCCACCGTCGATCTCGACGGTACCGGCGTTTACGACGTGGCCACCGGGGTCGGCTTTCTCGACCACATGCTGGAGCAGCTCTCGCGCCACAGCCTGATCGACGTCGCGCTGAAGGCCGAGGGCGATCTGCACATCGATTGCCATCACACCACCGAGGATTCGGGCATCGTGCTGGGCCAGGCCGTAGCCCGCGCCCTGGGCGAGCGGCGCGGCATCGCGCGGTTCGGCGAGGCCACGGTTCCGATGGACGAGACGCTGAGCCGGGCGGCGATCGACGTGTCGGGCCGGCCCTATCTGATCTGGCGGGTCGAGTTCAGCCGCGACAAGCTCGGGACCATGGACACCGAGCTGTTCCGGGAGTGGTTCCAGGCTTTTACCCAGTCCGCCGGACTCACGCTCCACGTCGAGACTTTGTACGGCCTTAACAATCATCATATCATCGAAAGCTGCTTCAAGGCGCTGGCGCGGGCGTTGCGCCAGGCCGTGAGCCTTGATCCGCGCCAGGCCGGCGCGGTGCCCTCGACCAAGGGCACGATCGGCGGTATGGGCGGCGGCACTGGCGGCGGCGAAGGCTGAACCGGGCCGCGGCGGAGACGGGCATGGGTACGGTCACGATCATCGATTACGGTTCCGGAAATCTGCGCTCCGCCGCCAAGGCGTTCGAGCGGGCGGCGCGCGAGGGCGAGGTGGACGCCGGGATCGTGGTCACCGGCGACCCCGAAGCGGTGCGCCGGGCCGAACGCATCGTTTTGCCGGGAGTCGGCGCCTTCGCCGATTGCCAGGCCGGCCTGGCCGCACTGCCGGGCATGCTTGAAGCGCTGGACGAGATGGTGATCCGCGCGGGCCGGCCGTTCCTGGGCATCTGCGTCGGCATGCAGTTGATGGCCACGGTCGGACGGGAGCACGGCGAGCATCGGGGACTGGGCTGGATCGCCGGCCGGGTCGAGCGGATCGCCCCGGACAATCCCGCCCTCAAGATCCCGCATATGGGCTGGAACGATCTGCACCTCGCCGCCGGCCGGGCCGCCGAGCGGCATCCGGTGCTGGCCGGGCTGGCCAACGGTCATGGCGGGCCGGCGCATGCCTATTTCGTCCACAGTTATCATTTCGTGCCGGACGATCCGGCGCATCGGCTGGCCGCGGTCGCCTATGGCGGCGAACTGAGCGCGGGGATCGGCC
>CAZTNV010000428.1:0-1206 GCA_964615535.1 uncultured Mycobacteriaceae bacterium | reverse complement strand
CACCCAGTTCCACCCGGAAAAGAGCCAGGCCGCCGGATTGCGGCTGATCGCCGATTTCCTGCGCTGGACCCCGTGACGGATCGGCCGGAATGAACCAGCATTTGCCGCCTTCGCCGCCGGCCCCCGTGGTCACCATCGAACCGATCGAGCGGCTGAAGAGCGCCGATCTTCACGATCTGTGCGACGCCGCCGAGCTCGGCATCCATGACGGCGGCGGGTTCGGCTGGATCGAGCCGCCGCCGCGCGACCAGATGGAACGCTATTGGCACGGTGTGCTGACCGTGCCCGGCCGATCGCTGTTCGTCGGCCGGCTGGACGGCGTGATCGGCGGGTCGGCGCAACTCGTCCGCCCGGCGTCGAACGGCGAGGCGAAATCCTTTGCCGCCCATCTTTCGACCAGCTTCGTCGCGCCCTGGGCGCGCGGCCACGGGATCGGACGGCGGCTGATCGCGGCGGTCGAGGCGGCGGCGCGGCAGGACGGGTTCGAGGTGCTGCACCTTCACGTCCAGGAAACCCAGACCGTCGCGATCCGCCTTTACGAATCGATGGGCTACGTGCTGTGGGGGACCAATCCCTACTATGCAAGCCTGGGCGAGCGCATCATCGCCGGACGGTATTACTACAAGGTCCTGAACACCCACCCGACAGCTTCTGGGGATTGAGCACGAATGATCCTGTATCCCGCGATCGATCTGAAGGACGGGGTCTGCGTCCGCCTGGTGCGCGGCAACATGGACGAGGTCACGGTGTTCAACCAGGACCCCGCGGAACAGGCGCGCCGGTTCGAGGAGCAATCCTTCTCCTGGATTCACGTGGTCGATCTCAACGGAGCGGTGGCCGGCAAGCCGGTCAACAGTGCCGCGGTGGAACTGATCCTGGCTGCGGTGAAGATTCCGATTCAGCTCGGCGGCGGCATTCGCAACCTGGGCATGATCGAGCACTGGCTGGAGCGCGGCGTCAGACGGGTGGTGCTGGGCACCGTGGCGGTGCGCGAACCGGCGCTGGTCAAGCAGGCCTGCCGGGCGTTTCCCGGCCGGGTGGCGGTGGCGATCGACGCGCGCGAGGGGTTCGTCGCGGTTCAGGGCTGGGCCGAGACGACCCGGGTCCGCGCGCTCGATCTGGCGCTGCGGTTCGAGGATTCCGGTGCCGCGGCGATCATCTACACCGACATCGACCGCGACGGCGCAATGGGCGGCCTCAATGTCG
>CAZTNV010000427.1:0-3079 GCA_964615535.1 uncultured Mycobacteriaceae bacterium | reverse complement strand
GGGGGCGCGGCGGCGTGCCGGCTGGCGCGGGCGGGCCGGCGGGTCGCGCTGATCGAACGGGAGCGCGCCGCCCATCACAAGGTCTGCGGCGAGTTCCTGAGCTGGGAAGCCGCTGCCGACCTGCGGGATCTCGGTCTTGACCCGGCTGCGCTGGGCGCCGCCACGATCGACACCGTGCGCCTCGCCAGGGACCGCCGGGTCGCGGCGGCGCCTCTGCCCTTCGCAGCGGCCGGCCTGTCCCGCCATGTCCTGGACGAAGCCCTGCTGACCCGCGCCGCCGCGCTCGGCGCCGAGATCCGGTGCGGCGAAACCGTGCGCGCGATCGAGCCGGACGGAAGCGGCTGCCGGGTCGCGCTGTCGTCCGGGGAGTACCTTGCGGCCCCGGCGGTGTTCCTGGCCACCGGCAAGCACGATCTGCGCGGCCACCAGCGGCCGGAGCGCGCCCGCACCGACCGGATCGGCTTCAAGATGCATTTGAGGCTGGGCACGGCCGCGGTGGCGGATTTGGCCGGCAAGGTCGATCTGATCCTGTTCCGGGGCGGCTACGCCGGCCTGCAGCTCGTGGACAACGACACCGCCAATCTCTGCCTGGTGATCGCCAAGCCGCGGTTCGAGCGGCTCGGCCGAAGCTGGGCGGCGCTGCTCGCCGATCTCCGTGCCGGGTGCGCGCATCTCGACTGCCTGCTGGCCGGCGCATCACCGTGCTGGCCGCGCCCGCTCTCGGTCTCCGGCATTCCCTACGGCTTCATCCACCATGACCGGGAGGCGATGTCCGCCCCGATCTTCCGCCTGGGCGACCAGCTCGCGGTGATCCCCTCCTTCACCGGCGACGGCATGGCGATCGCGCTCCACACCGCCCGGCTGGCCGCGCAGACCTGGCTGCGCCACGGTGCCGATACCCGCCGCTATCACCGGGCCGCGCGGCGCAGCGTGCGCCGGCCGGTGGGCATTGCGGCGGCGCTGTCGCGGCTGCTCGACGGCGACGCCGCGCAGACGGCGGCGCTTCTGGGCTGCGCCGCCTGTCCCGCCGCCCTGCACTGGACCGCCCGCTGGACGCGGGTTCACGGCATCGGCATTGAGTCTGGGGTATCCTGCCGCAGCGAAAGCGTCCATCCAGGGCACCCTTCTTGACTCCCTTCGTCCTCACGGTGTTCGTCGTCACCTATCTCGGCATGGCGTTCGGCCGGTTTCCGGGGGTGCGGATCGACCGCACCGGCATCGCGCTGCTCGCCGCCATCGTGCTGCTGGCGGCCGGGGCACTGGACCGGGAGCAGGTCGTCGCGGCGATCGATTTCCCGACCCTGTTTATCCTGTTCGGCCTGATGATCCTGTCCGCGCAGTATGCCGCGAGCGGGTTCTATGACTGGTGCGCGCTGCGCATCGCGACGGCGGCGCAGTCGCCCGCCGTCCTGCTGGGCATCACCGTCGCGGTGGCGGGCGGGCTGTCGGCGGTGCTGGCCAACGACGTGGTCGTGTTCGCGATGACGCCGCTGTTGTGCGCCGGCCTCAAGGGCCGGGGACTCGATCCGCGGCCGTTCCTGATCGCGCTGGCCGGAGCCGCCAATGCCGGCTCGGCGGCGACGATCATCGGCAATCCCCAGAACATCCTGATCGGACAGGCCGGCGACCTCGAGTTCTGGACCTTTGTCGGGGCCTGCGGTGTGCCGGCGCTGCTCGGACTGGCCAGCGTCCATGGGGTGGTCTGGGCGATCTGGCGCGGGCGATTCCGCGCGCCGCCGACCGCCCTTGGGTTCCCCGCCGTCACCCTCGACCGCCCGGCGCTGGGCAAGGCGGTGCTGGCGACCGCGGTGCTGCTGGTGCTGTTCGCCCTGCCGCTGGCGAAGGAGACCGGCGTGCTGATGGTAGCGGGCGCCATTCTGGTCAGCCGCAGCCTGGCCAGCCGGCAGATGATGGGCATGGTCGACTGGCATTTGCTGGTGCTGTTCGCGGGCCTGTTCGTGGTCACCGATGCGCTGGCGGCAACCGGCCTGCCAGACGAGGCGGTGGCGGCGCTGGCCGCGGCCGGGCTGCTGCCCGACTCGCTGGCGGTGATGGCACCGCTGGCCCTGATCGCCAGCAACACCATCGGCAACGTCCCCGCGGTGATTCTGATTCTGGCGGTGTGGCCGGACATCGGCGAAAGCGCGCTTTACGGGCTGGCGGTGCTGACCACCCTGGCCGGCAATCTGCTGCTGATCGGCAGCATGGCCAATCTGATCGTGGCCGAGCGGGCACGGATGGCCGGTGTCGAGCTGGGCTTCGTCGAACATGCCAGATGCGGCGTCCCGATCACGCTGCTGTCCTTCGCCGCCGCGATCGGCTGGCTGTGGCTGGCCGGCATCATGCGCCCGGTCTGAGACGGGCGATGCGCTCAGCAGCCGTCGGGAATCGTTTCGATCTCGGTCAAACGGGCGCGCACGGCGAAACTGCCGTAATCGATCCCCATCTCGTCGACCACGGAATTGTCGTAGAGCCGAATGCTCATCTCGTAGTCGGGCGTCGCCGTCTCCTCCGGCAGGGCGAAGAAGGCCAGCCGCACCGGCCAGGACGGCCGGGCCAGCAGCGGGCTCCGCACCGTGGCGGGATCGGGCGCCTCGATCTGCTCGCCGATGATCGCGTTGAGTTCGCTCAGGCCCTGGCGCTTGGTGCCGTCGAACAGCAGGGCATGGAACACCCGCTCCCCGGCCTCCGCGCGGCTCAGGGTGGCGATGGTGTGGGCCGTCGGAAACATCGTCCCCGGCGGCAGCCGCAGTTCTTCCTGCTCGGGCATGCGGTAGGTCGCGACGCCGCCCCCGGACTCGGCCAAATCGGCATGGCCGCGCAGTTCCTCATCGACGGTGCCGTTGGTGAGGTTGCGCATGGAGAACTCGAACCGCCGGCCGTCATGCGATTCCCAGGTGGCGTAGGTCGTGATCAGCTCGGACTCGTTGCCCTGCGCATAGAGAAAATTGAGCCGGTAACGCTGTTCGCTGGCCCAGCCGTTGCAGGTATTGGTGCTGCGAAAGGTCATTTCGCCGCTCACCCCGCTGACCTGCGAGCCGCTCCGCGCCGAGTCGAGCTCGACCCGGTAGACCGCCCG
>CAZTNV010000426.1:549-3087 GCA_964615535.1 uncultured Mycobacteriaceae bacterium | reverse complement strand
CAACCCCTGCCCGGACAGCAGACCGTAGCTGATCAGCGTTCCACCCGGCGCCAGGCATGCCCCCAGCGCCGCCCCCTCGCCGCCGCCGATTGCATCGAGCGCCGCGGTGACCCCGCGCCCGCCGGTCAGCTCATCGATCGCCGGTATCACCGGCCGGCACGAGGTATCGATCACGTCTTGCACGCCCAGCCGCTCCAGCGCTTCGGTATGGGCGGCGCTGCGGGTCGCCGCAATCAGCCGAAAGCCGATCAGCCGCGCGAGCTGCGCCAGACACCGCACGAACGCCGAGCCGCCGGCGTTGGCCACCACAACGTCGCCGGGGCCGAGTCCCAGCTCGTCCACCGCCATCAGCCACGCAGTTAGCGGGTTGATATTGAGCTGGCAGGCCGCGTCGTCCGGTACCGCGGCGGGCACCGGCACGCAGCGTGCCGCCGGGGCGGCAACCAGCTCCTGCCAGGTGCCGCCGCCGTCCAGCGGCAGCACCCGCATGCCCTCGTGCAGACCCGTCACACCCTTGCCCTGCGCGACGATCTCCCCGACGCCCTCCCAGCCGGGCACGCCGGGCAGGGCGGTGCGGTGGGCATAGACGCCGCGGATCATCATCAGATCGGACGGATTGACCGCGCGCGCGCGCATCCGCGCCACCACCTCGCCCGGACCCGGCCGCGGCGGGTCGACCATCGCAACCGATAGCACCTCCGCCGGTTCGCCGAAGTGCCGGTAGATAACCGCCCGCATCGCGCTGCCCTGATCCCGCATTTCCAGCACGACCCTAACCGTTGGGCGTCGCCGCCGCCAGCGTTGCGTCCGGCCGCCGCTCGCGGTTTCCTCCCAGGCCCTGATCACGGGATCATTTATCACGGCGCCTGAGTGTTATTTGATCTTGATTTGCGTCACCGATCTGGGGAAAATATTGGCAATCGACGAATCCGGTTTGCAGTTTGAAGGGTAGTACAGTATGGATATCGCCGTCGCGACGACCAGTGCCGACGCCGACTCCCATCCCGATCCTTCACAACGCCAGGGCCCGCCGGCCATGCTCGGCTATCTCGACGATCTGGAATCCCGGACGATCTACATTCTCCGCGAAGCTTTCAGCCGGGTGGCGCCGCTCGGCATGCTGTGGTCGATCGGCAAGGATTCCAATGCCCTTTTATGGATGGCGCGCAAAGCTTTTTTTGGCCGCGTGCCGTTCCCGGTGATCCAGCTCGACACGGCAATGGAACTGCCGGAGGTCTACGACTTCCGCGACCGGATCGTGCCGGAATGGGAGTTGACGCTCCAGATCGAGCAGTGCCCGCCGGAATCGGAAATGGACCCGACGCTGGCCCCGGCCAGCCGTGCCGCGGCGCGCAAGACCGCCGGCCTGACCAATCTGCTGAAGCGCGACGGCTATCGCGGCGTGATTCTGGGCATCCGCCGGGACGAACAGGCGATGCGTGCCAAGGAGCGGGTGTTCAGCCCGCGCGCGCTGGACGGCGCCTGGGATTTCAAGGATCAGCCGCCGGAGTTCTGGGACCAGTACAAGACCGAACTGCCCGAGGGCACGCACATCCGCATCCACCCGCTGCTGCACTGGACCGAGCTGGACATCTGGCGCTACACCAAACGGGAGAATATTCCCATCGTGCCGCTCTATCTGGCCCGGGACGGCAAGCGCTACCGGTCGCTCGGCGAGAAGAACATCACCTTCCCGATCGACAGCCCGGCCTCCAGCATCGACGAGATCATCGCCGAGCTGGAGATCACGCGGGCGCCGGAGCGCGCCGGCCGGGCGATGGACCATGAATCCGAAGACAGCTTCGAACGGCTGCGCCAGAGCGGCTACATGTGACGGCAGGAACGGTTGAAATGGATGCGGGACTGATCCTACCAGAGCAGCGGTCAACCCGGCTGCACCAGTTGAAGATCGTCGTGGTCGGCCATGTCGATCACGGCAAATCGACCCTGATCGGCCGCCTGCTGCACGACACCGGCAGCCTGCCTGACGGCAAGCTGGCCGAGTTGAAGGCGATCAGCGAGAAGCGGGGCATGCCGCTGGAGTGGTCGTTCGCCCTGGATTCGTTCCAGGCCGAGCGCGACCAGGCGGTGACCATCGACACCACCCAGATCTGGTTCCGCACCGCGCGGCGGGACTGCGTGATCATCGACGCGCCGGGCCATCGCGAGTTCCTAAAGAACATGGTCAGCGGTGCCGCCAGCGCCGATGCCGCGGTGCTGGTGGTCGACGCAGTCGAGGGCGTGCGCGAGCAGTCCCGCCGCCACGCCTATCTGCTGCACCTGCTGGGCCTGCGGCAGATCGCGGTGGTGGTCAACAAGATGGATCTGGCCGGATTCTCGGCCGCCCGACTGGCCGAGATCGCAGCCGAAATCCGCCGCTATCTGGGCGATGTCGGTCTCGATCCGGCGGCCATTGTGCCGGTTTCGGCACGCCACGGCGACAATCTGGCAGGCCCGTCCGACCGGATGCCGTGGTATGACGGCCCGCCGCTGATCGAGGTGCTGGACGGGTTCGGCGCCGCTGCGCCGGGCGTGGCA
>CAZTNV010000426.1:0-539 GCA_964615535.1 uncultured Mycobacteriaceae bacterium | reverse complement strand
GCCATGGCGATCCGTCATCGCGACACGCCGGGCCGGCCGCTGCGCCTGCCGGTCCAGGACGTCTACAAGTTCGACGAGCGGCGCATCCTGGTCGGGCGGATTGAGACCGGCGTGCTGCGAACCGGCGACACGCTGCTGTTCTCGCCTTCCAACAAGACGGCGCGGGTGCAGAGCATCGAGGCCTGGGGCCTCGACACCCCACCGGCCGAGGTGCCGGCCGGCCGGGCGGTCGGCATCACCCTCGACGAACAGATTTTTGTCGAGCGCGGCGAGATCGCCAGCCATGCCGAGGCGGCGCCGATCCTGAGCCCGGTGTTCCGCGCCACCCTGTTCTGGCTGGGCCACCGGCCGCTGACCGTCGGCGCGACCTACAAGATGAAGCTGACCACGGCGGAAGTGCCGGTCACCGTTCAGTCGATCGACCGGATCATCGATACCGACAGCCTGCAGGGCGTGTCCGGCGACTGCGTGCCGCGCAATGCCGTGGCCGAGATCGTCCTGCGCGGACGCGATCTGCTGGCGCTGGACGATTATCGCAC
>CAZTNV010000425.1:0-3133 GCA_964615535.1 uncultured Mycobacteriaceae bacterium | reverse complement strand
CGAGCAGGTCGTTCACGCGCCGCATCATCTCGCGCGCGGCCTTGTTGGTGAACGTGAGCAACAGGATGCGGTCCGGCGGAATCCCCTGCTCCAGCAGATAAGCCACGCGATAGGTCAACGTCCGGGTCTTGCCGGAACCCGCGCCCGCGATGACCAGCGCCGGCCCCGGCGGCGCCGCAGCCGGCGGCTGCCCCGGTATCGCCGGTGACCGGCCCCTCCGCAAAGCAGTTGGCGGATGCGTTCGGCATTCCCTATCGCGAGCTGCCGAACAACAATGTCCGCAAGACGGTGTCCCGCCGGCTCACCGAGGCCAAGCAGACCGTCCCGCATTTCTACCTGACCATCGAATGCGAGATCGACGAGCTGCTGAACCTCCGCCAGACCCTGAACGAACGTTCGGAGGGCGAGGTCAAGCTCTCGGTCAATGATTTGATCGTGAAGGCGGTGGCGCTGGCGGCACGCAAGGTGCCGGCGGCCAACGCCGCCTGGACCGACGCCGCCATCCTGATGTTCGACCGGGTCGACGTCTCGGTCGCGGTGGCGACGCCCAACGGGCTGATCACGCCGATCGTCAAGGACGCCGCCCGCAAGGGCCTGGCCGAGATCTCGGTCGAAATGAAGGATCTCGGCGCCCGCGCGCGCGACGGCAAGCTGAAGCCCGAGGAGTTCCAGGGCGGCACCATCACCCTGTCCAATCTCGGCATGTTCGGCATCCGCGAATTCGCCGCGATCATCAACCCGCCCCAGGGCTGCATTCTGGCGGTCGGCAAGGGCGAACAGCGCCCCGTGGTCAAGGACGGCGCGCTGGCCATCGCCACCATGATGAGCTGCACGCTTTCGGTGGACCACCGCGTGGTCGACGGCGCCGTGGGCGCGGAATACCTGGCAGCCTTCAAGAAGCTGGTGGAAAACCCGCTGGGGATGATGCTGTGAGGTTGACGAATGCCAGGTTGATCGTATGGAGATAATCAATGAACTCGCCGACTCCGGTAGATCAGCGGTTCATCTGGTCGCCTGGATTGGAGAACGATCTGGGTGGATAAACGACGGCATAAGCAGTTATGTGATCGGAGGTAACGTCCAAAAGCCACGGAGAGGCACACATCCTCACAGTTATTTCAGCGAGGAAAAGCGCGTGCTTGACGAGCGCAATCGTATCGACGTGCTGCGTGGATCTATCGCACTGAATTCCTGGATAGTCGCCCGCACCATGACCGGTGGCGGTCGCACCCTCTTGGCAATGTCTCCCAGGATAGCCATCTTTGGCCGGCATTGAGGGAATGAGCGGATCTGTGCCCGATGGCGACATGGCCAGTGCAGGAAGCGGAGACGCGGCTGATCGAACTGATCGAGCGGGCACGCGTTGAAGGGCCGCAGGTGATCACCAGTTCCGGCACCGAAAGCGCGGTCGTGCTGTCGGTGGAAGAGTATCGGCGGATTCTGGCACTGAAGCCCGACTTCAAGCGGCACCTGCTGGGCGGACCTAAAGTCGAAGACTTCACGATCGAGCGTGACAGCGATACCGGGCGGGACGCGGCATTGTGAGCTTCCTGCTCGATACGAACGTCCTTTCGGAAACTCGCAGAATTCGGCCGAATCCGCGCGTGATGGCCTGGCTTGACGGCGCCGAGGCGGCCCGCCTGTTCGTGAGCGTTCTCACGGTCGGGGAACTTCACAAAGGTGTTGCGCTTCGGCGGCGGACCGATCCGCTGGTCGCGGATCGGTTGGCGGCCTGGGTGGAGACCATCGAGACGACTTTTGCCGATCGCATCCTGGCTGTCGACGAGTCGATCGCGCGACTTTGGGGCAGGCTTTCGGCAGCGCGGGCCGCACCGGTGATCGATACCTTGATTGCCGCGACTGCACTGAGCCGCAGCCTGACGCTGGTCACCCGAAACACCAAGGATGTCCAGTTCACCGGCGTCGTCGTGATCGATCCGTGGCAGGATTGACCGCTTCGGGTCAGGGGCACCGGGCCGGGGCGCCGCGGCCTCAGGCACACGCAAGAAACCGTTTGTCCCACCTGGAAGCCGCACCCGATGCGGATCATCTTGTTGTTTTGAAATAGCGCAAACCGCCGGGCGGCAGGGAGTGTCATGGGATCCATGAAGGTGCTGGAGCCGTTGCGGCGGGAAATCGACGCGATCGACGATCAGATCGTCGCCCTGCTGGCCCGCCGCCGCGATGCGGTCTTGCGGGTCGTCGAAGTGAAGCGGGTGCATGGCATCCCGGCGCGCATCCCCGAACGCATCGAGCAGGTCAAGGACCGCAACGCTGCCCATGCCGCCGCGCTTGGGCTCGACCCCGATCTTGTGCGCCGGCTGTTCGACCTCCTCATCGAGGAGGCCTGCGCCGCGGAGGAGAAGCTGCTCGGCGACACGACGACGGTGGCGTGAAGACTTAGGCGACGGGCGGGCAGGGATCTGTTTAATGATTGAACCACCTTGTCCGGCCATTTCCTTTACGATACATGCCCTCGCAGCGATTCAACAGCGGGGGTTGTCGCTTGAGTGGGTCGAGAGAATAGTGAAGCGTCCGGAATGGGTCGAGATCGATCAACGTCAAACCGGGGTAAATTGGGCTTTCGGCCGGATTGCCGAGCGGAACAACGGCGTTCTTCGGGTAGTCTACCACGATGCAGGCGGGCATTGCCGGGTCAAAACGGCTTTCGTGGATCGAACCAGACGGCATGGTCCCAGAGAGGGCAAATCATGAGGGTACGATTCGATGAGGCGGCGGACGCTCTCTATATTAGATTGGACGAGGCCGCCGTTGAGGAGTCTGAAGAAGTCAGTCCCGGCTTGGTTCTCGATTTCGATGACCAGAATCGTGTCGTCGGCATTGAGATATTGAGGGTGGGGCAGACATTGCCTTCGGCGCAACTGAAACAGATTCAATTCGAAGTTGCTTGATTTTGAGTCTTGATAGCGGCTTGTCAGGCAGTTGTCGATCAATCCAACAGGGCAGGGAGCCAGTCATGGCGGAGTCATTCGACGTCATCGTGGTCGGCGGCGGACCGGGCGGGTATGTGGCGGCGATCCGGGCGGCGCAACTCGGCATGAAGACCGCTCTGGTCGAGCGCGAGCATCTGGGCGGCATCTGCCTGAACTGGGGCTGCATTCCGACCAAGGCG
>CAZTNV010000424.1:0-3152 GCA_964615535.1 uncultured Mycobacteriaceae bacterium | reverse complement strand
AGATGCCCGCGACTCCGAAACCATCAGCGATACCTTCGTCACGGGAACGGCGAGCTGTGCCCAGCTCTGCCCGCTCTTCTCGATCAACGACCGGGCGTTCCGTACCCGCCCCGTTGCAAAGTGCGGCTGGTACCGTGAGAAGTCCGCCGCTCTCACGATGTCGGATTGGTCGGGAGCCGCTCGGTCGAGCGGTCATGGACTCCCGGAGCATCCCACCGGCCTTCGGGCCGGATGAGTTTCAAATGCCCGGAGTTGAGCGTCAGCCGGTCGCTCCGAGGCAGCAGATCGCATTCGATCGCCACATACTCATGGTCCGAGAAATGGAATTCTCCATCGGCCATTGGCCGGAATCCGAATTTGCCCCAGAATGGCAGCAGGCGCTTCTGGGCATGCCCATAGAGTTTCCGGTATCCCTTTCGGCTGCAAAGATCGATCGCGAATCGTACGATGATGTCCGCAGCGCCGCCGCCTCGATATCGCCGCAAAATCGCCAAACGCTCAGGTTTGGCGAAATCGGCGAAATACCGAATCCGAAGCGTGCCCACCGGCTCGCCGTCCCTCACGCAAAGAACATGAGTGGCGCTGAAATCGTTGCCGTCAAACTCCTCGAAGTACGGGCTCTGCTGCTCGCCAATGTAGACTGCGGACCGAATGGCCATGGCTTGCATCATCTCTTCGGTAGTTGATGCCACCCGGACTTCAAATGGATCATTATGAGATACCGAGGAAGCTTCATGAATCTCCTCCATATCAAAGGCTTCGTTGAGCATCGCAACGCTGGAATGAGAAAGAGCTGACATGACTTCGTGCCTCACAAGAAATTGGACGTTGCCCTTACTTCTGCACTAAGTCGCACGACTTAGCGCCGAAGATAACCCAACAAAAAAGTGTTGGTCCCATGCAGCCTTGCATTGAACGAAGTGTCATCCGTGAGTGGGATGATATAAGATTCTTCTTGGAAGTCGCGCGGCACGGAAGCTTTAGCAAAGCAGCCGCAGCATTGCGCACGAGTCAGACAACTGTCGGCCGCCATATTTACGCTCTTGAAGAGACTCTTCAAACAAAATTGTTTCATCGTCTGGCAAAAGGAGTTCAGCTCACTAAAGAAGGCGAGGAAATACGCGACTATGCCGAACACATGGAGCAGGCTGCATTCGCCCTCGAACGCAAAGCTCACGGCATTGAGAATAGACTTAATGGAGATGTAAGACTCGCTCTCACCGATGGCATGGGCGCCTACTGGGTGAGCCCAAGATTGCTAGCATTCCATCGCCGGCACCCTGAGATTACCGTCGAACTGATGTGCTCGACGGTAACTCCGAATGTCGCGAAGCTGGCGGCAGACGTCGCTATTTCTTATGAACGACCAGATCAGATCGATTTGGTATTTAAAAAGCTTGGGCAACTGGCTTTCGCTCCGTTTGCTTCGTTTGAATATATTAGCGCTGAAGGTGCACCGGGATCGGTAGAGGATATATACCAGCATCGGCTTTGCGATCATACAGAGTATCCAGAGCATGCCGGATGGACGATATGGCGGGAAATCAGCCAGCGGCACCGAAAAATCGTTTACCGCACGAACTCCTCCATGGCGATGCTTGAAGCGACTCGGGCGGGACTCGGCATCAGCCTGCTGCCGAGCTACATCGCGAGTACCGAACCGAAGCTGAAAATGCTGGACGTTCCGTCGCTCAACTCATACCTGGATTTTTTCATCGTCTTCCATCCCGACATGCGCCGGATTCCCAGGGTACGTGCATTGATTGATTTTCTCTGCCGATCGTTCCAGCAGGAAGCTTCAAGCCTGGATCCCCGGAAGGCACAGGCCGAATCCGTTCCGGCCGCCGACTGATCGTCCGAGTCGCGGCTCGACGACGAAAATCCGAATCCTTTTCCGGGTATCGGGCCCTGGACCAGCACGATTTTTCGTGGATCTCCAGGGCCGGCTCCTGTACAGATGCATACGATGGAATGCCGGTTCGAGGCATCCACCTCCCCTGCATCTGCGATGAGTCGGCCGATTCATTTCTTGGCGATGATGATGGCGCTCGGAGTCGTCTCCCTGACGCTAGCCATGGCTCCTGGACATGCACAGGCGCCGGTTGCCCGGGCTGACGGCCCCGGCTCATGGGGCGCAACCACCGACGGCACTCCCCCAGCGGCGCCGTCCGAATCGGTCGAAACGCCCGACGCATCTCCCCTCGAGCAGCTCTACGGTGCGCGAGCCGGCCAGGCTCTGGCCCGGTTCGGCCGCCATCTGTTTGCGAGTTCCGCGCCGCAGCCCCTGCCAACCGGTGCGGTTCAGGACGACTACGTCCTCGGGATCGGTGATTCGCTGACGGTCACCTTGCGCGGACAGCGGAGCTTTGGCACCACGCTGGCGATCGACCGCAACGGTCACATTGTGCTTCCGGATTTGCGGCCGATTCCGGCTGCGGGGCGCACCCTCTCCGATTTCCGCACCGAGCTGCAGGCCGAGGTCGCGGCCCGCCTGATCGGCACGGAGGTGTTCGTTTCACTGGCCGAACTGCGGCGACTCGGCGTGCTGGTGGTGGGCGAGGTGAGGCGGCCCGGCCGCGCCAATCTGACGGCTTTCGCGACCGTGCTCGATGCGCTCTACGCCGCAGGTGGCATTACCCGTCAGGGCAGCCTGCGCGCTGTCCGCCTGCTCCGCGGCGAAACTTCAATGGCGATCGACCTCTACGAGCTGCTCGATCACGGCGTCTCGGACGCCGATTTCAGGGTGCGCGACGGCGACCGGATCGTTGTGCCGACGCTCGGCGCGACTCTGGCGGTCGCAGGCGCCGTGCGCCGTCCGGCGATCTTCGAGATGCCGGCCGGGCAATCCACGGTCAGCGTGCAACAGGCGCTTGCGCTGGGCGGCGGCATGCTGGTCCCCGGACCGAACCGCCTTCTGCGGCTGCGGATAGGTGACGACGGTACCGAACTGGCCGAGCCTCTGGCGGCCGACGGCGCCGTCCGCCTGGGCGATGGCGACATTCTGCTGGTCAGCCCGGTGATGGCGGCGCGCACCGGAGCGGTGACCCTCGCCGGGCATGTCGCGGTCGCCGGGCCGGCCGCGTTGATCGAGGCGCGGAGCATTGCCGAGTTGATCGGCGGGATTGAGCGCCTGCTGCCCGATCCGTACCTGC
>CAZTNV010000423.1:0-3155 GCA_964615535.1 uncultured Mycobacteriaceae bacterium | reverse complement strand
AGTTCACGACGCTCAGGCGCGGCGGTCCCGAGCACGGGCTGCTCGTCGAAGCCATTCTCTTCCAGGGCGGGCGCCTATGGCGGCGCGGCGCTGGCCCAACCCCTGGCCGAGGCATTGGCCGACATCCCGCTGATCGGCACCTCGGCCCCGACCGTGGCGATCGGGATCGTGGTGCTCTGCATCACCTTCCTGTCGCTGATCGTCGGCGAACTGGTGCCCAAGCGGATCGCGCTCAGCCGCGCCGAGCCGATCGCGGCACTGGTCGCCCGGCCGATGCGGCTGCTGGCCGCAGCCGGGGCGCCGGTGGTCTGGCTGCTCGGCAAATCGACCGAGGTGCTGTTGCGCCTGCTCGGCATCCGGCAGACCCACGGACACGTGGTGACCGAGGAGGAGATCCGGTCGATGGTCGACGAGGGCACCACCGCCGGGGTGATCGAGCCGGCCGAACGCGAGATGATCGAGGGCGTCCTGCGGCTGGCTGACCGGCCGGTGCGGGCGATCATGACGCCCAGGCCCGATGTGGTCTGGCTCGACGCCGCCGCCCGTCCCGAGGTGAACGCCGCGCGAATCGCCGCTGCCGGCCATTCGCGCTACCCGGTCGGCCGCGGCACGATCGACGAGCTGCTCGGCATCGTCGAGACCAAGGATTTGGTCGATCACATGAGCCGCGGCCGGCCGCTCGATCTCCAGGCCTGCCTGCGCCAGCCGCTGGTGGTGCACGACGGTACCACGGCGCTCCGGCTGCTCGAGCTGTTCCGGACCTCGCCGGTCCACGTCGCCATGGTGGTGGACGAGTATGGCGGGCTGGAAGGACTGGTCACCCCGACCGATATCCTGAGCGCGATCGCCGGGGAGATGTCCGAAGCCGGCGATGAGGAGGCGCCGCAGGCGGTGCAACGCGATGACGGTTCCTGGCTGATCGACGGCAGGATGCCGGTCGACCGCGTCGAGGCGCTGCTCGGCACCGGCGGCCTGCGCGGCGACGACGACGATTTCCATACCCTGGCCGGGTTCGTCCTGTGGCGGCTCGGCCATCTGCCGAAAACCGGCGAGAGTTTCACCTGGCTTGGCATTCGCTTCGAGGTCGTGGACATGGACCGCCGCCGCATCGACCAGATCCTGATCGTGCCGCCCGCCGCCGCACCCGAATCTGCCGCAGCCGGATCGAAGGGGCGGCACGGCGATGCCTGACGGCGGTGTGGCACCCGGCGCCAATGCCGCAACCGTCCCGCTGCCGGCAGCGGTCGCGGTCGCCCGGCCCCGCGACCGTCGCACCTCCGACATCCTCCTGGACCATTGCGACTCCCTGACCGGCGAGCGGGTCAGCCTGGGCGACGTGCTGGGCGTGATGCGCGACCGGGCGTTCGGCGTGCTGATGATCCTGCTGGCCGCGCCCAACCTGCTGCCGGTCGCGATTCCCGGCATTTCCACGATTCTCGGGACGCCGCTGGTGATCCTGGCGGTGCAGATGATGATCGGCTGCAACCGGCCCTGGCTGCCGTCCTGGCTGACCGGCCGGTCGCTCGCCCGGCGCGATTTCCAGATGGTGGTGCGGCGGCTGGTGCCGCCCCTGCGGCGGGTCGAACGCCTGCTGCAGCCGCGGCTGGCGCTTCTGGTCTCGCCCGCCGTCGAGCGCGCGATGGGGGCGCTCTGTCTGGTCCTGGCGGTGGTCATGGTGCTGCCGATCCCGTTTGGCAACAGCCTGCCCGGCTTGGCGATCGCGGTCATCGCGCTCGGTCTGATCGAGCGCGACGGTGTCGCGGTCCTGATCGGCGCGGTGCTGTCCCTGGTCGCCCTGGGTGTGGCGGCGACCGTCGTGCTCGTGATCTTCAAAGCCGTGCTCTTCGTTCTGCTGGGCGCGCTTGGCCTGTAGGGACCGCTTCGGATGTCACGGGTTTTCCGCCCCCTTCCCGTGCGGTCAGTACAGAATTCCCATTGTCGAACTAAACCCGCCTTCCCACTTGAAGCAGGCGTAAACGAACGCGTGAGGATACAGGTGACGAGCCGATTCCTGACCGCCATCCGCTGCGAGACGGCGCGGTCACTTCGGCGTTTTTCATGGCCGGTCACGTCCTGGACCGGGATCGCGGGCAGCATCGATGTCGGGAGCGGATTGGGAAATGAACGGGTCCCGGGTTGCCAAAGCGTTCCGCATGACCGGACCGGTTTTAACATGCGTGCGATGTTTGCCGCGCAACCCGGAACCCGGCGGACGGAGTGGGCGACGGTGACCCGCAAGCTCTCTCCCCGTCGTTTATTGTGGATCGCGGCGGCCATGGCGGCGGTGGTTCTGGTGCTGTACCTGACCGGCGACGGCCACCCGGGCGAGACCGCCGCTCCGCGCGAAATATCCTATTCGGACTTCCTCGACGAGCTCGCCGATGGCACCGTCGCCGAAGTGACGGTCCGCGGGTCGGAGCTGACCGGCCGGACCCATGGGGGCCAGACCTTCGCCCTTTGGGCGCCGTCCGATCCCGGTCTGATCGACCGGCTGGCCGCGGCCGGCATCCGGGTCCAGGTCGAGCCGGTGGTACACGAGGTCAGCCTGCTCTACGTGCTGCTCGACTGGCTGCCCATGCTGCTGCTGATCGGCGTCTGGCTGTGGTTCGCGCGGCGCCAGATGGGCGGGTCCGGCGGGCCGTTCGCCTTCGGCCGGTCGCGCGCCCGGCTGATCCGGCCGGACCAGCGCCGGGTGACCTTCGACGACGTTGCCGGCATCGACGAGGCCCGCCAGGAACTGGAGGAAATCGTCGACTTCCTCCGCACCCCGAAACGCTATCTCGATTTGGGCGGGCGGATTCCGCGCGGCGTACTGCTGACCGGCCCGCCCGGCACCGGCAAAACGCTGCTGGCCCGCGCCATTGCCGGCGAGGCCAATGCGCCGTTCTTCAGCACCTCCGGCTCGGAGTTCATCGAACTGGTGGTCGGCGTCGGCGCCTCGCGCGTCCGCGACTTGTTCGAACAAGCGCGCAAGAACGCGCCGGCCATCCTGTTTATCGACGAGATCGACGCGGTCGGCCGTCGCCGCGGCGCCGGGCTGGGCGGCGGGCATGACGAGCGCGAGCAGACGCTCAACCAGATCCTGGTCGAAATGGACGGCTTCGCCGGCTCCGAAGGCGTCATCGTGATCGCCGCTACCTGCGCATCGACACGCA
>CAZTNV010000422.1:0-3172 GCA_964615535.1 uncultured Mycobacteriaceae bacterium | reverse complement strand
GGCGACCGCGCAGCCTGCCGGACAGCCGGCGGGTACGTTGCGGCCCTGCTCGATCGAGTGGGCTGGGCCGCGGACCCGGCCGGCGATACGGCCCTGCCGATCGAAGGCGACACCTCGACGGCACCCACCCCGACGCCGCGCACCCGGCTGGCCGCGATGCTTGACCGCACCGGGCTGGCGTGGTCCGCCACAGCGGAGGGCTTTCGCGTCTTCACCAAGCATGGCGGCGTCTACCGTGCGATCCTGACCGCCCGGACCGGGACCGTGACCGATTCGGGCGAGCCCGCCGACTCCCGGTCCCCGGTCCCGGTTCTGGTCGAAGTCGAGGATCTTCTGCGCGCACCGCAACGCGTCAGCCGTCGGATCGAGCGTCTGGTCTAGCGCCCGGTCCAGGTTCGGCGATCGACCCGGTCCCGCATCTCAGAGGGTATAGGCGAGGCGCACCGCGCCCCAGTGCCGGTCCTTCACGACGATTGGCACCGAGATGTCCATCATCAGGGCCATCTTGCCGCCGCCCATGTCCCGGCGATAGGTCTGGACCAGCAGCTTTTCCCGGTTGCGCGCGGCGGCCAAACCGACGCGATCGTTGAACATCCGCCGGTTCCGGCAGTTCGCCGCGTTCCACACCGGATCGCCGCCCTGCGGCTTGGAATACCGGGTATTGTGGGTCGGGAGAAAGCAGTTGCGATCGACCGCCGCACAGAAAACCACCCGAGGATGGAAGGCTGCCGCCTCGTCGAGAATCCGCTGAAGCACCCGGTCGGTGAAACTGACATAGCGTGTGACGAACTGCTCGGGATTGGTGCCCGCGACGACCCGATAGGACTCATCGAACAGGGCGTCGGGCGTGATGTCCCGGTCGTCGACCGCCTTCTCGAAGATCCGGCTGACCTCGGCGGCGGTTTGGGCGACCAGGGCGGCGAACGGCGTATCCTCGGTCTCGACCCCGGTCTCGACCGTCAGCGAGATCAGCCGCTCTCCGGAAGACAGCAATTTTTGCAGACGTTTGCGGGCGTTCTCCAGGTTGCCGGACGAATTGGCGACGCCGGCCGCAGCGCGATCGACCGCGTTGAGCATTGAAGCGCAGCGGTCCTGCATTTGCCGTGCTTCGGCATCGATCTGCGAGGTCTGGGTCTTCACGGTCGCGACCGAGGTTTCGATCTCTGAAATTGCGCCGCCGATGGCCGAAGTCAGGTCGCCGACCGTCTGGGCACGATCCGCGCTGGACTGGCTCTGCACCGCCAGGCGCTGGGTCTGGCGCGTCAGTTCGTGCAGCGTGGTGCCGATCTCGGCGGTGGCGTCGCTGGTCTGGCGCGACAGCGCCTTCACCTCATTGGCGACCACGGCGAAGCCGCGGCCAGCCTCCCCGGCCCGCGCCGCCTCGATCGTGGCGTTCAGCGCCAGCAGGTTGGTCTGCCGGGCGATCGCGTCGATGGATCGCGCAACCTGGCTGACTTTGGCCAAGGCCGTTTCCAACGTCCGCAGCAGTTCGCGCCCCTCGTTCACCATGCCGACCAGGCCATTGATTTCGCTGAATATCTGGTCGAGCTGGACGCGCGAGGCGGAGAATTGCTGTGCGACATTGGCGGCCACCGCCATGGTCGCGTCGACCGCCCCGACGATCCGCCCATTGCCTTCGACCAGAGTTGTCATGTCGCCGTGTAACTGCTTCATAAGGCTGGATTCTTCGGCCAGATGATCGCTCACCTCATCGACGTTGCCGGCGACGTCGACGATCTGGATGCCGATGCCGCTCGCCTCAGTCGCGAACTGCTGAATGATCTGCTGAATCCTGCTTTCGGCGGACATGGCCGGCCCATTTTCCAGTTAAGTTCAGGCGTGCCGCGCCGCTCAGGGCGCACCCTGCCTTTGTGACGAAACTAACCAACCGTGGTTGCGATTTTGTTAAGGGAAACCGGTTCGTCGATCGGGATGACCATGCCGTCATAGGCCGGCTCGACATGGGCCGGCAGGATCTGCAGCAGGCGGCGATAATCCATGGTATGGTTCATATGGGTAAGAATCGCTCGGCGCGGCCTGACGCGGGCGATCCATTCCAGGGTCCGTGCCAGATGGGCATGGGTCGGATGCGGCTCCTCGCGGGTCGCATCGACCAGCCAGACGTCGATGCCTTCGAGCGCGGCGAAGGCGGCCTCGTCAAGTGCCACCGCATCGGTCGAATAGGCGAACCGGCCGAACCGGAAGCCGAGCGACGGACAGGTGCCATGGTCCTGAACGAAGGGCTGGATGTCGAGATCGCCGACCCGGAAAGCGCCGTCGATCAGAACCGGACGCATCAGCGGCTGATACAGCTTCCGCTCCATCTCGACCGAGGACACGGCATAGCCGAACCGCCGCTCGATTTCACCCAGGGTTACGGCATCGCAATAGCCCGGGATGGCCTGCCGGGTCTTGAACGTCAGCCCGCGCAAATCGTCGATGCCGTGAACATGGTCGGCATGGGCGTGGGTATAGAGCACCGCGTCAAGTCTGGTGACCTGGGCGGCCAGCAGGCCTTCCCGCAGATCCGGCGGGGTGTCGACCAGCACCGAAGTCGCGCGCGTCTCGACCAGGATGCAGGGACGGCGCCGGCGGTTGCGGGGCTCGGCGGGGTCGCAATTGCCCCACACATTGCCCACCATCGGCACGCCCAGCGAGCCGCCGCAGCCCAGCACCGTGACCTTCACGCCGGGGTCTTGCATGATGGGGTCCGGCATCATGACCGGGACGGGTATGGCGCGGCCCCGGCCGGCTCGGGCGGCGGTACCCGGTCGAACAGCGCAAGGAAGTTTTCGGTCGTGGCCCGGGCGATCTCGCCCGCGCCGACACCCTTGATGCCGGCCAGCTTCACGGCGGTATGGGTCACCAGGGCCGGCTCGTTGCGCTTGCCCCGCCGGGGCACCGGGGCCAGGTACGGCGCATCTGTTTCAACCAGCAGCCGGTCGAGCGGCACGCTCCGCACCACCCCGCGCAGCTCTTCGGCCTTGGGGAAGGTCACGATCCCTGAAAGCGACAGATAAAAGCCCATTTCCAATGCTGCTTCCGCCAGTTCCAGACTGCCGCTGAAGCAGTGGATAAGCCCGCGGAGCGGCCGGTCACCGCCCTGCCCCGCGCCTTCCTCGCGCAGAATCCGGATGGTGTCGGCCTCGGCGTCACGGGTATGGACGATCAG
>CAZTNV010000421.1:225-3179 GCA_964615535.1 uncultured Mycobacteriaceae bacterium | reverse complement strand
GCCATGCGGCTGACCACGGCGCGCTATTACACCCCGTCCGGCCGCTCGATCCAGGCGCTCGGCATCGATCCGGACATCGAGGTGCAGCCGGCCCAGCTTCAGGAAATCGCGGTGAGCAGCCGGCGCGAGGCCGATCTGCGCGGCGCGCTGGAAAACGATCAGGTCGATCCCGCGGCGCGGCCCGAGACCGGCGCCACCCCGCCGGGACCGTCGTCCGACCGTCCGCAGGAACCCCCGCCCGGCGGCAGCAGCGCCGCGCCGCCGTCCGGCCAGCCCGCCCCGAATCCGTCCGCGCCCAATCAGCCCGGACCGAATCAGCCCGCTGCGGCGGCCGGCACCCAGGAACCGCCGTTCGATTACCAGCTCGCCCGCGCGGTCGATCTGCTGCGCGGCCTGACGCTGTTCAATCGCCGTGACGCTCAGTAGGTTCGTCACGCGGCGCGGCGGCCCGGCGGCGGGTCGCCCCGACCGGCCCCGCCCCGACCGGCCCCGCCCCGACCGGCCCGGCCCCGACCGGCCCGGCTTGGCAGCGGGGCCGGGCGTCGCGGGCGGCTATCGCGCCCTGGCGATCGCGGCGGCAGCATTCGCGGTGCTGATCCTCGTGCTGATCCTGTGGCCGGCGCTGACCGCCGGCACCACCATGGAGCGGCTGCGACTCGCGGCCGGAATCGGACGGGATCGGGTGGAGGTCGCGCTGCCGCCCTATCCGGTGCCGCCCGCCGGCCCGGATGGTGCGACGACCGGGTTGCCGCCCTGGCGGGCGCATGCCCACCCGTTCGACCAGAACGACGCCCGCCCGCGCGTCGCCCTGATCGTGGCCGATCTGGGGCTGTCGGAGCCGGTCACCCGCACCGCGATCCGTCAGATGCCGGGCACGGTCACCCTCGCCTTTGCCGCCCAGGGGACCGATCTGGCCGGATGGCTGGATCAGGCGCGCGCCGACGGCCACGAAATCCTGCTGACCCTACCGATGGAACCGGCCGGCTATCCGCAGAACGATCCCGGTCCCAACAGCCTGCTGACCACGCTGTCCACCGACGAGAACCGGCGGCGGCTGGATCTGCTGCTCGGCGGCGTCACCGGCTTCGTCGGCGTGCTCGATTCGCGCGGGGCCCGGTTCACCAATGCCCCCGACGCGGTACGCCCGGTGCTGGCGGCGCTGAACGCGCGCGGCCTGATGTTCGTCGACAGCGGCTCGTCGGCGCACAGCACGGCGCCCCGGCTGGCCACCGAAATCGGCCTGCCGCGTGCGATCGGCGACCGTTTCATCGGCGGCGGCGCCTCGGGCGAAACGATCGATCTGGAACTCGCCCAGCTCGAGACCCTGGCGCTCGGTCATGGCGCCGCGGTAGGCATCGTTCTTCCCGACCCGCTGACCTTCGAGCGGCTGGCGCGATGGCTGCCGACCCTGCCGGCCAGGGGTCTGGTGCTGGCGCCGATCACCGCGGTGGCCAACCGCCAGCCCAACCGTTGAAGCCGCACGGCCAAGGCCGGGCCGGCCGGCGCCCTGCGACGGGAATGAACGCGATGGCCAAGCTCGACCCGCAGGCACTGCCCTATCGCCGCTGCGTCGGCATCGTGCTGATCAATCCGGCCGGCCGGATTTTCGTCGCGCGCCGGATCGACACGCCCGGCGCCTGGCAAATGCCGCAAGGCGGGATCGACGCGGGCGAGTCGCCGTGGCAGGCGGCGCTCCGCGAATTGCGCGAGGAAACCGGCATCACGCGGGCCGAGCGGCTGGGCGAGACCCGCGACTGGCTGCGCTACGACCTGCCGCCCGAATTGCTCGGCCGGGTCTGGAAGGGGCGCTATCGCGGCCAGGAGCAGAAATGGTTCGCGCTCGCCTTCACCGGCACCGATGACGAGGTCGATCTGGCGGCGCATGAGCGCGAGTTCGACGCCTGGCGCTGGGCGGCACCGCATGAGGTGCTGGCCGGCATCGTACCGTTCAAGCGCGTGGTCTATCGCGACGTGCTGGCGGAGTTCGCCCCGTTCCTGCACCGCCCGGAAAGCCCCGATGCGGCAAGCCGGGCCCCGCTGTCCGCGCCCCGGCCGGCGGCCGAACCGACGGGAGACTGACCATGGCCGGGCTCCGTGACCACCGGCGGGACGTTTCGGGCCGCCCGCCGCTGCGCCTCCTGCCCCTGCTGTTCGCCCCCCTGCTGCTGGTGCTGCTGGCGGCCGGCCCAGGCCTTGCAAAGTCCGGGCCGGCGATGCCCTATGGCGAGGGCCTGCTGTGGCGGATCGAGCGGCCCGGCGTGGCGCCCGGCTACCTGCTCGGCACGATGCACGTCTCCGATCCCCGCATCCTCGACCTGCCGGCACCGGTCGCGGCGGTCGTCGACAGCGTCGACAGTCTGACCCTCGAGATCGTCAAGACGCCCGAAACGGCCGCCACGCTTGCCGCCGCCCTGCTGCTCGCCGATGGCCGGTCGCTGCGCGACATGCTGGGTCCGAAAAGCTTCACCGCCCTGGCGGCGGCGGCACAGCGCTACGGCCTCGCGATACGGCTGACGATCGCGCGATTGCGGCCCTGGGTTGCCGGCACTCTCCTGGCGGTGCCGCCGGCCGAGTTGCACCGGCAGCAATCCGGCCAGCCCTTTCTGGACGATTATCTGGACAGCCGGGTCCGCGCCCGCGGCCGGCCGGTCCATGCCCTGGAATCCGCGGAGGAGCAGATCGCGGTGTTCGACACGCTGCCCGAGGAGTCCCAGATGGCCATGCTCCGCCAGGCGATCGCCATGAACGAGCGGGTCGAAGAGGTGTTCGAGCGCATGATCGGCCTCTATCTCGCCCGCGACCTGAGCGGACTGGTCACCGAACTGCTCGACGACTCGGTCGGCGGCGACCCGGAGCTCGCCGCCGACTTTCTCGAAGCCGCAGTCTACGGCCGCAACCGGCGCATGACGGAGCGGATGATCGAGCGGCTCGAAAGCGGCAATGCCCTGATCGCG
>CAZTNV010000421.1:0-215 GCA_964615535.1 uncultured Mycobacteriaceae bacterium | reverse complement strand
TCCACCTCCCCGGCGACCGCGGCGTGCTGGCCGATCTGGCCAGCCGCGGCTGGCAGATCAGCCGGGTGTATTGAGCAGTACGCCGCGAATGCCGGCCCGCCAATGCCGGAATGGCGGCAGGTCCGGTACGGACGGTTCGTCTTCCGGAGGTTCGTCCAGCGGCACGCCCGGCGGCAGTTCCGTCGGCGCGTCCGGCGGCTCGTCGATCGGTACGT
>CAZTNV010000420.1:0-3180 GCA_964615535.1 uncultured Mycobacteriaceae bacterium | reverse complement strand
CCCCGCCACTGACGCCGGCGGTCGTTCATGCCTGCCGGCGTCACGGCCCGGTGCCGCCGTCCAGCGACAGCAATGGCTTGTACAGGTCGGGACGCCGGTCCCGGAAGAGGCCCCAGGCCGCGCGCATCGTCCGAATGCGGTTGAAATCGAAACTTGCCGTGACGACGGCCTCTTCGTCCCGGGACGCCTGCGCCACGATTTCTCCAGTCGGACCGGCGATGAATGAAGAGCCGTAAAAGGTGAGTGCGCATGTCTCGCCCTGCTCGATGCCGATCCGGTTTGATGCCACCAGCGGTGTCAGGTTGGCGGCGGCGTGGCCCTGCATGACTCGGGTCCAGTGGTCCAGGCTGTCCAGTGTCGGATCTTGTGGCTCGGAGCCGATCGCCGTGGGATACATCAGGATGTCGGCACCTTGCAGCGCCATTACCCGCGCTGCTTCAGGAAACCATTGATCCCAGCATATTGCACAACCGACCGCGCCATAGCGGGTCTGAAATACGCGAAAACCCGTGTCGCCCTGATTGAAATAGTATTTTTCCTGATAGCCGGGGCCCGTGGGGATGTGGGCCTTGCGATAGACGCCGAGCATGCGGCCATCGGCATCGACCATGGCCAGCGCGTTGAAATAGGCATTATTGCAGCGTTCGAAGAAGCTGACCGGCAGCACAACCGAAAGCTCGGCCGCCAAGTGCTGCATACGGGTGATCACGGGGTGATTTTCTGCCGGACCGGCCAGAGCGAACCGGGCCGGGTTCTGATCCTTGCAGAAATAGGGCGTGGCGAACAATTCCTGAAGCAGGACGATCTGAGCGCCGCGCGCTGCGGCGGTTCGGACCAGGGTCTCGGCACATGCCAAAGTCCTGGCACTGTCCTCCGAGCAGGCCATCTGAGTGGCCGCTACCGTGATACCGGTCATGGGCTGCCTCTGTCGATGCGAATGCTGCGAACCATGACGCCAAGAGCGACCGCTCGCTTCTGCGCTTAGAGATGCGAATTCAGGCGTCAAACGTCGACCTGACAAGCCTATGACAATTCACCAGGCTCGCATTTCGGGCCGATCTGCCACCCCCCGGCGGACTGGTTGCAAACATTTGTTTGGGACATGAATACAGAGCCACGATCTCGCATCGGCCGCGACAATTTGTCCGTTAAGGACCGTTGGTGCCGCAAGCGCCGCGGCTTCACTGAACTGCTGCGAAGTGACCGTCTTATCAGGGGCTTGGTTCCTGCGTCGGTTCAGTAACAGGCTGATATGGCTGGAGATTCCGAATACCCATAAACCGTGTTGGGAGATTGATAACCTTCGAATTTCATGGTATTCATTTCGAACAATTACGATCCAACGATAAATCGATGGCGGCGGCTCCGAAGGAGTGAAAGCTGCCGTTATGAGCAAGGGAAGATGAGCGACAGGCAATGTCTTGGGAGAGAGAACGTAATGAGGTGGTGACACGCTCTCGAACAGAAAGACAAAATCATGCTGTCCATGGAGAACCGGAGCACGAGACCCGGCGTCGTTAGCGAAATAGGGTCAAGAGATCAGGCGGCAACCGGCCGAGGCATAGCCTATCTTCTCCGCGATACTCATCGGGCGCTGTCGAGGGTTCTGGCAGTCAGGATCGCGGCGCACGGAGTATCGATCGGCCAATGGTATTTTTTGCGGGCCTTGTGGGAGGAAGACGGGCTGACCCAACGCGAACTCAGCCATCGCGTCGGCATGATGGAGCCGACCACGGTGACCGCGCTGAACGGCATGGAGAAGCGTGGTCTGGTCGAGCGGGTCCGCAATGTCCGTGATCGCCGGAAAATGAACATCCATCTGACCGAAAAAGGGCGTTCGCTTCGCGAAAAGCTGATGCCGATCGAAGCCGATATCAATCATATTGCGGTGCAGGGGCTGGCGCTGAGCGAGGAAGAATCTTTCGAGCGCGTATTGCGATCGATTCTTCAGAATCTTTCTGAAGAGGCGGCATAACCGGACGGCTTTTCCGGCAGCGGGGCGTGGTGACCCCTCCACGCTCCGCACAGTTGCGTCCGGCCCGGCAGCACCCGGCCAACCGGTTGCCCGCATCTTGGATGTCGTCTGCATGCTGAATTGGTTTGGGACGCCAATGCGGCGGCGCCGGAGGGCAGCGTGGGTGAGAATACTTCCGGACTCGCTTTTCAGCGGACGCGCTATTCAGTGAAGCGCCGCCTTGACCATGCCGCTCGCCTTGGCGAAATCCATCTGTCCGGCGTAGCGGCTCCGCAGCTCGGCCATCGTCCGTCCCATATCCTTGAGACCCGACGCGCCGATCTGCACGATGACCTCTGCAACGGCCTGTCGAGTCGCATCCTCATCCATTTGCCTCGGCAAGAACCGTTCAATGACGGCGATTTCCTCGCTTTCCGCCTCGACCAGGTCGAGCCGACCGCCCTGCTCGTACAGTTCGATGCTCTCCCGCCGCTGGCGAATCATGGTCTGGAGCAGACTCAGGATTTCCTCGTCGGAAATACCCTCGGTGTTGCCCTTGCCGCGCGCAGCGATGTCACGGTCTTTGAGAGCGGCCAGGATCAGGCGCAATGTTGACACGGCGCGAGGGGCCTTGGCCTTCATGGATTCCTTCAGCGCTTCGCTCAAACGATGGCGAATCATGAGTTTCCGCCTTCCCGGTGGACCCCGCAGCCGGCCCGATCACAGGGTAACACGATGAACGCCGTTTGCCGGTTGCCCGGCAACGCACGAAGTCACATATCCCGCACTGGCACGATGCGGACAGATGGCTGATCCGTGATCGCGGTTCGCTTCGGCGCCCAAGATCATCGAGCCTAATGCAGACGATGCTGGTGATCTAGTGTCGGCGGTTGGGCGGGTCCAGGTTTGCGGCGAGCAACGATGTGCCGGGCAACGATGTGCCGGTTTGGCATCGCGGGCGACACAGCGCGAGGCGGCCCACCGCCGGAGCGGGGCAGGTTAGGAAACATCAGGCATGGCCTCAACAACCGAGATCGGGACCACGCCGCCGCCCGGGGCGACGGCCGTCCTCGTACTGGCCGACGGAACGTTGTTCTGGGGCCGCGGTGTCGGCGCTGCCGGCGAGGCGGTAGGCGAGGTCTGTTTCAACACCTCGATGACCGGTTATCAGGAAATCCTGACCGACCCGTCCTATGCCGGGCAGGTCATCACCTTCACCTTTCCGC
>CAZTNV010000419.1:0-3199 GCA_964615535.1 uncultured Mycobacteriaceae bacterium | reverse complement strand
ACGCCGCCCTGCAACCTATTGATGTTTATAAAGTATCCGTCCATTCCATCATCGGCGCCACGGCCAGCCGGTGGGCCGGCCGGCGGGCAGGATCATGCGTCATCGGTCTTGCGGTCTCGATCTCGCGGCCGGACGTCGGGCCGCCCGGCGTCGGGCTGCAACGGAGGTTGACACCGGCCCGGCACAGTCACTATTAACTGATGGAGCCGGTTTGTTCGACATCGTCGGAGTCCGGAGGGGTGGCCGAGCGGCTGAAGGCAGCGGTTTGCTAAACCGTCCATCGGGGAAACCCGGTGCCCGGGTTCGAATCCCGGTCCCTCCGCCATGGCATGCCGGCAATCCGTTGTTTCAAATTGATATTTTCGGGTGTCTTTGGGGTCGCCGCCGACATTGCGGCCCGCGTCGCGGCGTGACTGGCGGCGGACGGGGGCGGATTGGCGCACCCTGGCCGGTTCCGGTGCCAGCAGGCCGGCGACAGCCGGTCGTGCGGTGTTGACCGACTTGGACTTGCCCGTCCCGGGTCTGATGGTGACCCTGCCCATGGTGGGGGTCGATGCCATCGGCGATACGCGAACGCCGTGGCCCCGGAGCGCAGCACCTTGCGCACCGTGTTCCGCGACACCGCCGGGTCGCGCGCGATCGCCCGGATGCTTTTGCCCTGGAGTCGATCGTCCCGCGGGATCCGACCGATCGTCTCCACACTCAGCAGTCCCCCGCCCGCTCGCGTCCGAAAGCAGGCCGCCGGCAAGGCACGATCGAGGGGTCGGAACTGGGGGCATATCATCCCTCAAGGGCGGATCCATGTTCGCCGAACAACAATCGACCCGCTCCGCCACCAGCCTGCGCCCCATGCCCGGCTTGACCTGACCCAGGGCCAGCCCGTCGGTCAGCGCGGCAAAGGCTTTCATGGCGGCAGCGGGCGGGCGGCGAGGCCGACGCGTCTCACGGCCTACCCGATCGTGCCCTTTGGCACCCTGCGGTGCCGTGGCCACCAAAGCAGGATCATGGTCCTGCAAACCTCTTCCGTCGAATGACGGCGCCGGGAGTGCGGCCGGTGAAAATCTCGGCGGAATGTCACGGTATGTCACGGTTCGTCACGGCCCCCGGTTCGGACAGCGGCCGGAGCGGCCGCGCGGGGTGTGATTATAGTCCTGATATGCGGCGCGGACAATCCGGCGCATCCCGCAGGAGGAGGCAACTCGGGGCGCGAATGGAGGGCGAGCCAGGCTTCTTCTCGATAAGTCTTTTTCGGCCGGCAGTTACCCGGCTCGGTTCCCGCCCGTCAATGCGCGGCCAGCCTGATTCCCCTGGCGAAAAGCATGTCACGCCACCATTCGACGAACGGTTTTCCACGATACTGATGCTGTTCAAGCAGCGGCGCGACCAGCTCGCGCCAGTACTCCGGGCCGCGGGGATATTGCCAGTCCAGCGCCAGCCACTGGTCGCGGAAGCGGTTGCGGTCGGCCTCGCCCTCGCGCAGATGCCGCGCCCACAGCGCCAGCCCGCCCAGCATCGCCTGATGCTGCTGCCGCTCCTCGTGCGGCAGCCGGCGCAGGCCGAGCAGGCCGATCGACAGGTAACGCTCCGGCAGATCGCGGCGGCCGACCCGGTGGCAAATGCTGTACCACAGCCAGTCGAACCGGTTGGTCTCCTGCCGCTGCGCCAGCGCCAGCCACAGCCGGTTGCGCGAATCGTGGGCGCCGCCCAGCACCATCGGTTCGGCCCACTCCAGCCAGGCCTGATGTTCGTCGCCCAGCCGCCGCGCCGTTCCGGGCAGATCGAGCCGCCCGACGAAGGACAGGGCATCGGCGACCCGCCCGACATAGCGGTGCAGCCCGAAGGCAAGCCGCAACTCGGGCGGCTCCGCCCGGCGCTGCTCCAGCCATGCCAGCACGGTCGAATCCAGCGCCGCCCGCAACGGGTCTTCGGATGCCAGCCTGCCGAACAGGACCCAGAGGATATCGCCGGGTTCCGCCCGCTCATATGGATGGACATCGGCAATGCCGCGCATGATCCGGTCGAACTCGCGGTGGGGATCGCGTTCGAATGCCGACAGCCTGGGATGCTCGGGCCGCGGCAGATCAGCGGCCTCAATCGCCGACATGGTCTGGCATGTCCTCCCCGAATCCGGCCGGTCCAACTGGTTCCGAAGCCGCGACAGATGGCCGTTGCGCAATGCCTTCAGGGAGTTTGCCGCAACCGCCCTGCCCAGTCGACCGGTTCCCTGAACGTGCTTGACATCGTAGTCGATCGGGTAATGGACAAGCTCGGCAATCAGCCGCTGATCGTTGGTCGTGGGATCGAGGTCGAGGGTGCGGCCGAACCAGGCTTTCCAGATACGGCAAGATCGCCGAGAGATCGTCGCGGCATAGGTAGCACCAATGCCTATAGTAGAAAACGGTTTCGAGCGCGATGAGGCGCCTTCCCCCTGCGTCGCACCACCGCGGCCGAGTGCCCGTCCGGCTCCCGTTGCGCTCAAACAGGTCTGCGGCGTGGCGCCCAGGGCCGTTACGTTGGGCGGGGTTTCGGGAGACTTACGTCAGGTGTGGTGACCTTGCCGGAAGGCGGTGGCGGCAGGGATACAACGGGAACATTTGCCGGGGTGAAATGTTTGGTTTTACTGCGTGAGGTGCAGGGTCATTTGAAGGCAGGTCCATGAAGATTGCTCAGATCGCACCGCTGGCCGAGAGTGTTCCGCCGCGGCTCTACGGCGGCACCGAGCGGATCGTTTCCTATCTGACCGAGGAACTGGTCCGACAGGGGCATGAGGTGACGCTGTTCGCCTCCGGGGATTCGCTGACCACCGCCGCTCTGGTGCCCTGCATCCGGCGGGCGGCCCGGCTCGATCCGACGGTCGGCAGTGACCTGCCCCATCTGATGCTGATGATCGAACGGGTGCGCCAGCAGGCCGACCGGTTCGACATGCTGCATTTTCATGTCGACTGCCTGCACTTCCCGGTGTTCCGGAGCCAGGCGGACAAGGTCGTGACGACCCTGCACGGACGGCTCGATCTGCCGGATCTGCTGCCGTTCTACGCCGAGTTCAGCGACATGCCGCTGGTCTCGATCTCCGACGACCAGCGCCGGCCGATGCCGCCGGTGCGCTGGGCCGGAACCGTCCATCACGGCGTGCCGCCGGCCCTGTACCGGCCGCAGGCCGAGCCGGGCGGGTATCTGGCTTTCATCGGCCGGCTGTCGT
>CAZTNV010000418.1:0-3203 GCA_964615535.1 uncultured Mycobacteriaceae bacterium | reverse complement strand
GCCCCGGCTGCGCCCGCTGCCCCGGCTGCGGCTGCTGCCGGTGATCGTTTTCCTGGCCGTGCTGATGTTCGGGATGCGGCTGGGCGACGTCGTCGACAATCTGAACGCGCTGTCGGCCGGCGCGCCGGCGGTGGCCCAGGATCGCGGCCGCGCGCCGGAGACGGCGGCGGCCCCCGATGCCGCGCCGGCCGCGCCGCCCGATGCGGCGGCCGCGGCGGGCGCCGCGCCGGCCGCATCCTCGGCCCCGGACCCGGCGGCGGCCGACCCGTCCGGCGGCCGGGACACGCCGCGGCTGATCGACCCGGCAACGGCGACCGAAACCGAGCTGGCGCTGCTTCAGGACCTGTCGGCCCGGCGTACCGCGCTTGACCAGCGCGAGCGGGCCCTGACCGAGCGCGGGGCGCTGCTCGCGGTCGCCGAGCAGCGCCTCGACCAGAAAATGGCCGAGTTGGCGGCCTTGCGCAGCCGGATCGAGGCCATGCTGGGCCAGCTCGACGAGCAGCGGGAAGAGCAGGTGCTGAGTCTGGTGCGCATCTACGAGGCGATGCGTCCGGCCGACGCCGCGGCGATCTTCAACGGGCTGGACATGGATGTGATGATCGGCGTGCTGCAGCGCATGCGCGAGCAGAAGGCCGCGCCGATCCTGGCCGCCATGGACCCGGTGCGGGCGCGGACGGTGACCGCGGAATTGGCCCAGCGGAGAAGCCTGCCGGAACTGCCGACGCTACCCAATTGAGCCGGGCGATGCTGCCCGATTGGCCCGGGCCGATGGCCGGTTCCTTTACATCTATTTAACCGTTGTCGCCCAAAGATGTTGCCGGTTGGACGTCCCACATCTCAACCAGTGCTTGAAGCTGCGCCAAGTGCCTGTATTCCAACCGAACAAGCGCCTGCCGCGCACCGCGAAGGAGAACGGAGTTGACCATGGCCGTCGATATGTCCATGCCGATCCTGATCGTGGACGATTACAAGACAATGCTGCGAATCATCCGCAACCTGCTGAAGCAGCTCGGATTCGAAAACGTCGATGAGGCGATCGACGGGTCGTCGGCGCTGGAGAAGATGCGCGAGAAGGCCTATGGGCTGGTGATTTCCGACTGGAACATGGAGCCGGTCACCGGCTTGCAACTCCTTCGCGAGGTCCGCTCGGATGCCAAGCTCAAGGACACGCCGTTCATCATGATCACCGCGGAATCCAAGAAGGAGAATGTGGTGGCGGCCAAGGAAGCCGGGGTGAACAACTATATCGTGAAGCCGTTCAACGCGGCCACGCTCAAGACCAAACTGGTCACGGTTCTCGGCAATTTCTGAGCCGTGCGACGGAGGAAGGAACATGTCAGCGCCAGCCGCCGATCGAACCCTGCTCGCCAAGATCGACCAAGCTCGCCGCGACGCCGATCGGCCGGTCACGCGCGAGGATGTCACGGAGATCATCGGCCAGGTCGTGGGCAGCATGGCAGGTGACATTTCGGCCATCGATCTCAAGGTCTACCAGGAACTCGAATCCCTGGCCCGCTACATCCAGGCGGCCCGGGCGGAGATCGCCGCGATTCGTCCCGACGAGATCGGCGGCGACTATATCAGCGCCGCAACCGACGAGCTGGATGCCGTGGTCACGGCGACCGAGGACGCCACCGGCCGAATTCTCGATTCCGCCGAGAATATCCAGACCATTGCGGGAACGATCGAGGAGCCGGCGCAGTCGCAGATCATCGATCTGGTCACCGGGATTTTCGAAGCGAGCAATTTCCAGGACATTACCGGCCAGCGCATCAGCAAGGTGGTCAGGACGCTCAAGCATATCGAGGCCAAGATCGATGCCCTGGTCGAGGTGATGGGCGAAGAGGTCGAGCGCGCCCGTCAGAACGCCAACCCCGAACCGGCTGCCGAGGCGGTGATCGACGAAAGCGATCTGCTGAACGGGCCGCAACTGCCGGGTGGCGCCATCGATCAGGACGAGATCGACCGGCTGCTCGCCAGCTTCGACTGACCCGCCGCCGGCGGGATTCACGGATCGGGATTTGCATGCACGAGGCGATCGGCATGCCGCGCCCCAGCGAACCAGAGCCGGCGGGAACCCCGCCGCACCCGGCCTGCCTTGCGGCGCTGGTCGCGCTGCTCGCCGTGCTCGCCCTGCTGGGCATGGGTATGGCGGGCGGCCCGGCCCGGGCCGCCGAGGCCGCGGCCCAACCCCCGACGGCCCAACCCCCGACGGCCCAACCCCCGACGGCCCAACCCCCGGCGGCCACGGCCGGCGCGACGGGATCGGTGCGGGTGCGGGGCGGCGAGCATGACAGCCACAGCCGGCTGGTGTTCGACTGGCCGCGCCCGGTCGGCTATCGGGTGACCCGTGACGGCAATACGGTCCGGATCACCTTCGATGCCGCCGCGAACGCCAATCTGACCGGCGCGCGGATCGCCGATCTGAGCCGGATCGGCGCGGTCCGGCAGACCAGCACCGCCGGCAATCTGGCGGTCGCGATCGAGACGGCGCCGGGCACCAGGGTGCGCGACTGGGTGATCGGCACCCGCGTGGTGGTCGATGTGCTGACGGTCGAGGACGCCCAGCTCCCCAGCCCGCCCCCGAGCCCGGCACTGCCCGAACCGGCCGCCTCGCCCGCTTCGGAATCGCCGCCTGCGGGGCTGGCCGGCGACGCCGGAGCCATCCGGGCGGAGACCGACGGCGCGGACGCGACCGGCGCCGCGGAGGAGGCCGCGGCCGACCCGGGATCATCGGACCGGCAACCGGCACCGGCGGAACCGGGTGCGGGCGCGATCGCTGCACCGCCGCCGGCCATCGGCCGGGTTGCCGGTGCGGCGGAACCGGCATCGCCGCCGGCGGGGGCCGTGGCGGGCGCGGTCTCCACGGCGCTGCCGGCAAGACCAATGTCCGCCGGTACGGCTGGCGGCGAGCCGCCGCCGACGGCCGCCGGGCAGATCCGCGCGCCGCTGGCGCTGGTGCCCCGGCCCGGCGACGCGACCGAAGCGCCGCCGCCCGCCGCCGGTCAGAGCCCTACTCCACCGCTCCGGCTGACGCCGCCGGACGAACCCCGTGCGGCGCCGGAGGCCCCGGCGACCGCCCCGGCCGACACCGGGATCGGGACTGGGACTGGGACCGGGACGGGGACTGGGGCCGGGACGGGGGCCGCGGCACCTGCGGCGCGGCCGGAGCCAAGGCTCGCGGCCGCGGTTCCGGTCCCGCC
>CAZTNV010000417.1:0-3236 GCA_964615535.1 uncultured Mycobacteriaceae bacterium | reverse complement strand
GGCGGTCGACCGGCCGGCCGCGCGCTGCGGCGCCTGGTACGAGATGGTGTGGCGGTCCCAGGGCAGCGACCCGACCCGCAGCGCGACGGTGGATGACTGCATCAGGCGGCTGCCGTATATTCGCGAGATGGGATTCGATGTCGTCGATCTGGTCCCGATCCATCCGATCGGTCAGACCAACCGCCGAGGCCGCAACAAGGCGCTGATCGCCGGGCCCAAAGACCCCGGCAGCCCGTATGCCGTCGGTTCGCCGGAGGGCGGCCATACCGCGGTCAATCCGGACTGGGGCACTCTGGCCGATTTCCGCCGCTTCGTCGCCGCGGCCCGCCGGCAGGGGCTGGAGGTGGCGCTGGATTTCGCGGTGCAGTGCTCGCCCGACCATCCCTGGATCAAGGAGCATGCCGACTGGTTCAAATGGCGGCCGGACGGGGTGGTCTGCTCGGCCGGTCATCCGCCCGGCCAGGACGAAGAGGCGGTGATCCCGGATTTCTACGAGGCCGACGGCAGCACGCCCAGGCCGGATCTGTGGCTCGAACTGCGCGACGTGGTGCGGTTCTGGATCGCCCAGGGCATCAAGATCTTCCGGGTCGATGATCCGCACACCCGGCCGCTGCCGTTCTGGGAATGGCTGATCCGCGACATCCAGGACCGCCATCCCGATGTCGTCTTTCTGGCCGGCGCCCTGGCCCGGCCCAGACTGCTCCACGCCCTGGCCAAGCTTGGCTTCTCGCAAACCTATGGCTATTTCCTGTCGAGCGCCGGCAAGGCGGAGCTGACCGAACATCTTCAGGATCAGGTGCGCAGCCCGACCTGCGACTACCTGCGCGCCAACATGTTCATCAATACCAGCCGGATTCTGCCGCGCCCGCTTCAGGACGGCGGCCGGCCGGTGTTCCTGCGCCGGGCCGTGCTGGCGGCGACCCTGTCCAGCCTTTACGGCATCTATAACGGCTTCGAACTGTGCGAGAACGCGGCCCTGCCGGGCACCGAGGAATACGACAATTCCGAACTCTATCAGTACAAGGTCTGGGACTGGAACCGGCCCGGCCATATCCGGGACTGGATCGCCAAGCTCAACCGCATCCGGCGCGAGAACCCGGCGCTTCAGGAGACCAATAACCTGAAGTTCTACAATGCATTCAACGACAGCATTATATACTATGGCAAAATCAGTGCGGACCGTTCGAATTTCATTCTGGTTGCAGTGAATCTCGACACGGTCAACCCTCAGGAGGGCCGTTTCGAATTGCCGGTATGGGAACTGAATCTGCCGGAATGGTCGATCGTCAAGGTCGAGGATCTGTTGACCGGCGAGCGCTTTAACTGGAGCGGAAAGGATCAATACCTGCAGATCGACGCCGATCGCCCGGCCTGCCTGTGGCGTGTTGCGCGGGCCTGATCCGGCCGACCGGCCGGCGTCGGGCGGGCCCGGAGCGTAAGGCCGGTTGCCGGGGCGCAGGTCCCGCCGCGATCAGGCGACGAGCAGAGTCCGGCACCGCTGCGGCAAGGAACGATGCGGGCGAGTGCCGCTACGTAGCAAGAGGATGTCCTGCATGACGGCGCGAAGCGCGAAAGCCGATCGGGACGAGCGGACCGATATCGAAAAGATCGTCGCTGCCGATCATCGCCAACCTTTTGCCGTTCTCGGCATGCACGAGATCCGCAGGGAGGCGCCGGCTGCCGCCGGGGCTGAGATGCCCGGTCTGCCGCCACGCGGGCCGGGCAGCATCACGGCAACGGGCCCCGAAATCGTGGTGCGGGCCATCCATCCGCGCGCGTCGGCGATCCAGGTGGTCGACGGCACCAGCGGCCGGGTGGTCGCCCCGCTCGATCGGGTGCATCCGGACGGCTTTTTCGAAGCGGTGATGCCCGGCCGCCAAAGCCGGTTCCGCTACCGCCTGCGCTTCGTGCTGCCCGAGGGTACGTTCGAGCTGGAAGACCCTTACCGGTTCCCGCCGGCCCTGGGCGAACTCGATCTCTACCTCCTGGGCGAGGGCACCCATCTCCGCAATTACGAGAAGCTGGGTGCCCACCCGATGGAGCTGGAGGGCGTGCCCGGCACCAGTTTCACGGTCTGGGCGCCGAACGCTCGGCGGGTTTCGGTGGTCGGCGAGTTCAACGGCTGGGACGGGCGGATTCACCAGATGCGCCTGCATCCCGGCAACGGCATCTGGGAGATCTTCATCCCCCATGTCGGCCGCGGTGCCCGGTACAAGTTCGAAATCAAGGCGCGCGACGGCAAGCTTATGCCGCTCAAGGCCGATCCCTACGCCTTCTTCTCCGAGGTCGAGCCCAATACCGCCTCTGTGGTGAACGGCCTTCCGAAGCGCGAATGGCGCGATCAGGCCTGGATCGGGCGGCGCGAGGCGGTCAACGCCCTCGATGCCCCGATTTCGATCTACGAGATCCATCTCGGCTCGTGGCAGCGCGATTCGCAGACGCCCGACCGCTATCTCACCTATCGGGAGCTGGCCGACCGGCTGATTCCCTATGTCAAGCATATGGGCTTCACGCATATCGAACTGCTGCCGATCAGCGAGCACCCGTTCGGCGGCTCGTGGGGCTATCAGCCGATCGGCCTCTATGCCGCGACCAGCCGCTTCGGCCGGCCGGAGGATTTTCAGTTCTTCATGGATCGGTGCCATCAGGCCGGCATTGGCGTGCTGGTCGATTGGGTGCCCGGTCATTTCCCGACCGATACCCACGGCCTGGGCTATTTCGACGGGACCCACCTTTACGAGCATGCCGATCCGCGCAAGGGCTTCCATACCGATTGGAACACCCTGATCTACAACTATGGCCGGCGCGAGGTGGCGAATTTCCTGCTTGGCAACGCGCTCTTCTGGCTGGAACATTTCCACATCGATGGATTGCGCGTCGATGCGGTGGCCTCCATGCTGTATCTCGACTACAGCCGCAAGCACGGCGAATGGATTCCCAACCAGTATGGCGGCAACGAGAATCTGGAAGCGATCGACCTGCTCAAGCGCATGAACCAGTTGGTCCCCGACGCCCATCCCGGCTGCACCACGATCGCCGAGGAATCGACCGCCTGGCCCGCCGTGTCGCGGCCGGTCAAGGATGGCGGGCTTGGTTTTAACTACAAATGGAACATGGGCTGGATGCACGATACCCTTCGCTATATGAGCAAGGAAGCCGTGCATCGCCGCTGGCACCACCACGACCTCACCTTCGGCCTGCTCTATGCCTTTTCGGAGAATTTCGTCCTGCCGTTG
>CAZTNV010000416.1:0-3241 GCA_964615535.1 uncultured Mycobacteriaceae bacterium | reverse complement strand
AGCATTACGGCATCAGCCGCGAGCGGGTCCGCCAGATCGAGGTTCGCGCCTTCGAGAAGCTGCAAAAGGCGGTCCGCAACGCGGCGATCGAGCAGCGGCTGGCCTCCTGATCCGGGCGGGGCGGCGTCGGCGTCGCCCCCCGGTCAACCGCCTCCCCGGTCAGTTGCCTCCCCGGTCAGTTGCCTCCCCGGTCAGCGGCCGCCGGATCGTGCTGCGGGCAGCCGGGGCGGGATCGGCGGATCTTCCTGGATCGGGCCGCGCACCCGCGGTTCCGGCTCGGGCTCTTCTTCCGGTTCGGGTTCGGCCACGCAGCGCAGCACCCAGACATCGTAAACCGAGTGATCCATCGCCGACAGTGCCGGCGAGGACGAGAACATCCAGCCGGAAAACGCGGTCTGCGGCGGCTCGTTGGGCACCTGATCCTGGATGACCAGGAACGCGGCGTTTTCCGGCGTCTCCTCCGGCGGCGCGCTGCGGCAGGCATGGACGGTGATCGACAGCGTGCCGAACGGGCTCGTGCCGCCGACCGGCACCTCCAGCCGCATGACCCGCGCGGTGATCTTGTCCAGGCCCTGGAGCACCGCGAAGCGCTGGTCCAGCGTGGCGGCGGCCCGCACCGGCGCGGTCGGCGCCAGCAGCACGGCGGCCAGCAGGCCCGCCGTGGCGAGCGGCAGTATGATCGTCTTCATGGCAGCGTTCTTCATCGCAGCAACACTGGCGCCGGTCTGTGGCCAAACCGCGGCATGGCTCGAGGGAAACCCGCGGGAGCGGCGCTATTGGCCGGGCACGGTGCCGACCGCCCCGCCGGCGCCCGCCCCGCCTGCCGGCGGCACCGCATCCCCGCCGGGCGCAGCGGCGCCGGCATTGCTGCCGATGCTCTGCAGGTTGAAGATCACCTGACCGAGCAATTGCTCGATGCCGGGCGTCGACTGGGTGAATTGAATGGTGCCGCCGGGCGGGATGATCTCTTCCTCGCCGCCCGGGTCGAGCGACAGAAACCGGCCGCCCAGCAGGCTTTCGCTGGCGATCAGGGCCACCGTGTCGGTCGGCAGCCGGATGCCGGGATCGATCGCCATATGCACGACCGCCAGAAAGGTTTCCGGATCGAGCGACTGGGCGGTGACGCTGCCGACCCGCACGCCGCTTATCCGCACGTCGCTGCCGACCGGCAGCCCGTCGATCCGGTCGAACCGGGCCATCAGCTCGTAGCCGCGCACCGGCCCCAGATCGGCGGAGCGATAGGCGAACAGCAGGAACACCGCCGCGATCGCCAGCACCACGGCGCCCATCAGGGTTTCGATCACATTGCGGCTCATCAACAGCACTCCCCGCCGGCCGGTCGCATCGCTGCGGTCATGGCGGCGTCCACGGCTCGTAATCGCCGGTCGCCCGCTGGCGCTGGCCGCCCTTCAGCTCGTGGCCGGGCGGCAGATACGCGCCCAGCGTTCCGGTGGGATTGGGCAGGTGGTCCTTCTGCCAGTCGCGGCGCAGCGGGTTGACCTCGCCCGGCGGCTCGTTGATCTGGCGGTGCAGCCAGGCATGCCATTCCGGCGGCACCCGACTGGCTTCGGACACGCCGCCCTTGAACACCACCCAGCGCCGCTCGTGCCGCGTCCCGGCGGATCGCCGGTCGCGATAATATCTGTTGCCGTCCCGGTCGGTGCCGACCGGCTGGCCGAACCGCCATGTCTTGTACCACAAATAGGTGCGCATGCTCAATTCGGTCATATTGAAGGCCATCGACCGAGACTTTCGATGAAAAGGGCCACCTACTCCGGCGCCGCCGATCCCGCAAGACACGGCCATGCCGAAGCTTGCGGCGCGGACTATGGCACCGGTACGGGCCGCCGTCCAGCCCGCCGCAACCGGCCGTGACGCCGCGGCGGCCGGGCGGCGGCCGGGCAGATCGTGATTCGTGCAAGGCTGCCCTGCGCGCCGCGCCGCTTCAACCGCAACCCGAAGATCCCGATGTTTCTGGGGAGGGAGGGCGTCGTCGCGCCTCCCGGCCCAGGGCCTGCGGGCAAGGGGAGCGTTTCATGACCACCATGGCTGGGAACACGGGAGTGCCGGGCCTGGCCCCAGGGCAGCGGCGCGATGCGTTCGATATCGTCGTGGGCACGCATGCCCGGCGCTCGGCCGCGGCCGCGGCGGGCCTTCGGCATGTCCGGGAGGCGCTGACCGGGGCGGCGGTGCGGCTGCTCGCCCGCTGGCATGCCGGGGCCGAACACCGCCACGCGATCGAGGAGTTGAGCCAGCTCGACGACCGGCTGCTGGCCGATATCGGCCTTCAGCGCGGCGGGATCGAAAGCGCCGTGCTCGACGCCGAAGAGCAGGCCAGACGGCAGCACGCGGCGACCGGCCGCACGCCGCCCGGCGCGGCCACGGCCTGACCCCTCCCGCCCGTCCGGCATCGGACGTCAAGATCTGGAGTCGGCCGGCGAAAGCCCGCCGAACGGCGGCCGGGGCGCGTCCGCGGCCCCCGCCCGGCGCCCGCCGCGCCCCCACCCCACCCGGCGAATCGGACCTGTCAGGAACCGGCGGGACGCAACCAGGAATGTGTTACGCAATATCTGGTCGAATTTACGTCCGACTAACTTTTGATGCTGCATGGCCCCATATTTTGTGCCAACCTCCTTCTCGCCCACGACGGATATGCCACGCGATGACCCGCCCCGCGGGCGGAGCACAGCGGTGCCGAGTGGCCCGGCGGCAGGCGAAACAGGACAAGGGAAGCGGCGACCATGCGCATCGAACGGCGATTCACGACTGAGGGCAAGGGCGCGTATCACGGCATCGCGTTTCGCCAGACGACCAGCGAAATCCGCAATCCGGACGGATCGATCGTGTTCCGCCAGACCGGCATCGAGGTGCCGGAGAGCTGGAGCCAGGTGGCCAGCGATATCCTGGCGCAGAAGTATTTCCGCAAGGCCGGCGTGCCCGCCGCCTCGGTTCCGGTCGAGGAAGACGAGGTTCCCGCCTGGCTGCGGCGCCGGGTGCCGGATCGGGCCGCCCTGGACGCCCTGCCCGAGGACGGGCGGTTCACCGGCGAAACCAGTGCCCGGCAGGTGTTCGACCGGATGGCCGGCACCTGGACCTATTGGGGCTGGAAGGCCGGGTACTTCGATTCGGAGGCCGACGCCGCGGCCTATTTCGACGAAATGCGGTTCATGCTGTGCTGCCAGATGGCGGCCCCCAACAGCCCGCAATGGTTCAACACCGGGCTGCACTGGGCCTATGGCAT
>CAZTNV010000415.1:0-3243 GCA_964615535.1 uncultured Mycobacteriaceae bacterium | reverse complement strand
GTCTCCGGTTTCGGAAAGAGGCTTGCTGGCGGGATGGAGGGTACAACCGAAACCGGAGACCGGAGCGGGCCGGCCGTCGCAACCGTGGCGGCGGGGCTGCCCACGGTCGCGCGCTGGGCGATCGTTGCCGGCACCCGGCCGCCGGTGAGATTGGCGCTGGAGGTCGGGGACCGGCTGCGCCGGGCGGTGATGGGGGCGGCGGCCGCGGTGCTGGGCGATGCGCCGCCGACCCTGTCCGGCCGCGACGGCGACCGCCCGGCGCGCGGACATCGCCACCCGTTCTATCTGGCCGAGGATGCCGATGGCGACGGGTCGATCGATCACCTGATTCTGCATGCGCCCGACGGGATCGCCCCGGCATGGGGACCGGCGCTGGCGCTGGTCCAGCCGGCGAAGGGCACGGGCGGCCCGCTGGCGCCGTTCCGCATCGCTCTCGAGGGGCTGGGCACGCCCGGCACGGAGGCGCCCGGCCGGCTGCTGGGCTGGGGCCGGGCATGGCGCTCGGCGACGCCCTATGTCCCCGACTGGCACCTCAAGCCGCGCTTCGGCCCGGCGGAGGCGCTGCGGCGGGAGCTGCGCCAGCGCGGCCTGCCCGAACCGGCGACGATGGAAGAACTGCCGGCGCCCGCGGTGCCCGGCGCGACGGCCTTCGTCACCCGCCGCCGCCTGGGCGACCGGCCGGTGGCGCACAGTCGCCATCCCGGCACCTTCTGGCGCCTGCGCTTCCCCGAACCGATCACCGGCCCCTTGGCCCTCGGCTTCGCCTGCCATCTGGGTCTGGGCGTGTTCGAGGGGGAGGGGGAATGCCAAACGTGACTTCGGCATACTCCATTTCCCGAACTACATTGACCAAAAGGGTGTAGCTCGTCTGATTTAATACTTGCGGCCTAATGTCGCTACTGATAGATGAGGGGAGCTTGATATACTATTCACAATAGGAACCCCGATACACCCGGAGTGTCATTGGCATGCCGAGTCTGATCGTCACGACCTGCGGTACCAGTCTTCTGACCAATAACGCGCCCCCACCGATCAAGGATCTCCTGCTGGCAACCGCCAATCTCGTCGAGGGTGACATAGGCAGCGACCAACTTGCCGTGATCCGCGACCGGATCGCGGATCGCGAGTCGGCGTTGCGAACAGCCGATCTGGCGGCGGCGAAAGAGATGAGTGCGGAAATCAGTGGCATCGCCGCGCATTATGGCGGAAGGGTCAAGGCCGGATCGGGCGTTCCGGACCATCACCTGCTGATCTGCTCGAAAACATATCAGGGACAGGCCACCGGTAGGCTTGTCGAAGGCTGGTTGCAGTTGCAGGGCTACAATGTTGAAACGCTGGTCGTCGATGGCCTGACGACCAAAGAACCGATTGGTTTCCGTTCGGCACTAACCGACCTTACTAGAAGCATCGGGCCACTTTCCGAAGCTTATCACGAAAAGGGATATCGCATCCTTTTCAATACGACCGGTGGCTTTAAAGCCGTTTCTGGATTCATGCAGGTGCTCGGCATGTTTTATGCCGATGAGTGCATTTACATATTTGAAAGGAGCGACCAGCTTCTTCGGATTCCCCGGCTTCCCGTGAAACTCGATCCCGATGACGTGGTCGGCAAACACCTTGATCTGTTCCGCCGCATGGCGGTCCTTGGCCATCATCTGCCGAGATCGCAGGTCGCAGGCCTTGCCGAAACCTTGTTGGATGAAATTCAGGATCAGGTTTTTCTTTCGCCCTGGGGGCAGGTGGTATGGGAAGGCGCACGGGACCGGAGCTATGCCTCGGGGCTCGCCGCAGAGTTGACTTCTAAATATCGGTACTCCGAATCGTTCCGGCGCGATGCGGACGCGCTGCTGCCGAAACAGCCCGATCGGATGGTTCTGCTCAACCAGCGTCTGGACCAACTCGCCGTCTACTTGGACTCCGATCGCACCAGAAACCCGCCTTCGCTCGACGTCAAGGAGCTGAAGGGCAATCCCCGGCCGCCTTCGACGCACGAGTTCGACGCGTGGTCCGACAAGGATGCTCGCCGCTGTTTCGGCCACTATGAGGACGGCGTGTTCGTGATCGACCGGCTGGATCGGGGTCTTCATTGACGGTCGGAACCACTGAAAACTTTCGATGTGCATTGGGATCTTTTCCGGAATCGGGCCATGCCGAACTTTCAAACGATCACTGCCACCTTCGCCATCGTCACCCCGATGTTTCTGGGCGGGGCGGAGGGGCAGGCCGAGGGGGTGCGGCTGGCCAGCCTCAAGGGCGCGCTCAGGTTCTGGTGGCGCGCGCTGCGCTATCCGGATCTGCATGTCGACCAACAGCGGTCCGGAGCCGATGCCGCGATGGTTTGGCGGAAGGCGCTGGACGAACTGCGCAAAGAGGAAATGCGGCTGTTCGGCAGCACCGCGGCGCAGGCCCAGATGCTGATGCGGCTCAAGCGACCGCAAATCCTGCAGAAATACGATAAAGATGAACCTCTTATGAGTGGTCCAAAATATTCTGGCGCTCGATATCTTGGTTATGGTGTCGTTCAAACTGCGCACAAGAGGGCAGATGAATATGCTGGTACAAAAGAGCTAAAGCAGGGTCAGTTGCTGCGATCTGCTTTAAGTATGGAACAAGAATTTGAAGTTAATTTTTATTTCAAGCCAAAATTTCCAGATGATCTTTTCAGGAGTTTCTTAAAAGCACTTCTTGTTTTCGGAATGTTGGGCGGGATGGGAAGTTGTGCTCGGCGCGCTTACGGTAGCGTGGCGCTGGTCTCGCTGATCGACAAAGTTGGGAAATCTTATTACGAGCCACCCCGCACAGGTCAGGAATACGCTGATCGCCTAGTTTCCATTATTGGGAGAAATACGGGAAGCTGCACACCGGTGCTTGAAGATTCAGACCTGCCACCATTCACGGCTTTCAGCCGATTCGCTCGAATTGATTCCGTAGAAGTAGAAATGGACGCCCTAGGAACTCTTAATGTTATCGGAAAAGAACTGCAATGGTTTCGTTCGTATGGGTACTATAATCAAAAAAATAGCAGATATGAACTGGATGGTACGGTCCCACACCAGAATTTCCCCGACGATCACGATTTCGCGGCCAATCCGAAATTTTGCAAGACCAGAGTTCCAGAAAGAATTGCTTTTGGAATGCCGCATAATTACGACAAATACAAAATTTCTGTTGTGCCAAGCGATGGAACCAATGACTTGGATAGACGAGCAAGTCCAATACTGTTTCATGTGCATCCACTTCTAG
>CAZTNV010000414.1:1737-3251 GCA_964615535.1 uncultured Mycobacteriaceae bacterium | reverse complement strand
CCGAGCCGACGCCGCGCATCCGCCCGCTATCGGCGATCCGCCGCGGCCGGTCAACCGGATTTCGGAGCGGCCCCGAGGCGCCTTGGACCGGCGTGGACCGCCGCGGCGGCACAGGCTATGGTGACCCGGTGCATTGGCCGCCGGCCGCGCCGTGACGAAACGGGACATTCCGTGACCGCCGGAACCGATCGGAGGCGAGCGATCTTAACGATATGCAATTTTGCACGCCGATCACGCGCCGAAGGAGCGGCCGCTGCACCATGACCGATCCCCAGACCTCTTCGCCCCAGACCGTCCCTGCCGTGCCGGACGGTTTTGCGTCGCCGGAGGCGGCGATCCGCGCCTTCGCCACGGCCGAGGATCTGCCGCGCGCGGCGCTGCAATGGTGCATCGATCACCGCGACGAGGCCACGCCCTTCCTGCTCGCCGTGGTCGAGCGCAACGCCGGCGGCATCGCCATCGACGAGATCGACGAGGACGCCCTGTTCTATGCCATCCACCTGCTCGCGCAGTTCGGCGAGCAGCGCGCCTGCCGGCCGTTCGCCACGATCCTCGCCTTCGACCGGGATCGGCTCGACCGTTTGCTGGGCGACGCGGTCACCGCGACCCTGTCCAACCTCATGGCCGCCCTGTTCGATGGCGACCTCGAACCGCTCGAACGGCTGGTCGCGGCGCCCGGCGTCGATCCCTACGTCAAATGGAACCTGTTCGAGACGCTGGCCTGGCTGGCCCGGATCGGCCGCGCGGATGTCGCCGAGGTCGAACGGATACTGATCGACTCCTATGACCGCCTCGCCGCCGGGCAGGCCGAAGAGCCCTGGGCGGGCTGGATCGTGGCGGCGGCGGCGATGGCGACACCCGAACTGATCGAACGGGGGCGGCGCGCCTTTCACGACGGCCTGTTTCCGGAAGAGTTCCAGGATCTCGGGCATTTCGAAAACGACATCAAGGCCATGGCGGAGTCGGCGGAGGCGTGGCGCACGCTGCTTTCGGTAAGGCCGTTCGACGATACCATCGGCACCTTCGAGACATGGGCGGGCATGGACCGTTCGGGTGCGGACCATGTTTCGAGGGAAGCGGCCGGGACTGCCGACGCCCTCGAACTCGAGCCGCTGCTCGATGCCCTGCGCACCGGCCGCCCCGATCCGCTGGACACCGTCATCAACCCCTATCGCCATGTCGGCCGCAATGATCCCTGTCCCTGCGGCAGCGGCAAAAAGTTCAAGAAATGCTGCTTCGACAAGGTATGATCACGATGGTGCCGGGCGCCGGTTCGGCCCGGCCGGCGGTGCGATCATGACCGACCCCGTCACCGACCCGCAGCCGCCGCCGGGCCCCGGCACCGTGGCGGCGCCCGAATTCTCGACCGGCATCCTGCCGTCGCAGGCTCTGCGCGCCGCCATCCGCGCCGGGGATATTCAGGCGTCCGCCCCGATCGGCGAGGATCAGGTTCAGCCGGCCAGCCTGGATCTGCGGGTCGGGGCGGTGGCCTGGCGGGTCCGCGCCTCGTTCCT
>CAZTNV010000414.1:0-1727 GCA_964615535.1 uncultured Mycobacteriaceae bacterium | reverse complement strand
TGCCCGGCCCGCGGGTGCCGGTGCAGCAGCCGCTCGAACGGCTGTCGATGCACCGCCTCGATCTGTGCGGCGGCGCGGTGCTGGAAAAGGGCTGCGTCTACATCGTGCCGCTGCTGGAAAGCCTGAACCTGCGCCGCCGGGTCTCGGCGATCGCCAATCCCAAGAGCTCGACCGGCCGGCTCGACGTGTTCGCCCGGCTGATCACCGATCAGGGCGCCGAGTTCGACCGGGTGCGCGACGGCTACAAGGGGCCGCTCTACGCCGAGATCTCGCCGCGCACCTTCAGCATTCTGGTGCGCGAGGGCGACCGGCTGATGCAGCTCCGCATCCGTCACGGCTCGCCCGCGGCCAGCGATGCCGCGCTGCGCCGCCTGCACGACCAGATCGGCCTGATCAGCGCCGAGCCGGGGCGGGAGTTCATCAGGAACGGCGTCCTGATCACGGTCGACGCCGCCGGCGGATCGGAGTCCGGCGTGATCGGCTGGCGCGCGCGCAAGCATGCCGGGCTGATCGATCTGGCCCGGATCGGTCATTACGACCCGGAGGAATTCTGGGAACCGGTGCGCGCCGCCAAGGGCGGCGGCGTGATTCTCGATCCCGACGATTTCTATATCCTGGCGTCCAAGGAGGCGGTCACCGTGCCCGCCGACCACGCCGCGGAAATGCTTGCCTACGACACTCTGGTCGGCGAGTTCCGGGTGCATTATGCCGGGTTCTTCGATCCCGGCTTCGGCCTGCCCGAGACCGGCGGCGAGGGCACCCGCGCCGTGCTCGAGGTGCGCGCCCACGAGGTGCCGTTCCTGCTGGAGGACGGCCAGGTGGTCGGCCGCCTGATCTACGAGCGGCTGACCGCCCGCCCCGACAAGCTCTACGGCACCCGGATCGGTTCGTCCTATCAGTGCCAGACCCTGGCGCTGGCCAAGCAGTTCCGGCGCTGAGCCCGGCCGTCCGGCGACCCGCCGTGCCGGTTGGCAGATCCCGGCCCGAACGGCTATGATTCCGGTTCCGCGAAGCCGGCCGAGGCCGGGGACGGCGCAGGGCCACCCGGTGCTCCGGCGACGGAGGCAGCATGACACGGCGGGCGTTGACCTATTTCCAGGGCCAGTGGCTGGAGGGCAATCCCAGATTGCTCGGGCCGATGACCCACGGCTTCTGGATGTCCACGGTGGTGTTCGACGGTGCCCGCGCGTTCGAGGGTGTCGCGCCCGATCTCGACCAGCATTGCGACCGGGTGATCCAGTCGGCGCGGATTCTGGGCCTCGGCCCGACCCTGACGGCGCGCGAGATCGAATCGATCGCGCAGGACGGCATCGCCCGCTTTCCGCCCGAGGCGGAACTGTACGTCCGGCCGATGCTCTACGCCGAACGCGGTTTCCTGATCGAGCCGGACCCCGAAAGCACCCAGTTCGTGCTGTCGGTCTACGAGGCGCCGATGCCGGCGCCCCGGGGCGAGGGCGCCTGCTTCGCCGTGCAGCGCCGGCCGGCGCCGGAAACCGCGCCGACCCTGGCCAAGGCGTCGTGCCTGTATCCGCAGGCCTCGCTGGCGATGCAGGAGGCCTCCCGGCGCGGCTTCGACAACACCATCATGCTCGACCCGCTCGGCCATGTCGCGGAGTTCGCCACCGCGAACCTGTTTCTGGTCCAGGACGGCGGCGTTCACACGCCGATCCCCAACGGCACCTTCCTCGACGGCATCACCCGGCGGCGCGTGATCCAGCTCCTGCGCG
>CAZTNV010000413.1:0-3266 GCA_964615535.1 uncultured Mycobacteriaceae bacterium | reverse complement strand
GGGCGGCGGTCTGCAGCCGTCCGGCCAGCGCGCCGCCCAGCAGCCACGACAGCGGCGTCAGGCTGGAATTGGGCATCATGTCGATCAGGTTCGCGGCCAGCACGATGCCGAGGGCCAGGCCGGCGAGGTCCGGGGTGCGGCCGATGCCGACCATCGGCAGGATCAGCGGCATGGTCACCAGGCCGAAGAGCATCAGGTAGCCGATCCAGCCCTGGCTTCCCATGAGGATGATCCAGGCCCCGTCGGTCACGCTGACGTCGGTGCCATTCTCGTCGTAGACACGGTTGCGCGACCAGCCGCCCCAACCGAAGAGCGGCTTCTCGTTCGCCTTCTCCAGAAGCGCGTCCTCGTGGTCGAGGCGGAACTGCAGCGAGCCGGCCCGGTCGACATCGATCGAGGCCGCGAGCGAGAGGACCGGGCCGGTCGGCACGAGATCGCCGCCGCGCAGCATCGGGTAGAGCAGCGCCACGCTGGCCAGACCGGCGGCCGCGAGCAACTGCAGGCGGCGCAGGCCGAAGAGCGCGAAGGGGGCGACGCACACGAAGATCAGCAGCGCGCCGAGGTTGTTCGACAGCAGCAGGATCACGGCCATCCAGCCGGCGGCGAGCCACCAGATCCGGCCGAACTGCCGCGCCAGCCCGATCGCCGCGAGACAGGCCATGGTCAGGAAGATGGCCGTCCGCAGGCCGTGTTCGAGAAACACCAGCGGCCGAAAGCCCCCGCCGCGCATGTGCTGCCCGAAGGAATGCGGAAAGAAGCCGTAGACCCAGCGGTTGAGCTGCGGGCTGAGCCGGATCTCCACCGCCATCAGGCCGGCATAGATCACCCCGCCGATCGCCAGCGCCATCAGCAGCTCGCGATGGGCGTCCTCGGTGGTCAGAAAGCGGCGGCCGATGAGGAAGGGCAGCAGCCAGATCAGCGTCTTCTGCATCATGCTCAAGACGTCGTAGGGCTGCAGCCCGGGCAGGATCGTCGGGCCGTAGACCAGGGCCTCGCGGTTGGTCAGGTAGGTGCCGGCCGGCGCGATCAGCAGCACCAGGATCATCGCGCCGAACAGCAGCTGCAGCCGGTTGCGGGCGGGCCGGGCGGGAAGCGCTTCGCCGGTCCGCCGGGACCGCGCCGCGGCCTGCCGCGCCTCCTTGCGGTCGGCGAACCAGACCAGCACCGCCGCCGAGAGCACCGGGATCAGATGCTTGTCGAAGGTCGGCAGCAGCGGCAGATTGATCCCGGTCTGCACCGGCAGGAACAGATATCCGCCCAGAAGCGTCCAGATCATCGCCCGCAGCGGCGGCATCGTCCGGAACAGCACGAAGGCGACCAGGGGCCAGGAGAACAGGACGACAAAGGCGAGTGTGTTGGGCATGGCACGGCCCTAGCACAGAGCCTGGGCATTGTCGTGGCGATTGCGCCGCCAAACTCGCCTTCAACAGGAAGTTACGCCATAGATCGCCCGGGCGGGAATCGACCCCGATCCGACGACATGCTTGTGCCCGGAATTCATGACAGATCCCTTTGCCGACTCTCTTCCATTGCGACGCCCTGCCGGAACGTGGACCGATCGATGAGCCAGACACCTGCCCCCGCGGCGCCGGTCCCGGAGCGGGCGCTGCTTGTCTCCATCATCAACTACCGGACCGCCGAGCTGACGCTGGGCTGCATCGCCTCGGTCCTGCCGGAGATCGCCGGACGCGATGCCGAGATCGTCGTGGTCGACAACCGCTCGGACGACGGCTCGGCCGAGATCATCGAGAGCTGGATCGCGGCGCAGGCGCCGCCGGTTCCGGTGCGTCTCGTGCGCTCGGCGACCAATTCCGGGTTCTCGGGCGGTCACAACCAGGCGATGGCGGCCTGTCCCGCGGCGGCGGTGATGGTGCTCAATTCCGATGCCGTGCTGCGCCCCGGATGCATCGCGGCGCTGCTGGCGGCGGCCGCGGCCGCCCCCCGGATCGGCCTCTTCGCGCCGCGGCTCGAATACGAGGACGGGGAGGTCCAGACCAGCTGCTTCCGGTTCCACGGCCCGGCGAGCGAGCTGATCCGCGGCGCCGCGACCGGGCCGGTCACGCGGGCCCTGAAGCACCGCGACGTGCCGCTTCAGATGCCGCCCGCGCCGGACCGGATCGAATGGGCGAGCTTTGCCTGCATCCTGCTGCGCGGCGCCATGGTGCGCCAGATCGGCCCGATGGACGAGGGCTATTTCCTCTATTTCGAGGATGCCGAGTACTGCCTGCGCGCCCGGCGCGCGGGCTGGCGGATCGCCTATGTGCCGCAGGCCCGCGTGGTGCATTTCCGCGGCGGCAGCGCGCCGGTGAAATCCATGGCGACGGCCCGCAAGCGGCTGCAGCGCTACTACTACGCCTCGCGCACCCGGTTCCTGCGCCAGGCCCATGGCTATGCCGGCTATCTGGCCGCGAACCTGCTGTGGCATCTCGGCCAGGGCGTGTCGCTCGGCCGCCGGCTGGCGGGCCGGCCGGGCAGCCGGCCGATCGCGGCCGAGGGCCGGGACATCTGGATCGATGCCACAGCCCCGCTCGCCCGGCCCGGCAGACGGCCCAGGACCGCGGGCTGAGGCGATGACCGGGCCCGACTTCCTGATCATCGGCGCGATGAAATGCGGCACGAGCACGCTGCAGGCCCAGCTGGTCCGGCAGCCCGGCATCTTCATGACGACGCCGAAGGAGCCGAACTTCTTCTCCGACGACGCGGTCTACGCCCGAGGGCCGGACTGGTACGCGGCGCTGTTCGCCGCGGCGCCGGCGGGCGCGCTCACCGGCGAGGCCAGCACCCATTACACCAAGCTGCCGACCTATCCGCAGACGCTGCCGCGCCTTGCGGCCGCGATTGCGGCGCCGCGGCTGGTCTACCTGATCCGCAATCCGGTCGACCGGGCGGTGTCGCACTACATCCACGAATGGTCCATGGGCCAGATGGACGGCGACATCGACGCGGCCTTCGACGCCCATCCCGAGCTGATCGACTACGGCCGCTACGGCTACCAGATCGGCCCCTGGGTCCGGCAGTTCGGCGCCGGCAGCATCCTGGTCTCGAGCCTCGAGGCGATGCGCCGCGATCCGCAGGGCCTGCTGAGCCGCGTCGGCGCCCATATCGGCCATCCGGGCCCGCTGACCTGGGTGGCCGAGGAGGCCCGGGTCAATGTCTCGGCCGAGCGGGTCCGGCGGTTTCCGCTGCACGATCTGGTCATCGACAATCCCGTGGCCGCCGCCCTGCGGCGGACCCTGGTGCCCAAGGCGCTGCGCGAGGCGATCCGC
>CAZTNV010000412.1:0-3317 GCA_964615535.1 uncultured Mycobacteriaceae bacterium | reverse complement strand
GCCGGGCGCCAGCACGAGTGCGGCGCCCAGCCAGACCAGCCCGCCGATGCCGATCGCCACCAGCGGCCCGATGCCGAGCCCGGCCATTGCCGCGGCCAGCGCCGCGACCCCCAGCGCCGGGGCAATCAGATGCCTGAGCGGACTGCGCATCGCGGGCCGGCCGTCAATTGTAGCCGCGCGCCTGGCGGAAGGCGGAGGTCAGATCGCCGTGCCCGTCGAACACCCGGGCGCGGCTCAGCCGGGCGACCTCGTCCAACTGCCGCTCGTCGGCATCGCCGAAGGTGATCGCGAACACCGGAATATCGGCCCCGACCCCCTGATAATAGTCCTGGAAGCCCGCCGGATCGCCCTGGCTGCGGCCATCGGTCAGCAGGATCACGGCAGCGGTATGGGTGGCGAAGTCGGGCAGTTTGCGGATCTCCTCGATCGCCCGTTCGGCGCAGGCATAGATGTCGGTGCCGCCGGCGGCCTGCAACGCCGAAATCCGCCGCGCCAGCGCAGTCGCCTCCTCCGGTCCGCGGGCCGTCATGACCTCGCCGGGCACGCTGCTGAACGGAATCGCCAGGAACACATCGTTGGCGGTGGCCTGGAGCAGAAAGCGGCGGCTGATCTCGGGATCGAACAGCCGGGTGATCGCGGCCTTCAGCTCGGTTTCTCCGGCTCCGGTCATGCTGCCGGAGAAATCCAGACATAGCGCCAGCAGCGAGGGGCGGCGCAGAGCCTCCTGATACAGGGCCAGGGCGCGATCGATGGTGTCGGCGGCGGGAAACCGGATCGCCGGCAGCACCGCCGCGGCATCGATCCCCCAGTCCGCGCGGAACACCTGCGGATCGGCAGCCTCCACCGTGCCGCCGAAGCCGGTGCGCCGGCCGAGCGCGAGCAGCCGCCGCTGCACCGGCGCCGACAGCAGATGCTCCTGGAGCCGCAGGAAGAAAGCCTCTTTGGCGGCATTGTCGGCACGGGCGACGAAACCGAGCGGGCTGTCGGACACCGCGACGCCGTCGGCCGGATAGACCGCGTACAGCGGCGGCAAGCCGTCCTGTTCCAGGATGCGGTTGGTCTCGATGACCAGCGATTCGTAATTGACCATGGCGTCGTAGTCGCCCGCGCCCGCGCGATAGAGATCTGCGAGCCAGCCCGAACTGCCCGCGGTTCGCGCCACGCCGCTCAGCAGCGCACGCACCCGGTCGACCACCGCGGGGTCGTCCAGCATGTCCGCGGTGAGCACCTCCGGACTGCCGGCCAGCGCCGACAGCATGGCGATATAGGCCGAAAAACCGCTGTTCGACTGGGTTGCCGAGGTCATCAGGAAACGGAACCGGCCGCTCTGCACCAGCTCGACCAGTTCGGGCGTGGTCACCTGGCGGTCGATCAGCCCGAGTCGCTCGGCCTCGGGCCGGGCCACGGCGAACACCACCGGCGACTGCATGATCGAGCGCAGATGCTTGACCCGGCGCTGGCGGTCGCCCAGTTCGACCCAGCGGGTGTGCGCCGGCCACACCGCATCCTGGGTCAGCGCAGGGTCCTCCAGGGCCAGCCGGATATCGACCGAGCCCTGATAGGTCACCGGACACGACCAGCCCTCGCGCCGGCAGAACTCGGCGACGATCGGCTCCAGGGCCTGATTCTCCGAGCCGGACAGGATGGCCAGGGTCCGTTCCGGCCCCGGCGGCCCGCCCCCGTCGCAACCGCCCAGCGCCAGCACGGCGGCAAGGGCGCATATCACGCGGCGAGCGGCAATCATCGGCATGTGAAATGGACCCTTATCGTGGGACCAGCCTATTCGGTATCGTGCTTGGAAAGGGCCGGCTCCGTCCTTCTTTCAAGCCACTAGAAAATCTTGTTTTGGTTATCGCTGTGGGCATGTGGGCAACGCGTCAGCATTGTCCAAGCGCAGCGTCATGTCCACAGCATTCTCCTCCAGGGCACCCGTGACGCTCTCGCGCCAGACGACCATCGGCGGCCGGGCGCCGAGCGCCTGATGCGTGTCGTAGAACGCGATCCACGCGGTATTGCCGGCGCGGGTCTCTCGACACTCGGCTTGGCTGCCGCCCGCTTGCGCGGGTGCGGGCTCTGATCGGTGTCGAAAATTTCTGGCCGAGCGTAGCGGCCGAGCGCGTCCTCCAGCGCCCGCGTGGCGTGGGACTACACCGCCAAGGACGTGAACCACCCCAGCCGCAGCGCGCCGCCCTATCGGCGTTGCCGTCGAGGCCGCGGGGAACGGGATCACCAGCGTCGCCGTGCGGCTGGATGGGGTGGCCGCGGCGGCGGCGTGACGGCGCCGTCAGATGTCCGGGTCAGAGGCGTCCGGTCAGCACCAGAACGAGGAGGATGATGATCAGGACGCCGATGACGCCGATCCCTCCATGCCCGAAGCCGTATCCGTATCCCCCGAAGCGTCCGCTGAAGCCTCCGAGGAGGAAGATGATAAGAATGATGATAAGAATGGAACCAAGCGACATGACCATCCCTCCACCGGCCGAGCTCCGCCGATCCGTTTGACTGACCCTGGCGCAGCCTCGGCTGTCATGCCGGATCGGCTAGTTCCCCTCTATCGTGACGCCCTGCTCGCCGATCTCGATGTCGATACCGCTCTGACTTTCCTGGTAGTACAGATAGCCTACGACGAGGACACCAGCCGCGAGCAGGCCGATCACCACGTAAAGCACGTTGCGACTCATTGCGTCCGCCCCTTCAAGCGCCAGCAGGGCGACATGCTGCGTCCGATGCCTTCCGGCGCTCTGCAGGCGCATCCCGGCCGCTTCCCGAGACCTACTCTCCTCGGAGCGTGTCCTTCACGCCGCCAACGGCGTTCTGAACTCCGCCCTCGATCTTGTCGGCCTTCCCTTCGGTCTCGAGCTTGGCGTCACCGATCGCCTTGCCTACGGCCTCCTTGACCTTTCCCTTGATGACCTTCGCGGAACCGATCACCCGATCCTTGTCCATCGCATTCTCCTTTCGAGACACATGGACCATGATCGAATGATAGGGCTTTCCACGTAAAGCGCGTTGATCCAGATCATGTCCCATCGCTGTGCTCGCCCTCGCGAAAGATCGCGTCCGCGATGCGCTTGAGCAGCGCGGCGTGGTCTGCCAGGGCGCCGACATGGCCGCAGTGCACTTCCTCCGGGCTGGCGAAGAAGGGGTCGTCTGAAACGCGGCGCCGGCGCTCTGTTGACACAGTGTTGACACGGGAGCGCAACGCAAAAAACCTCCCGCGAGGGAGGCTGTTAAGCATCTGTATTCTTTTGGCAATTTGGTAGCGGGGGCAGGATTTGAACCTGTGACCTTCAGGTTATGAGCCTGACGAGCTACCG
>CAZTNV010000411.1:0-3328 GCA_964615535.1 uncultured Mycobacteriaceae bacterium | reverse complement strand
GCATGCCGGCCCGGCGCTCCTCGGCCATGCGCCGCTCGGCCTGGGCCTGCTCGGCGCGGAGTCTGAGCTTCTCGACGATGCTGAGCTTGAACACCTGGACGGCCTGCGCCATGCGGCCGATCTCGTCGCCGCGGTTCTGCGCCGGCACCTCCACCGACACGTCGTCCTCCTGCAGGCGGGCCATCACCGTCTCGAGTTGGCCCAGAGGCCGGAGCTGGCGGCGCAGCACGACGTAGATCGCCGCCGCGCAGGCCAGGCCCAGCCCGATCACGGTCGCGACCAGCTCCAGGATCAGCAGATTGAACGTCTCGAAGAATTCCGCCTTCGGCAGCCCGACCGACACCACGCCGATCACCTGTCCGGCCCGATCGACGATCGGATCGTAGGCGGTGAAGTAGGCCTCGCCGTTGACCTGTGCTTCGCCGCGATAGGGCCGGCCTTCGCGCAGCACGGTATCGGCGACATCGCGGGCGATCCGGCTGCCGACGGCCCGCCGGCCGGCGGAGTCAATTACGGTGGTGGCGATCCGCACATCGCCGAGAAAAATCGAAGAAGCGCCCCCGACCTGCTCGTGGACCCGGTCGACGATCGCCTCGTCGTCGTTGATCACGTAGTCGCCGACCAAAAGCTGGCCGTCGCGCACGCTGAACTCCTGGCCGTGCTGGCCGAGCAGAGCCCAGACAAGGCTCAGATTGGCCGTCTGGCGACGCTCCGCCTCGTGATGCAGGACGTCGGTCATCAGCACGATGACCAGGGTCAGCATTGCCGCGCCGAGCACGCCGATTCCCGCAATCGTCAGCAGGCTGAGCTTGGTGGACATGGAGGCCTTGGTGAGAATTTTGCGCCACGCGCGCCGGGTGCTGCCGTTCTGCTGTTCCATTGGAGGGCTCCGCCATCAGAATGATTGTCTGATGCCGGACCAGCAAAGGGCGTGCCCAATACGGCGGCATAAAACCGGAAATATTGCTTTCGCATCCTGCAATCGGCAGCAATAAAATTTCGCAAATGGCATTATGCGATGATTTGGTATCTTTTTGCATTTCAGTTTGCGTAGCCGGCAATTCCGGAGAAATTTTTTGAATATTGGCGCAGAATTAAAGGCAAGGCCGGTCTTCGGTGGTGAGGCGTCGGCCATGTCACCCGATCCAGTTTGGTTTGCGTTTTTCCAGGAAGGCGCCGACGCCCTCGCGGCCTTCGGGCGAGGCGCGGCCCTCGGCGATGCGCCGGGCGGTGAGTTCCGCGACCTCGGCGGGCGGGCGGCCGGCGACGGCGAAGATCAGATCCTTGCCGCGGGCCTGGGCGTTGGGACCGCCCTCGCGCAGGCGCTCGATGATCCGGGCGGCGGCGGCATCGAGCATGCCGGCCGGGACCACCTCGTGGACCAGACCAAGCCGGTGGGCCTCCAGCGCGCTGATCCGCTCGGCGGTGAGAAAGTAGCGGCGGGCGGCGCGCGGACCGATCGCCTGCACCACGAACGGGCTGATCACCGCCGGGATCAGCCCGATCCTGACCTCGGACAGGGTGAAACTGGCCACGTCGGCGGCGATCGCGATGTCGCAGCACGCCACCAGCCCGACCCCGCCGCCCAGCGCCGCGCCCTGGACCAGAGCCAGAGTCGGCTTGGGCAATTCGTTGAGGGTGCCCATCATGGCGGCCAGCAGCCTTGCGTCCTCCAGGTTCTCGTCGAAGGCATTGCCGGCCATCCGCCGCATCCAGGCGATGTCGCCGCCGGCCGAAAAGCTCCGCCCATTGGCCCGCAGCACCACGAAGCGCACCGCCGGATCGGCGCCCAGGCGCTCGAAAGTGGCGGTCAGGGTGGCGATCACCTCGTCATTGAAGGCGTTGTGCACCGCCGGCCGGTTGAGCGTGACGGTGGCGACGCCGTCGGCGATAGCGGTGAGCACGGCGTTGTCGGTCATCGGCTCAATCCTCCGGGGCCGGCGCCCCTCCATGGCACACCCGACCGCGGCGGCTCACGGCCTGTTGGCGGAGGCGGCCGGCGCGGCACTGGCTGGTGGGGAAAGCGGAGTGATGGTGGCGCAGGCGCCCCGGGGTTCTGCCGACCCTGGCTCTCCTGCAGGCTGGGGATCTTCCGATCCGTTCAGCTCCCCGAGCGACAGCGATTCGGCAAGGCTCAAGGTCGCGGAGCCATCCCTTTGGTCGTGCTGGCCACCGCTCTGCCGGGCCCGATCCCAACCGGAGGGATCGGGCGCCGCCCGGTTTGATCCGCCGCTCACCGGGTCGAGGCGGCGCGGCGCGCCTGATACTCGGCGATCGCGGAGCGCAACGCCGTCAGCTCGGGGCAGCCCAGGATGCAAGCGGCTTCCAGGACTCTCAACTGCTCGACCGCGCGGGCCGGATCGTCGAGTTCGAGATACGCCTCGCCCAGATATTCCCGCGCACCGAGATGGCGCGGATCGATTTCCAGCGCCTGCCGGTAATAGGCCAGCGCCTCGTCGAACCGGCCGAGCTTGCGGTTGGCATAGCCGAGCAGATTGAGCGCATCGGCGTTCTGCGGATTGCGCTGGAGCACCTCGGCCAGCACCGGCAGCGACTCCTCGAAGCGCTCGCGCTGGATCAGGTCCGCGGCGCGGTCGAGCCCGGCATCGCTGCGGCGGGGCGGATCGGCGGCGTCGACGGGGGGATCGTCGACGCTCATCGCCAGAACAACCGGCGCAAGACTCACAAGAGCAAGGGCAGCCACAATGAAGGGAGCGGCAAGTCGCATGATGAGGTCTCCTGCTCAGGGTCGGAGTCGGGCGAGATCAGCCCTGGCGCGGGGGGGCGCCGAATGTCGGCCTCGTTATCATAATCATAGCCGAGAGCTTCCCAATGGCCCGGCCGGTCATGGTCGGTGAATTCCAGCCGAACGATCCATTTGGCGCTCTTCCAGAACCAGCGCTTGGGCACGACCAGGCGGACCGGCCCGCCATGCTCACGGGGAATCGGGCGGCCATTGCGCCGAAAGGCGAGCACGACATCGTCATCGTTAAACGCCGCCAGCGGCAGATTTGTGGCGTAGCCGTCGCCGCCATGGCAGATCACATGGGCCGCCCCCGGCAGCGGGCGAACCATCGAGAGCAGATGACGCGCCGAAACACCTTCCCAGGCATTGTCGAAATGCGACCAGCCGGTACCGCAATGGACGTCGGAGGTATCGCGGAACAGCGGCTGGGCCAGAAAGGCATCCCAATCCCAGACCAGGGGGGCCTCGACCAGCCCGTCCACCGTCAGGCGCCACGCCGCCGCGGGAATGTCGGGATGAATGCCGAGGTCCAGCACCGGCAGTTCGGCAACCCGACGCTGGCCCGGCGGCAACCGCGACTCG
>CAZTNV010000410.1:0-3352 GCA_964615535.1 uncultured Mycobacteriaceae bacterium | reverse complement strand
CGTCGCCACGCTGACGCCGCGCAAGGGGCACGACGTGCTGGTCCGCGCGCTGGCCGGGCTGGAAGATCTGCCGTGGCGGCTGGTGTGCGTCGGCAGCGACCGCCGCGACCCCGCCACCGCCGCCGCCCTGCGCGAGCGGATCGCCGCAACCGGTCTGAGCGGCCGGATCGAACTGGCTGGCGAGGTCGAAGCCGGCCGGCTGGCCGAGGCGTATCGCCGCGCCGATCTGTTCGTGCTGGCGTCGCATCATGAGGGCTACGGCATGGCGTTCGCCGAGGCGCTGGCGCATGGCCTGCCGGTGATCGGCACCACGGCCGGCGCCATCCCCGACACGGTACCGCCCGATGCCGGCCTGCTGGTCCCGCCGGGCGATCCCATGGCGCTGCGCGCGGCGCTCCGGGCGGCGCTGACCGATCGGGCCCTCCGCGACCGGCTGGCCGCAGGCTCCCGAACCGCGCGGGACCGGCTGCCGGACTGGGCCGAAGCAGCCGGCCGGTTCGCCCAGGAGGTCGACCGGGTGGACGCGGCCGACGCCGATGCCGCCGAAGGCAGCTTCAGCCGCGGCTGGCTGGCACTGCGCGAACCCTATGATGCCGCCGCGCGAAACCCCCAGATCCTGCGCCGGGTCCGCGACTGGCAGGCGGCGATCCGGCCGGTGTCGATCGCCGATCTGGCTGCCGGGACCGGCGCAACGCTGCGCTGTCTGGCGCCCCATCTGGCGGGCGATCAGGACTGGCGGCTGCTCGATCGCGATGCCGCCCTGCTCGACCGCGTCCGGCCGCTGACGGCGGCCTGGGCGGCAGCGCGAGGCTGGGCCGCCGCTCCGATCGAGGGCGGCTTGGAGCTGCGCGGGCCGAACGGCCGCCTGCGTTTGCGGACCGGGCTGCGCGATCTCGCGGATGGCCGGCCGTTCGAGTTCCAGGCACTCGATCTGGTCACGGCCTCGGCGCTGCTCGATCTGGTCTCGGCCGCGTGGCTGGATCGTCTGGCCGCTGCCTGCGCGGCGGCGGGAACGGCCCTCCTGGCCGCGCTGAACTTTACCGGCGAGATCGACTGGCGGCCCGCGGACCCCGACGACGGGCGGATTCGGCTGGGGATCGGCCGTCACCAGCGCACCGACAAGGGGTTCGGTCCGGCGCTCGGCCCCGCTGCCGCCAACCATTTGGCGGCGGCGCTGCGCGGGTTCGGCTATGCCGTGGCGCTGGGGGCCAGCGACTGGCGCTTCGGTCCGGCCGACGTCGCGATCCAGACCGCCCTGCTCGACGACTGGACTGCGGCGGCCTCCAGGATCATGCCGGACGAGCAACCGGCGATCCGGCGCTGGCGCGACCGGCGGCGGGATGCCATTGCGGCCGGAGTCTCGCATCTGCGGGTCGGGCATATCGACCTGTTTGCCGATCCGGGTGGCAGAGAGATCGATCCGGGTTCGGAGTTCACCTCAGAGCACAGTCGAACAGCACGTCCTGGCCCATGACGAAATGCCGGCAGCGCGGGCGGAGCGCCTCGCCCAGGCTGGCGGCCGGCGGCACGGCGAGCCCCGGCCGCCCGGCGCCGATCACCAGGGGCGCCACCGCGATCTGCAAGCGGTCGAGCCGGCCGGCGGCGAGAAAGCGCGACACCGTCACGCCGCCGCCCTCGACGAACACCGCATGCAGCCCGCGACGATGCAGGGCGGCCAGAATCTCCCCCGGCGCCAGGCCGTCCGGCCCGGCCGGCACGCCGATCGCCTCGACCGCACGGCTCCGGTCGCGCGCGGCTTCGGCGCAGTGCGCGGCGCAGATCACCACAGTCGGCGCCGCACCGTCCTTGAACACGCGATGGTCGGGCGCGAGCCGCCGCTCCGGATCGACGATCACCCGGGTCGGCTGGTCGCCGGGCACCCGCCGCGCGGTGAGTTGCGGATCGTCCAGCCGGACCGTGGCGGCGCCGACCAGCACGGCATCCGACAGCGCGCGCATGCGATGGAGATGGATGATATTCTCCTCGCCGGTGACGTAATGCGATGCGCCCGAGGCGGTCGCAACGAATCCGTCCAGGCTCTGGCCGAGATGACCGACGGTCAGCGGCGCCCAGGCCGAGGCCAGGCAGACCGGCAGATAGAGATCGATCAGCCGGGCCGCTGCCGGGGTCATGTCGACGCGGCCATGCCAGTCCTCTGCCGCGGCGATGGTCAGGGCCGCGGCGGGATCGCCGGCCGGCCGCACCACCGGGACATCCGGCCGCGCCGAGTCGAAGGCCAGCCCGGCCGGCAGGGTCAGGCCGCCGCGGCCGATCCGGCGCAGCCCCCGCAGCAGCGCCCAGGCCGATGCTTCGTCGAGCGGGTCCGTGCCGCCGGGGACGCCGCGGCGGCTCATCGGGCGAAACCGGGCCGCGCGACACCGGGCCGCGCGACACCGGGCCGCGCGACACCGGGCCGTCGATCGGGCGGATCAATCATTCTGCGGACCCTGTGCGCAGCTTGCCGATTGCCGACACTGCCCTACCCTGACAATTCTGCACCACATCAATGATTCTGTCCGGTGAACGGGATGCCCTTGACCGCAACTTCGAGCCCCCACCCTGAACCGAGCCCTTCCCCCGGCGAACCGGACGGGGCCGGGATCAACGGCGACCGCCGGATGGTGGCGGTCGAACGGGCGATCGCGGAGTTGCGCCGCGGCCGCGCCATCCTGGTCGAGGACCGCGACTCCGCGGTGCTCGGCATGGCGGTGGAAACCGCACCGGCGGAACGGCTGAGCGCTCTGGCCGGAATTGCGGAGGAAAGAACTGCAGCCGGCCGGCCCCGACTGGTGCTGACCGCCCGGCGGGTTGCCGCGCTCGGTCTGACGCCGGCCGCCGCCGGACCGCTTGCCGTCGCCCTGCCGCCGGGCGTCGGCATCGGCTGGCCGGTCCGGCTGGGGCTGGGCCGGCTGGGCGAGACGGCGGCGCAGCGCATGGTCCAGAGCCTGAGTCTGACGCCCGCGCCGGCCGCCGCGGCCGCCCTGCTCGATCTCGCCAAGCTCGGCCGGCTGGTGCCGGCGGCGCTGATGGTGCCGCTCGGCCCGGGCGAGTGCGCCACGATCGGCGCCGCGCTTGACGGCAGCGATCTGCTGCGCGTCGCCGCGGCCGATGTCGAGACCCATGCGCGCCGCTCGGCCGCCGCGCTGCGCCGCGTCGCGGAGGCCGCGGTGCCGCTGATCGATCACGCGACCTCGCAGTGCGCCTTCTGCGGCCAAGCGGTGACGATACCGCCGCCCTACCTCGAGGCGACCGCGATGCGTCGCGAGACCGTCGCGGCGGCGGGCTAGACGCAGGCTGGACGGGCGAGGGGAGGGCGCCATGGGCGCGACGATGGCGATCGGATTGCTGGAGG
>CAZTNV010000409.1:0-3359 GCA_964615535.1 uncultured Mycobacteriaceae bacterium | reverse complement strand
GGATATGGCAAACCGCTCGACCGGCTCGCCGTACTGGCTGTTGATCGGGCGAATCCAGCCATTCCGGTGCAGCAGGGGAAACAGCGTTGCCGCCCAGGGAGACCCGTCGAGATAGGTCTGATGGGCGGCATGGCCGATGCGCGTCATGACGCTGCCCCGCGCCAGGCTCTCGAGCGCATCATACAGCAGGATTTCAACAATCATCGGAGCACCCCGCTGATCCGTTGAGGGAACTGTGAAAGATGACGGCCCGCCCCGACCGGGCGTGTCCGGCTTACGCCGCTGCGGATTTCGCGGCGGGCCGGCCTTCCGCAAAGGCCTTGATCATCTCCCGGTTGAATGCCGGCAGGTCGTGGGGATTGCGGCTGGTGATCAGGCCGCCATCGACCGCCACCTCCTGGTTCACCCAGTCCGCCCCGGCGTTTTCCAGATCGGTGCGCAGCGACGGATAGGAGGTCATGCGGCGGCCCTTGACCACGCCCGCCTCGATCAGCACCCAGGGGCCATGGCAGATCGACGCCACCGGCTTGCCGGACTCGAAAAACGCCGCGACAAATCGCACCGCCGCCTCGTCCAGGCGCAGAAAATCGGCATTGATCACCCCGCCGGGCAGCAGTACGGCGTCGTAGTCCTCGGGACGGGCCTCCAGGATCGGCACATCGACGTCGAACTCCTCGCCCCACTCGGCGCGGTTCCACGCCTTCACCCTGTTTTTCTTGGCCGAAACGATGTGCGTCCGGGCGCCGGCCTGCTCCAGAGCCCGCTTCGGCTCGGTCAGTTCCACCTGCTCGAAACCGCTGGTCACGACGATCGCGATCGTCTTCCCCTCGAGATCCTGGGCCATCTCCGTCCTCCGTCATTATGGAAGCACGGATCTAACGGCGTGACCGGGCAGCACGTTCCGCATTGCGATACGGACGCGACGACCGGCGCCGATGAGGGCGGGCGCGATCGGGCGAGGGCGACCGGATGGCTCGGCCGGCGGCTCAGGTCATCAGGCTGAGGATCAGCACGAGAACGACGAAGGCGATCAGGCCGCCGAAGAAAATCCGGCGGCGGGTCGGGGTGTCGAGGACGATCCGGCCCTGGCGGGCCTGTTCGGCGGGATAGCCCGGAGAGTCTTCGGCCGCTGCGGCCCGATCCTGCCGGCCGGTTTTCGGGGTGTCTTCGCCTCGGGCTTCTTCATGGTGCGACACGGTACCGCCTCGATGCCAGGGACCGATCGACCATGGTCCCCAAGCGCGGACCACGCCTTAACCTCGGTTAGGGCCTGACCGAACCGCTCGGTGGCGACGCCGCCGCGGTTTCACCTCGGGTGGAACACTCTCGAAGAGCGATCGGGAACCGGTCGCGAGCGGCGGCGTTGAGTCGGGGAGTCGATGCACCGGCGGCGTTCCGGGGCTCGGGACGGGTTTCCAGCAAGGACAGCCGGTTTGGCGAGGACGGGCAGAGCAGTGGCCGCGGGGCTGGCGCTGGCGCTTGGCGCCGCGGCGGCGCTGGGCCAGATGCCGCCCGATCGCGGGGCCGGACCCAGCGGCGACTCCGGGGGCGACTCCGGGGGCGGGCTGGCGCTGGTGATCGGGATCGACGGCGCGATCGGGCCGGCCACCGCCGATCATTTCGCCCGCGGATTGGCCGAAGCAGAGGAGCGCGGCGCCGAACTGGTGATCCTGCGCATGGACACGCCGGGCGGTCTGGCCGACAGCATGCGCACGATCATCCGTGCCATCCTGGCGTCGCCGATTCCCGTGGTCAGCTTCGTCGCCCCGCCCGGCGCGCGGGCCGCCAGCGCCGGCACCTATATCCTGTATGCCAGCCATGTCGCGGCGATGGCGCCCGGCACCAATCTGGGGGCGGCGACGCCGATCCAGATCGGCGGCCCGCCGGCGCCGCTGCCGGGCGGTGCGCCCGAGGGCGAGGAGGGCGGGCCGGACGATGGCGCGACGCCTCCCGAAGACGCCGGGACCGCCAAGGCGATCAACGATGCGGTGGCCTATATCCGCGGGCTGGCCGAGCTGCGCGGGCGCAATGCCGAATGGGCCGAACGCGCAGTCCGCGAAGCCGCCAGCCTGCCCGCGCAGGAAGCGCTCGACCGGGACGTGATCGACCTGACGGCCCGGTCGATCGAGGAGCTGCTGCCGGCGATCGACGGCCGCACGGTCATGATCGACGGCCGGCCGGTCACGCTGGACACGCGGGGGATCAGGGTCGAGGCGATCGAGCCGGGCTGGTTCACCGAACTGCTCGGCATCATCACCAATCCGAACGTCGCCTTCATCCTGATGATGATCGGCATTTACGGCCTGATCTTCGAGTTCGCCAATCCCGGCGCCGTGGTGCCGGGCGTGGTCGGCGCGATCAGCCTGATCCTGGGCTTCTACGCCATCAACATCCTGCCGGTGAACTATGCCGGTCTGGCGCTGCTGGGCGTCGGCGTGGCGCTGATGGTGGCCGAAGCCTTCGTGCCGTCGTTCGGCGTGCTGGGCATCGGCGGCGCGGTCGCCTTCGTGCTGGGCGCGGCGTTCCTGTTCGATGCCGACCTGCCGGCGTTCCAGCTCGCCTGGCCGGTGATCGTGGCGGCGGCGGCGCTGACCGGCGGGCTGATGATCTTCCTGCTCGGCTATGTCTGGCGCGCCCATCGCCGGCCGGTCGTCACCGGGATCGAGCAGCTTCGCGGCGCCCATGGCGTGGTGCTGGATTGGGCCGACGGCTCCGGCTTCGTCCATGTCGGCGGCGAGCGCTGGCATGCCGTCGGGGTTGCGGGCCTGAAACCCGGCCAGCCGGTGCGGGTGCGCGACAAGCGCGACCTGACGCTGATCGTCGAGCCCGAAACCGTCGAACCCGAAGACCGCCGAACCACAGGAGCCCTGCCATGACCCCGACCACCGTCGTCATCATCGTCATCGCCGCCCTGGTCCTGTTCATCGTGACCTCGGCGATCCGGGTGATGCGCGAATACGAACGCGCGGTGATGTTCACCCTGGGCCGGTTCTCGGGCGTCAAGGGGCCGGGGCTGATCCTGCTGATCCCGCTGGTCCAGCAGATGGTCCGGGTCGATCTGCGCACCAACGTGGTCGATGTGCCGAGCCAGGACGTGATCAGCCGCGACAACGTCTCGGTCAAGGTCAACGCCGTGATCTACTACCGGGTGATCGATGCCGAACGCTCGATCATCCAGGTCGAGGATTACCACATAGCGACCAGCCAGCTCGCCCAGACCACGCTGCGCTCGGTGCTGGGCAAGCACGACCTCGACGAGATGCTGGCCGAACGCGACAAGCTGAACCGCGATATTCAGAGCATCCTGGACGATCAGACCGATGCCTGGGGCATCAAGGTGGCCAATGTCGAGATCAAGC
>CAZTNV010000408.1:0-3369 GCA_964615535.1 uncultured Mycobacteriaceae bacterium | reverse complement strand
CACCGCGGACGTCGTGCCGGCCGGTCCACCGAAGGCCAAGCCATGAACTGGTTGATCATCCTGCCGGTGCTGATCCCGATGGCGACCGCGACCGCCGGCCTGCTGCTGCTGCACTCGCGGCCGGCACAGCGCTGGCTGGGGCTGGGCGGGGCGGTGGCGCTGCTGCTGGCCGCCCTCGCCCTGCTCGACGACGTGATCCGCAACGGCATCCAGACCGCCCAGCTCGGCAACTGGCCGGCGCCGTTCGGCATCACCTTCGCCGCCGACATCCTGGGCGCGGTCATGGTGGTGATCGCCGCGATCACCGGGCTGGCGGTGGCGGTCTATTCGCTGGCCGATATCGACGAGCGGCGCGAGGCGTTCGGCTATTACCCGCTGCTCCAGATGCTGCTGTGCGGGGTGTGCGGCGCCTTCCTGACCGGCGACATCTTCAACCTTTACGTCTGGTTCGAGGTCATGCTGATCTCGTCCTTCGCCCTGCTGATCCTGGGCGGGGAGCGCGAGCAGTTGGACGGCGCGGTGAAATACGTGGCGCTGAACCTGATCTCGACCATCCTGTTCCTGTCCGCGATCGGCCTGCTCTACGGCATGACCGGGACGCTGAACATGGCCGATCTGCATCTGGCGGTGCAGCGGGTCGAGAACCAGGGGCTGCTGACCGCGGTGGCGGTGATGTTCATCGTCGCCTTCGGCATCAAATCGGCGGTGTTCCCGCTGTTCTTCTGGCTGCCGGCGTCGTACCATACCCCGCCGGTCGCGGTCTCGGCGGTGTTCTCGGGCCTGCTGACCAAGGTCGGGGTCTATGCGCTGATCCGGGTGTTCACCCTGATCTTCACCCAGGAAGTCGTCTATACCCACACGTTACTGCTGTGGATCGCCGGGATCACGATGGTCACCGGGGTGCTGGGGGCGGCGGCGCAGAACGAGATCCGCCGCATCCTGTCGTTCCACATCATCAGCCAGATCGGCTACATGGTGCTCGGCCTGGCGCTGTACACGCCGCTCGGGCTGGCCGGATCGGTGTTCTATCTGGTCCACCACATCATCGTGAAGGCCAATCTGTTCCTGGTCGCGGGCGTGGCGCGGCGGCTGACCGGATCGTTCGAGCTGAAGAGGATCGGCGGGCTGTACCGCACGGCGCCGCTGCTGGCGGTGCTGTTCCTGATCCCGGCCTTCTCGCTGGCCGGGTTTCCGCCGCTGTCGGGGTTCTGGGCCAAGCTGATCCTGATCCAGGCCAGCCTGGAAATCGAACAGTACGTCATTGCCGCGGTGGCGCTGGCGGTCAGCCTGCTGACGATCTATTCGATGACCAAGATCTGGACCGAAGCGTTCTGGAAGCCGATGCCGGCCGATCCGGAGCCGGGCAGCGTGGCCGAGGTCCGGCGCGGCGAGCTGATCCTGCTGATGGCGCCGATCGCCTTGCTGGCGCTGTTGACCGTGATCATCGGGCTGTTCGCCCAGCCCTTCCTCGAACTGGCCGAACGGTCGGCGGCGGAGCTGTTCGATCCCGCGCCCTATGTCCGCGCCGTATTGGGGGAGCCGAACCCATGAACCTGTTCGTGCTGAACGCCTTTCTGGCGATCGGCTGGGGCGCGCTGATGGGCAGCTTCTCCACGGTCAATCTGCTGGCCGGGTACGTGCTCGGCTTCGGCGCGCTGTGGGTGGCACGGCCGCTGTTCGGCGAAACCCGGTATTTCCGGCGGGTCGGCCGAATGATCGGCCTGGCCGGCTTTTTCCTGTACGAGCTGGTGATATCGAGCCTGCGGGTCGCCTGGGACGTGGTGACGCCGCCGATCTATGCCCGGCCGGGCATCATCATCGTGCCGCTGGAAGAGATGACCGATGCCGAGATCCTGCTGGTGTCCAACCTGGTCTCGCTGACGCCGGGCACGCTGAGCCTGGACGTGTCGGAGGACCGCCGCAATCTCTTTGTCCACGCCATGTTCATCGACGATCCCGACCGGCTGCGGCAGGAGATCAAGGACGGCATGGAGCGCCGCGTACTGGAAGCCTTCCGATGACGCCACCCGATGGCAGCCTGCTGGCCTGGGCGATCGATCTCACCTTCCTGATGGTGCTGGTGGCGATGGTGCTGGCCTTCATCCGGCTGGCGCGCGGCCCCAGCCTGCCCGACCGGGTGGTCGCGCTCGACCTGATCACCATTCTGGCGGTGTCGTTTGCGGCGCTGGCGACGCTGGCGTTCCACGAACACGCCTTTCTGGATGTGGCGATCGCGCTGGCATTGATCGCCTTTCTTGCCACGGTCGCGTTCGCCCGCTATGCCGAGCGGCGCGGTGTCGAGCGGGACCTGCAGCGGCCGGACGGCGGCGAGCCGCCGGGGAGGAGCTGACCCATGGTCGAGATCGTCACGGCAATCCTGCTGCTGGCCGGCGGCTTTTTCTGCCTCTCCGCCGGGCTGGGGGTGGTGCGGCTGCCCGACGTGTTCACGCGCATGCACGCCTCGACCAAGGCCGGCACGCTGGGCGCCGGCCTGATCCTGGTGGCGCTGGCGGTGCAGTTCGGCGATCTCAGCACGGTGTCGCGGGCGGTGGCGGCGATCGTGTTCCTGATGGTGACCGCGCCGGTCGCCGCCCACATGATCGGCCGCGCCGCCTATCTGACCCGGACGCCGCTGTGGGACAAGACCGTGGTGGACGAGATCGCCCAGCGCGGCCTGTGCCTGACCCGCTCCGATGCCCTCGAAGGGCAGACCCAGCCCACCCCGCCGCCCGACCGGATCGCGCCGGGGGGATGAGCCGGGGCGGGCCGCGGCATCTCACCCCCGATCCCCTGACCCCGATCCCCTGACCCCGATCCCCTGACCCCCGATCCGCTGACCAGGACGTTTGTGGCCGCCTGTGGGCAACCGGGTAGAGGGGGGCAGGGATGGGCCATCCTGCTTGACCAGAAGCCCCGCAGGATCGCTCGACTGATCCTCCGGGCCATACCCTTGCCCAAGCTATGGGCATGGCAAACGGATGGATGGTCAGGCACGATCGGGTAGGGTGGGAGACGCGTCTGCCTCGCCCCGCCGCCCGCCGCTGTCGCCATGAAAGCCTTTGCCGCGCTGATCGAATCCCTGGTGTTCATGCCGTCGCGTAACGGCAAGCTGCGGCTGATGGTCGAGTATTTCGGGCAGGCGCCCGATCCCGATCGCGGGCATGCGCTGGCCGCGCTGACCGACGGGCTGGCCCTGGGCCAGGTCAAGCCGGGCGTGGTGCGCGGGCTGGTGGCGGAGCGGGTCGATCCCGCGCTGTTCGGCTGGTCCTACGATTTCGTCGGCGATCTGGCCGAAACCGTCGCGCTGATCTGGCCGGACCGTCCCGCCGCCGGCCCGCCGCCCGGCCTCGCCGAGGTGGTGGAGCGGCT
>CAZTNV010000407.1:0-3381 GCA_964615535.1 uncultured Mycobacteriaceae bacterium | reverse complement strand
GATCAGACAAACCAGAACTTTTGCAGAACCTGCGTTGCCTGGATAGGGAATTCAACCGATTCTGGAACCAGTCAAAAGGCTCGCGCAGCGACTCCGCCTTGAGTTGAACGGCAACTGACAAAAGTAAAGCATTGTCCCTGGTCGACTTTTTCCACACCTCCCTCTCTCCCTTGAGCGATGAGTTGATATAAATGTCATACTTGTCGGCATTCCGATCATAACGGCGTTCAATCCAGCGCTGGGTGCGTCCGCCTTCGCGCACAGCAAAAAGCCATTCATCATGAACTCTGTAGGAGTCTGCTGAGAATCCGTACTGATAACGAACGCCCGAATGGACGAAAACCACTTCGAACTCGCTGGGTCGGCTCTTCCCCTCGCTGCGCAACAAGAAGGGTGTGACGTCGATCGCTTCGCCCTCCTGGCCCTTGGCAGAAGCAACGACGAATCGGCGCATGAAATCAAGGGCCTTGACGATCGTGCTCTTGCCCGAACCATTCGGGCCGAACAGAACTGCGACCGGAAGCAGCGGCGGCGTCACCGCGGACGCATGATACAGCCGGGGCGAGGCGGCCGAAGCCCGATGTGGACCCGCGACCATCGACAAGGTTTGCTCATCATGGATGCAGCCATAGTTTTTCAGGCGAAATTCCACCAGCATTGCCTTGAGCACCCCTAAACGGCACTTAACCAGTTCCATATGCGGATTTTCTGCGTCGTATGCAAGTTGTTCCCGAACACGCTACCCGGAGGTTGAACCACTCCGAATTCGGCCAAGATTTCGGCAGAGGCAGCGACGGAGAGGAGACAGCCCATGATCAGTCCTTCAGCGGGTCGTCGAAATTCGGGGTCGGGACAACACCCATGGCTCATGCTGGCGGTCTTCGCGCTCGGCTGCGTGGCGCTGGGGAGCCTGTCGGGGCTGGTGGTGTCGTCGGGCGAGAGTAGCTGGTACGCGTCCCTGAACCGCTCGCCGCTGACCCCGCCGAACTGGGCCTTCGGCGTGGTCTGGACGATCCTCTATCTGATGATGGGCACCGCGGCATGGCTGGTCTGGCGAGAGCACGGCTTCGCCGGCGCGCGCGGCGCCTTCGTTCTGTTCGCTGTCCAGCTCGCCTTCAACCTGGCCTGGAGCCCGGCTTTTTTCGGCCTGCAGAACGTCACGCTGGGCTTTGTCATGATCCTGCCGGTGCTGGTCGCCGTGGCGCTGACCACGGTGGCGTTCCAGCGCCTTTCGCGGACGGCCGGGCTGCTGTTCCTGCCCTATCTCGCCTGGGTCGCCTACGCCACCGCGGTCGCCTGGCACACCTGGCAGCTCAACACCTGACTCGCCGGGGCCTGGGTCGCCGGGCCGTGACTCGCCAAGCCCGTCCGCCTAGCCGATCTCCGTCATCCGCGTGCAGAGGCAGTCGGCGACCACACGGGAGCTGATAAGGCGTATTGATGGGTTATAAGTAATTATACTAAAAGACACCGTTCAAGGCCAAGTCTACGCCTATTGGCGTGTCCGCCGCGCCCCCTCGGGACCGCTGCCCGCTGGAATTCACGAAACTCAACCAGAAATCGGCGCCGAGCTGAACATCTCGGCATAGGTCGGCGCCACAGGCGTGGCGGGCGGGTTCTTTGGGCACCTCAATGCCCATGCTATCTTTCGGATATTCGGTACCGAAGCGCGTCCTCACCGACCGGTGTTCCGAATTCGTATCTGCTGTAGACGAGTGACCGTCATGCCGGATATTCCGATCGCGGCCGAGCCCTTTTTGCGCCTTGGCCGATTGCAGTCGCAGATCGCCGAACTGCTCAGGCTGGCCGGGCCGGTGATCGTGGCGCGCGCGGGAATTATCACCATGGCGCTCGCCGATACCGTGATGGTCGGGCGGTTTGCGACCGAGGAACTGGCTTATCAGGCGATCGCGGTGGCGCCGCTCGGCCCGATCCTGATCGGCAGCATCGGCCTGCTGATGGGCACGCTGGTCATGACGGCGGCAGCCTTCGGCGCCTGCCGGCTGACCGAATGCGGCGCGGTATGGCGGCGTTCGATACCCTATGCCCTGCTGATCGGTCTGGTCGGCACTCTGCTTTGCCTGCTGGGCGAGCCTTTCCTCCTGGCGTCCGGCCAAAGCCCCGAGTTGGCGGCGGGCGGCGGTGCGGTGATCCTGATCATCGGCCTGGGCGTGCCGGCGCATCTCGTCTGGATCGCCTCGGCGTTCTTTCTCGAAGGCATCAAGCGGCCCCTGCCGGGCATGATCATCATGATCGCCGGCAACCTGCTCAACATCGCGCTCAACTGGGTGCTGGTCTACGGCCATTGGGGCTTTCCGGAAATGGGCGCGGTCGGATCGGCCTGGGCAACCACGGCGGTCCGGGTATTCCTGGCGCTGGCCCTGGTCGGCTATATCTGGACCATGACCGACCATGCACGGTTTGCGATCCGCCGGCGGCCGGGCGGCGGCTGGTGCGACTGGCGGCCCCAGCGGCAGCTCGGCTACGCCACGGCCGGCAGCATCGGCGTCGAGTCCATCGCGTTCATGATGGTCGGCCTCTATGCCGGCTGGCTGGGCGTACAGGCGCTGGCCGCATTTTCGATCACGCTCAATCTCATCGCGCTGGTCTTTATGGTCGCGCTGGGGTTCGGGGCGGCGACCGCGGTCCAGGTCGGCAACGCTCACGGCCGGGGCAACCATCTGGACATGGCGCTGGCCGGGTGGACCGGGCTGGCGGTCAACAGCCTGGCAATGGTCGGGCTTGGCGTCGTCTTCCTGCTCGAGCCGGCGGAGCTCGCCGGGCTCTATACCAGCGATCCGCATCTCCATGGGCTGGTCATACCGCTGATCGCGATCGCCGCATCGATCCTGGTGGTCGATGGCGGCCAGGGCGTGATGGCCAATGCGCTGCGCGGCCGTGGCGACACCTGGGTACCGACCGCCCTGCACGTGCTGTCCTATTTCGGCGTGATGGTGCCGGTCTGCTGGGTCCTGGCATTTCCGCTCGGCCGCGGCGTCGTCGGCATCTTCGAGGGCATTCTGGTCGCCAGCATCATCGCCGTGTCGCTGCTCGCCTGGCGATTCTGGCGCCTGGCAACGCGTGACGCCGAGACCTGCTGAACCGGGATCTGCTGAAGCGGCGGCAAGGCCGCCGTGGTATTACCATTGTTTGGCGCGGCCGGACTTGCTACATGATGGAGGGTATTTGACGGCGCCGTGACCGCGGCGGCGTCTTTTCTGCGTTTTCGGAGCCGAGCTTATCGTCGCGCAGGCTGCACCTCTGTTCAGGATTCTCAGTGGTCGACTCCCCCGCACAACCTTCTGGTTTCGACATCACGCCGGTGACCATCGAGGAGGAGATGAAACGCTCCTACCTCGATTACGCCATGAGCGTGATCGT
>CAZTNV010000406.1:0-3382 GCA_964615535.1 uncultured Mycobacteriaceae bacterium | reverse complement strand
GATGAAGTCGTAGGCGCCGTGCTTGATCGCGGAGACCGCCATCTCGATGTTGCCGTGGCCGCTGATCATCAGCACCGGCAGGGTCGGGAAATCGCGGCGGATCTCGTCCAGCAGTTCGAGCCCGTCCATTCGGCTGCCCTGGAGCCATACGTCAAGAATCAGCAGATTGGGCCGACGGGCACGCAGCGCCGCCAGGGCGGCGTCGACATCGGCGGCCTCGCGGGTCCGGTATCCTTCGTCGCCGAGGATGCCGCAAATGACCATGCGAATGTCGGCCTCGTCATCGACCACCAGAATGTCATGCGCCATGGCTCACCCGCTCGCGGGGGCTTGGTGTCGAGGACTCGCCATCGGATGGGGCAATGCCGGCCGCATCGCCCAGCGGAAAAACGATATGGACCCGCGCGCCGCCGCCCGGTCGATCCCCCAAGACCAGCCTGCCCCCGTGATCCTCCATGATTTTTTTCACGATTGCCAGACCCAAACCGGTGCCCTTGGCCCGTGTGGTGACATAGGGTTCGGTCAGTCTCTCGCGATTCTCGGGTGGCAGTCCTTTGCCGTTGTCTTCGACCGTAACGGCCACGCCCTCATCCACCAGGGTCACCGACACGCCCACCTCACCCTGCGGCAGCGGGCCCTCGCCCGACAGCTCTCGACCCTCGATCGCATCGAGCGCGTTCTGCAGAAGATTGGTCATTACTTGGGCAACCTGGCGCACATCGCAAGGGATCAACGGTCGCGCCTCGGGCTCTTGCAAAACGAAGCGAATGTCGGGATGGGCGCTGCGCTGCAGGAACACGGCCTGCTGGCAGATTTCATGAAGATCGTGCAGCTTCATCACCGGCGACGGCATGCGCGCGAAGGCGGAAAACTCATCGACCATGCGGCCGATATCGCCGACCTGGCGGACGATCGTATCGGTGCAGGCGATGAAGGTGTCCGGATCGCTGACGATCTCCCGGGCATATTTGCGTTTGAGCCGCTCGGCCGAGAGCTGGATCGGGGTCAGCGGATTCTTGATTTCGTGCGCGATCCGCCGCGCCACATCGGCCCAGGCCGCCTTGGGCTGCGCCGACAGCAGCTCCGTAATGTCGTCAAAGGTCACCACGTAGCCGCGCACCTCGCCTTCGGTGCGGTCTGCGGCAATGCGCACCAGCAGGGTGCGGACCTCCGCGCCCCGCCGAATCCTGACCTGCGATTCGACCAGCCGGCCGGGCCGCCGATGGATGGACGCGATCAGCTCGGCGGTTTCCGGCACCACAGCGGTCAGCGGATGGCCGACCAGCGCATCGAGATCGCGGCCGAGCAATTCGGTCGCAGAGCGGTTCGGCAGATGAATCCGCCCCTCGCCATCCAGGCCGAGCACGCCGGCCGAGACACCGGCCAGAACGGTTTCGGTGAAACGGCGGCGCTGGTCGAGCTGCCGGTTGGCCTCGATCAGTTCGCGCCGCTGGCTTTCGAGCTGGCTGGTCATGCGGTTGAACGCCCGGGACAGGCTGGCCAGCTCGTCATTGGTATCGCTGTCGGGAACCCGCGCGGCGAGATCGCCGGTGCGGATGCGCTCCGCGGCGGCGATCAGGGCGCTCACCGGGCGAACCACGGTATCGGCGAAGACCAGGCCGATCGAAACGGCGACCAGCAGCAGCAGCAGCGCCACCACCACATAGATCAGGGTGAAGGTGATCTGCAGCGAGGAATACCGGCCCTCCAGCATCTGGTATTCGGTCACTGCACCCTGCGCCCGCTCCATGTGGCCGATCACCCGCGACTCTACCAGGCGGCCGATCAGCAGGTAGGTGTCGATGAACCGGTCGAGCCGAATCAGCGCCCGCACCCGATCATCGGTCTCGTTGTTCAGCAACACCACTTCGTTGAGCCGCGCGCGCTCCAGCGCATCTTCCGGGATCGGTTCGAACTGAAGCTGGAACGTCAGGCTCGACCGGGCCAGGCCGTGCCCGGCGCCATCGAACACCATCGCCTCGGTCAGGCCGCGCAGGATCGCCTGGGTCGAGACGAACTGGTTGAAGAAAGTCTCGTCCGACACCAGCCGCGGCGCCTCGCGATTCAAATCGTTGGCCATGGCCAGCGCGTCCGCCCGCAAGGTCTGCTGGTGCTCCAGCAGATAGGCCTGTGCCACCGAGAAAGACTCGTTGACCGCCGTCGACACCCGTTCGGAAAACCACGACTGAATGCCGAAATAGAAGAACAGCATGGAAAAGGTCGCGACCAGGATCGCCGGGGCCACCGCCACCACGCTGAACAGGGCGACCAGCCGGACATGCAGGCGGGACCCGGCCAGCCCCTGGCGCCGCTTGACCCACAGGCCCGCAATCCGCCGAGCGATCAGCGAGCCCAGCAGCAGCAGGATCACCAGATCGAGATTGAGCAGGATGTAGACGGTATCCGGGTCGTGCCCGAAGGGCGGGTTTTCGGTCAGCGCGCCATAGGTCGCGAAACCCGCCAGCAGCGCGGCAACCGTCAACACCACCGCCGCCTTGTTGGCCAGATGCCAGCGGACCGACCACAGCAGCAGGTGCCGCCAGAGCGTGCGCGGTGCGTCCGCAGAGGGCTGAGGCTGCATCTCGGTCATCGTGCGATTGCCAATCGATGCGGCGCGGTCGCCTCCACCGCCGTCATTTTAGGCCGCGAATGACCTGGATGTCCAATTCGCGGATTTTCTTGCGCAATGTATTGCGGTTGAGGCCCAGAAGCTGCGCGGCCTTGATCTGATTGCCCCTGGTGGCCGACAGGCTGAGCCCGATCAGGGGCCGTTCGACCTCCTGGACGATGCGATCGTACAGGCCGAAGGCCGGCAGACCGTCCTTGTGCGCTGCGAAATACTCCTTCAGGTGCCGCTCCACCGCCGCACCCAGGCCTTCGTTGTGCAGCTCTTCGGCCTCGGTCTGGCCGGGCGCGGCGTCGCCCAGCTCGGCCTCGATCACATCCAGCCCGATCACCTCCTGGGCATAGAGCGCGGCCAGCCGGCGGACCAGGTTTTCCAGCTCGCGCACATTGCCCGGCCAGCGATAGGCCTTCAGCCGTTCCATCGCCGCCTGATCGAGGCTCTTCATCGGCAGCCCCTGCTCGCCCGCCTCGTGGAAAAAATGGCGGACCAGCGCCGGCAGATCCTCGGTCCGCTCGCGCAAGGGCGGCAGCCGGATCGGCACGACGTTGAGGCGATAGAACAGATCCTCGCGGAACAGCCCCTGGCGGATCAACTGGCGGAGATCGCGATGCGTGGCCGCGACGATCCGCACATCGGTCTTGATCGCGGTGCGGCCGCCCACCGTGGTGTATTCGCCCTCCTGCAGCACCCGCAACAGCCGGGTTTGCGCCTCCATCGGCATGTCGCCGATCTCGTCCAGGAACAGGGTGCCGTTCT
>CAZTNV010000405.1:993-3393 GCA_964615535.1 uncultured Mycobacteriaceae bacterium | reverse complement strand
GCTCGACAACCTTCTTGATGCGCCGACCCTGGGCGCCGTCTTCGCCACGCCCCGGCCGAACTGATCGCTGCGGCAAGCGGTTCCCGGCCCGGGCGCCGTGGCGGGCGTTCCTGCTGCGGTTTCGGTTGCGCCGCACGCCGGTGCACGTAAAGATGTGCCGCGTCCCCGTATCGCCGTTCCTGGCCGATCCTGCCGGGGCCCTTATCCCAGGAGTGATCATGACCGTCCTGCTCCGCCCCGCCCCGTCGCCGGCCGATACGGTCCCGAGCGCCGCGCCGCGGTTCGACTGGACCCGCGCCGAGATCCTCGATCTGTTCGCGCTGCCCTTCAACGATCTGCTCTACCGGGCGCACCGGACGCACCGGCGGCATTTCGATCCCAACCGGGTCCAGCTCAGCACGCTGATGAACATCAAGACCGGCGGCTGTGCGGAGGACTGCAAGTACTGCTCCCAGAGCGTGCATTACGACACCGGGCTGGATGCCGGCAAGCTGGCCGAGCGTGCCGCGGTGCGCGACGCCGCGGCGCGCGCCAAGGCGGCTGGGGCCGGGCGGTTCTGCATGGGTGCGGCGTGGCGCGAGATGAAGGATCGCGATATCGGCCGGCTGGCCGGCATCATCGCCGACGTCAAGGCGCTGGGGCTGGAAACCTGCATGACGCTGGGCATGCTCACCCCGGCGCAGGCGGCGGAGCTGCGCGCCGCCGGGCTCGACTACTACAACCACAACCTCGACACCTCGGAAGAATTCTACGGCACCGTCATCACCACCCGGACCTACCAGGACCGGCTGGACACGCTGGCGGCGGTGCGCGCGGCCGGTCTTAAGGTGTGCTCGGGCGGCATCGTCGGGCTGGGCGAGGCGCGGGAGGACCGCGCCGGCCTGCTGCAGACCCTGGCCAGCCTCGATCCGCATCCCGAAAGCGTGCCGATCAACCGGCTGGTGCCGATTCCGGGCACGCCGCTGGGCGAGGTCGAGCCGCTCGACGAATTCGAATATGTCCGCACCATCGCGGTCGCCCGCATCCTCATGCCCCAGGCCCATGTCCGGCTGTCGGCCGGGCGGACCTCGCTGTCGGATGCGGCCCAGGCGCTGTGCTTCTTTGCCGGGGCCAATTCGATCTTCTACGGCGACCGGCTGCTGACCACCGGCAATCCCGATACCGACCAGGACCGGGCGCTGTTCGCCCGGCTCGACCTGCGCGGCGAGGACTGAGGCCGACCGCGGCCTGTGCCGGCCGGGCCCTCGGGCGTTCGCTCAAGCTGCCGGCGGCCGGGCGGCGCCGAGTTCGATCACCTGGGTCGCCACCGCGTCGCGCACCGCCGCGTCGTGAAAAATGCCGATCAGGGCGGCGCCGCGGGCGCGGGCTTCGGCGATCAGCGCCACCACGATGTCGCGATTGTCGCGGTCGAGCGAGGCGGTCGGCTCGTCGAGCAGCAGGATCGGCCGCGGGGCGACGAAGGCGCAGGCCAGGTTCACCCTTTGTTGCTCGCCGCCGGAAAATGTTGCAGGCGCAACCGTCCACAGCCGCTCGGGCAGCCGCAGCCGCGCCAGCATCGCCGCCGCCCCGTCCGCCGCCTCGGCTTCGGCAAGGCCCAGAAGGCGCAGCGGCTCCTTGACCAGCTCGATCGCCGGCACCCGCGGCACCGCGCGCAGGAACTGGCTGACATAGCCCAGCGTGCGGCGCCGGATCTCCAGCACCTCGACCGCCGGAACGGCCAGGATATCGACCAGCCCGCCATCGTGCCGCACCAGCACCCGGCCGTGCTGCGGCCGGTAATTGGCATAGAGGCAGCGCAGCAGGGTCGATTTGCCGGCGCCCGACGGCCCGGTCAGCACCAGGCACTCGCCGCGCCGCACGGTCAGCCCGACGCCGTCCAGCACCGGGATGCGCACGCCGCCCTGGGCATGCAGCGTGAACGCCTTGGCCAGCCCATCGGCCGCGACCATGATCTCGGCGGATACCGGTTCGGTTGCCATGGCCATGGTCACACCGGCAGGATCGACGAGACGAGGAGCTGGCTGTAGGGGTGCTGGGGATCGTCGAGCACCTGATCGGTCAGCCCGTGCTCGACCACCCTGCCCCCCTGCATCACCAGCAGCCGGTGCGCCAGCAGCCGCGCCACGCCCAGATCATGGGTCACCACGATCGCCGACAGCCCGAGCGAGCCGACCAGCCGGCGCAGCAGGTCGAGCAGCCGGGCCTTCACCGAAACGTCGAGCCCGCCGGTCGGCTCGTCCATGAACACCAGCCGCGGATGGGTCACCAGGGTCCGCGCGATCTGCAATCTTTGCTGCATGCCGCCGGAAAAGGTTGACGGCGGATCGTCGATCCGGTCCGGGTCGATCTCGACCTGCGCCAGCCAGTCGAGCGCCGCGGCGCGGATGCGGCCGTAATGCC
>CAZTNV010000405.1:0-983 GCA_964615535.1 uncultured Mycobacteriaceae bacterium | reverse complement strand
GCCGCTCGCCGATATTGCCGCCGGCGCTGACCCCCAGGCGCAGCCCGTCGCGCGGGTTCTGGTGCACGATGCCCCATTCGGTGCGCAGCAGATGGCGCCGCGCGGCCTCGGGCAGGGTGCCGATATCGACCGCGGCGCCGTCGCGCATCCGGTACTCGACCGTGCCGCCGGACGCGGCCAGTTCGCCCGACAGCAGCCGGAGCAGGGTGGTCTTGCCGGCGCCGGATTCGCCGACGATGCCCAGCACCTCCCCCGGCCACAGCTCCAGATCGACCTCGGCGCAGGCGATCCGGGCGCCGTAGCGGTGGGAAATCCCGGCGGCGCGGAGCAGCGGTGCCGGCCTCATGGCTGCCGCTCCCCGCGCCGCGCCGCGCAGTAATCCGTGTCGGAGCACAGGAACATCCGGCCGCCGCGATCGTCGGTCACGATCTCGTCGAGATACGACTCGCGCGACCCGCACAATTTGCAGACCGGGGCGCAGGCCCGGCCGTCATGGTCCACGGTGAACGGATGGTCCTCGAAATCCAGGCTTTCCACCCGGGTATAGGGCGGCACGGCATAAATCCGCTGCTCCCGCCCGGCGCCGAACAGGTGCAGCGCCGGATTGCGGTCGAGCTTCGGATTGTCGAATTTCGGGATCGGGCTGGGGCTCATCAGATAGCGGCCATGGACCCGGACGGGATAGTTGTACGCCGTGGCGATCCGGCCATGGGTGGCGATGTCCTCGTACAGCCGGACATGCATGATGCCGTACTCCTGCAGCGCGTGCATCTTGCGGGTCGCCGTCTCGCGCGGCTCCAGCCAGCGCAGCGGCTCCGGGATCGGCACCTGATAGACCAGGATCTGGCCCTCGGTCAGCGGCGCCTCGGGAATCCGGTGGCGGGTCTGGATGATGGTCGCCTGCTCCGTCCGGGTGGTGGTCGCGACCCCGGCGGTGCGGGCGAAGAAGCGGCGGATCGAGACGGCGTTGGTGGTGTCGTCGG
>CAZTNV010000404.1:0-3425 GCA_964615535.1 uncultured Mycobacteriaceae bacterium | reverse complement strand
GCTCGGCCGGATCGAGTCCGGCGCGGCGATGGGCGTGGTGTTCACCGTGATGTTCGCCGGCGGCGTGGTGCTGCTGGAACAGTCGGTCGGCACCCGCGTCCATCTGGATGCGCATCATGCGCTGTACGGCCAGCTCGAAGGCATTCTGTGGCTCGCCCCGACCGGCTGGGAGTCGCTGGCCGATCCGGCGGTGTGGCTGGACCTGCCGCGGCAGGTGACGACGCTGCTGGCGGTGACGCTGGCGGTCGCGGTGCTGATCGTAGTGTTCTACAAAGAACTGAAGATCGTCACCTTCGACCCCGATCTGGCGACCAGCATCGGGATCTCGGCCCGATGGGTCAATCTCGGGCTGGTGGTGATGGTGGCGGTGGCGGCGGTGGCGGCGTTCGAGGCGGTCGGCTCGATCCTGGTCATCGCCATGTTCATCTGCCCGCCCGCCGCCGCCCGCATGCTGACCGACCGGCTGGCCGTGCAGCTCTGGCTGAGCGCGCTGCTGGCGTCGGTGAGCGGGGCGGCGGGATACCTGCTGGCGGCGTTCGGGCCGTTCTGGCTGGGCGGGGAGAACTCGCTGAATGCCGCGGGCATGATTGCGGTGGTGGCCGGATTTCTGCAAGTGCTGGCGATGCTGTTCGGACCGCATCACGGCGTGCTGCCCCGCCTCGTCCGGCGGCGGCGGGCAGCGCAGCAACCGCAGCCGACGGGGCCGGTGCTGCCGGGTTAGGCTGTTGATCGGCCGCGGACCCCGGCGACACCGCAGCAGCGGCGGGATGCCGGGCCGGCAGAGAGCCTTGAGCTTGTGCCGGGTCCCGGCTTTGGGAGGATCGGAAGATGCAGCCAGCGCGCCGACGGCTGACCGTGGCGGAGTTCTTCGACGAATGTCCGAACGATGGCCGCCACTACCAGTTGATCGACGGGGTGATCGTCGCGATGGCGCCTCCCGGCAGCCGGCATCAGGTGATTGCCGGCAATCTCGGGGGGCTGCTGTACAATGCGGTCACCAACCATCGGCCCGGCTGCAGCGTTCGCACCCAGGCGGGAATTGCGCCGATGGGCATGTTCGGACGCGACCATTTCGAAGCCGATTTCGCGATCACCTGCGGGCTGCCGGCCGAAGGTGATCGGGGCATGGTCGCGCAGCCGATCCTGATCGTCGAAATCCTGTCGCCTTCGAACGATCGCGATGACGTTCTCGTCAAGCTGCCGATCTACAAGACCATCCCCGGCTTGGACGAAATCGTCTATGTGGAGAGCGAGACCGTCGCAGCCTCCGTGTACCGGCGCGGCACCGACGGCACTTGGCTGCCTGAGGAACGGCTTCATGGTCCCGCAGCGCGCCTGCGATTGAATACGATCGGCTTGGACGTTCCGCTCGCGATCGTCCACGCCCGAGCGCTGCCGGGAGTGTGACTTTCACCGGCTGCTGACCGCCAGCCATGGATGATCTATGCGAGCCGGCGCGGTAGACGTCCCGCAGGCTCAGCGGGAAGTATCCGGGGGTATTCGGTCGCGTCCAGTGCCAACCGCGAGAGATGGCAGGAGAACGCGACCCAATCCGCAGTCAGTCTTTTCAATGCGCGGTGATGGGTCAAACCGGCGGGTGCGCTCACGCCACCTTGGGCGTCACCGCCAGATTGTCGATCAGGCGGGTGCGGCCGAGCCAGGCGGCGGCGAAGACGCGGGCCGGGGGACGGGCCTCGGGCAGGGTGGCCAGGGTCTCGGCGCAGCGCAGATCGAGATAATCGATCGTGCCGAACCCGACCTCGGCCAATCGGGCGCGGCCCCAGGCCAGCGGCCCACAGGCCGGCTCACCCTCGGCACAGCGTTCCGCAATGGTGGTGAGCACGCGATGGATGGTCGGGGCCACGGCGCGCTGATCGGGCGAGAGATAGGCGTTGCGCGAGGACAGGGCCAGCCCATCGGGCTCGCGGATGGTCCGGCTGCCGACGATGCGCACCGGAATGTCGAGATCGCGCACCAGGCGCCGGATGACCATGAGTTGCTGGTAATCCTTTTCCCCGAACACCGCGACGTCGGGCAGGGCCTGGAGCAGCAGCTTGGTCACCACCGTCGCCACGCCACCGAAATGCCCTGGCCGCGACAGGCCGCACAGGCAATCGGTCAGGCCCCCGACCGACACCGAGGTGGAGAACCCGGCCGGATACATCTCTTCCACCGTCGGCACGAACAGCAGATGGGTGCCGACCGTGGCCAGCTTGGCGGCATCGAGCGCCTCCTGGCGCGGGTAGCGGGTAAAATCCTCGTTGGGACCGAACTGCGACGGGTTGACGAAGATCGTCGCCACGGCGCGATCAGCCTCCCGCAGCGTCCGCGCGACCAGCGAAAGATGCCCGGCATGCAGCGCACCCATGGTCGGAACCAGCCCGACCGTCAGCCCGGCGCGGCGCCATTCGGCGATGCGGGCGCGCAGCTCGGCGACGGTACGAACGATGGTCAGCGGGGCCGGCGAAGCGGCCACCATCCTCACCGGCGAGGCGGTGGGCGTCGTCATGGGGCGATCTCCCGTGGGAAAACTGGGGGCAATAGACGGCAATGCTCACGATGGGTCGAGCGGGGGCCGGGTGGCCGGCGGGTGGCGAGGACAGATGAGGCCGAATTGAAATAATCCGTGCCCTTCCCTACCCTTTGGCGCCCTTTTGTCATCGCGGACTACCTGCTGGCGGGGAGGTGATCCCGGTAGGGCCCGCTGGCCGCTCCACCCCGATCTCTCCGAAACGCCGTCGCCGCAGCAGGTCCGGACTGGCCGCAACGCTGCGACAACGCCGCTTTTAATGCCAAAATTTACCCACGGCAAGCAGTTCCCGAATGCTGTCCGACCAGTACCGGCCAATGAGCACCGGCCACGGCGACCGGATTGGCGATTGCGCCCGGATCGGTCGCCCTTGTAGGGTTGTTGCGAACGAGTGGATTGCTGGACATCCCATGACCGTTGAAACCGGTACCGGCGCCGTCGAAGCCGTCGCGGTCGATGAGACGGACGTGCCGTCGCCGTGCATCAAGGTCTGCACCCTGGAAAAACCCGCCCGGATCTGCATCGGGTGCGGCCGGACCATCCAGGAAATCGCCGGCTGGTCATCGTTCTCACCGGCTCAGAAACGGGCGGTGTTGGACCGGCTGGCCGGATGGGTTCCGCCGGTGCCGGCCTAGCGGCAACACCCTTTTCTCGACAGTCATCGGGCCGGGGCCGCGGAAGCCGCGTCGGTGCCGTGGCGTGCGGACCACTCTACCGGCATCCGTGTGACGGCCTGCCGTCTCCCCCGGCCGTTCACGCAGGCCTCCCAATATCGCAGTCCGATTCACAGTCAGGAAAGATTCGGCGATTATTCTTTCGGCCATAGTTCTGAAGTATGAATGCATTTCCCTATCCAGGCAAGGCAGGTTCTGCAAAAGTTCTGTCTTGGCCGATC
>CAZTNV010000403.1:0-3427 GCA_964615535.1 uncultured Mycobacteriaceae bacterium | reverse complement strand
TCTGCCTGGGCGCCGTGCAGCAGGCCGAGCGACACCCCGGCATAGGAGGCGTGGAACAGCGAACCCTGGCCCTCGATCAGGTCCCAGTGGTCCGGCTCGTTGGCCGGGCACAGCCATTCGGTGGCCCCGGCGATGAAATCGGCGATCACCGCATCCACCGACACGCCCGAGCCGGCGATCAGGATGCCGGTCTGGCCGGTGGCGTTGAGGCCGCGGGCGCGCATCGCCTTTTCCAGGGCCAGGGCGGTGAACATCTTGCCCGAGGAGCAGTCGGTGCCGACGGTCAGCAGGCGCCGGCCCGGCCGGTGCGCGCCGGTGGCGATCGGGAACGACCGGTCGGGATGGCGCACGTCGAACAGCCGCCGCCCGAGCCGGTGTGCCGCCGCGGCCACCGCGGGCAAATCCGCGACTCTGGCATGCAGGCCGCTGGCGATGTCCAGGCCGAGTTCGAGCGCGTGCAGCATGGTCGCCTCCCACAGCGTGGAGATCACCCCGCCGCGATTGGCGACGCCGATGATCAGGGTTTTCGCCCCGGCCGCCGCGGCCTCCTCCACGCTCATCTCGGGCAGGCCGATATCGGCGTTGCAGTCGGGCAGGCTGAGCTGCCCGACGCACCAGTCCGGCCGCCAGAACGCCACGCCGAACGCGGTCTTGGCCGCGAGCTGGTCGGCCGCATCGCCCAGGAACAGCAGATAGGGATGCCGGATCGCCACGAGCCGAATCTCCGCAGGAGAGTTGAGACGCCGCCACTTTGCCGGCCGGGGGCCCCGGTGGCTAGAGCGGAAATCGGCGCAGCCTCGACGCCGGGCCCGCGGCCAGGCTGCGGGATGGCTACCCCGGCTCGCCGTAGCCGCCGCCGCCGGGGGTTTCGATCACGATGGCGTCGCCGGCGGCCATCGCCGTCTGGTCGGTGCCGCGGAGTTCTTCGCGGGTGCCGTCGGCGCGTTCGACCCAGGTGCGGCCGACCGCGCCCGGTTGGCCGCCGGCCAGACCGAAGGGCGGTACGATGCGGTGATTGGACAGGATCGCCGCCTGCATCGGCTCCAGGAAGCGCAGGCGGCGGATCACGCCGTCGCCGCCGCGGTGCCGCCCGGCGCCGCCGCTGCCGCGCCGGATCGCAAAGCGTTCCAGAAGGACGGGGAAGCGCAGCTCCAGCACCTCCGGATCGGTCAGCCGGGAGTTGGTCATGTGGGTGTGCACGGCGGAGGCGCCGTCGAACTCCGGCCCGGCCCCGGCGCCGCCGCAGATCGTCTCGTAATACTGATAACGGTCGTTGCCGAAGGTGAAGTTGTTCATGGTGCCCTGCGCCGCCGCCAGCACGCCCAACGCGCCGTAAAGCGCATCGGTGACGCATTGCGAGGTCTCGACATTGCCGGCCACCACCGCCGCCGGAAAGCGGGGGGAGAGCATGCTGCCCTCCGGAATCACGATCTCCAGCGGCGCCATGCAACCGTCGTTGAGCGGGATGTCCTCGTCCACCAGGGTGCGGAACACGTAGAGCACGGCGGCGCGCACCACCGCCGAGGGCGCGTTGAAATTGTCGGGGAGCTGGGCCGAGGTGCCGGTGAAGTCGATCACCGCCCGCCGGGCCGCCCGGTCGATCCGGATATCGACGTGGATCTCCGCGCCGTTGTCGAGCGGCTGGACGAACCGGCCGGGAGTCAGCACGCCCAGCACGCGGCGGACCTGCGCCTCGGCATTGTCGCGGACATGGCCCATATAGGCGTGCACGACCTCGAGGCCGAAGGTCGCGGCCATGCGGCGCAGCTCGCGCACCCCGGTCTCGTTGGCGGCGATCTGGGCCTTCAGATCGGCCAGATTCTGATCGATCTTGCGCACCGGCCAGGGCCCCGAGCGCAGCAGGTCGACCAGCGCCGCCTCCCGGAACGCGCCCTGTTCGACCAGCAGGAAATCGTCGATCAGCACGCCCTCGTCGCGGATCGTCCGGCTGGCCGGCGGCATCGAGCCGGGGGTCAGCCCGCCGATATCGGCATGATGGCCGCGGCTGGCGACATAAAACAGCACCCGCGCGCCGGCCGCGTCGAAGACCGGGGTGATCACCGTGACGTCGGGCAGATGGGTGCCGCCATTGTAGGGGTCGTTGAGCGCGAACACGTCGCCCGGCCGCATGGTGGCCTGCCGCGCCGCGATCACCGCGCGGACGCTGGCGCCCATCGAGCCGAGATGGACCGGGACGTGCGGCGCGTTGGCGACCAGCCGGCCCTCGGCATCGAACACGGCGCAGGAGAAATCGAGCCGCTCCTTGATGTTGACCGAATAGGCGGTGTTCTGCAGCGTCACGCCCATCTGCTCGGCGATCGACATGAACAGGTTGTTGAACACCTCCAGCATCACCGGGTCGACCGCGGTGCCGAGCGCCACCCGGCTCGGCCGGGGCACCACCCGGTTCATCACCATATCGAGTCGCGGCGTGATCTCCGCCCGCCAGCCCGGCTCGACCACCGTGGTGGCATTGGCCTCGCGCAGGATGGCCGGGCCGTCGATCGCATCGCCGGGGCGGAGCGCGGTGCGGTCGAACACCGCGGTGGGACGCAGCGCGCCGTCCATATAGGCCTCGACCGTTGCGAGCGGTTCGGGCGGCCCGGAGCGCGGGGAGGGGTCCGGCGGAAGGTCCGCGGCCGAAGTGCCGCCGCCGGCCGATTCGACCGACACCGCGTCGATCGTCAGCGGCCTGCCGGCCATCATGAAGCCGAACTGGCGCCGGTGCGCGGTCTCGAAGGCCGCGACCAGATCGGCGATGTCGGGCGCGAACGGCACGGTCAGCGCGGTGTCGGTGCCCTGATATTTCAGATGCAGGCGGCGCATGGTGTCGATCGCCTCGACGCCCTGGGCGCGCAGCTCGGCCACGGTCTCGGCCGCCAGCCGGTCGGCCAGCCGCGCCGCGGCGGCGATCCCGCCGGCATCGAGCGGCGCCTCGACCGACATTTCGCGCATCGCCCGGATGTCCGCCAGCCCCATGCCATAGGCCGAGAGCACCCCGGCATAGGGATGGATGAGCACCCGCGTCATGCCCAGCGCATCGGCCACCGGACAGGCGTGCTGGCCGCCTGCGCCGCCGAAGCAGACCAGGGTGTAGGCGGTCACGTCGTAGCCGCGCTGCACCGAGATCTGCTTGATGGCATTGGCCATGTTGTCGACCGCGATCTTCAGGAAGCCGTCGGCGACCGCCACCGCCGGGCGGCGGTCGCCGGTGGCGCGGGCGATCTCCGCGCCCAGCTCGGCGAACCGGGTGCGGACGATGTCGGCATCCAGCGGCTGGTCGCCATCGGGCCCGAACACCCGCGGAAAGACATCGGGCTGGAGCCGGCCCAGCATGACGTTGCAGTCGGTCACGGTGAGCGGCCCGCCGCGGCGGTAGCAGGCCGGACCGGGATCGGCCCCGGCGCTCTCGGGCCCGACCCGGTAT
>CAZTNV010000402.1:0-3439 GCA_964615535.1 uncultured Mycobacteriaceae bacterium | reverse complement strand
AAAACTTGTGCGGCGGCGGTTGACAGGGCAGGTCGTTCGGCGTCTCATGCCTGCCGCCGCGGATGGGCTTCGTCACCGCGGCGTGTTGTCGTTGGAACCTGGGCAGGTGACACGACTGGATGCCCGAGATCGTTATTGCCAGACATGATTGGCCGTTCAATCGGCGCCCGCTTCGTCGGGGCCATTTGACCGGCCCGATTGACCGGGAGGAGATCCGGGGATGATCCGCCGACTCGAATCACAGACCTCGCGCCGTCAGTTCATCAGGCGCTCGCTGGCGGTTGCCGCCGCGCTGCCGCTGGCATCCCGGACCGCCTGGGCGCAGCAGCGCCAGGTCAACATCTACAATTGGGACACCTATATCGGCGAGACCACGCTGGCGGATTTCACCGACGCCACCGGCATCGCCACGCGCTACGACCTCTATGCCGACAATGCCGAGTTGTTCGCGCGGCTGCGCGAGGGCAATCCCGGCTATGACATCATCGTGCCGACCAATGACTGGGCGGAGCGCATGATCCGCGCACCGATTTCCGGCGTGGTGAGCCAGCGCATGATCCGCGCCGGCATGGTCCAGCAGCTCGATCTCGCACGCATCACCAATTTCGACAATCTCGCTCCGCGGTTCCGGGATGCCCCGTTCGACCCGGGCCGGCAGCGCACCATTCCGTATTTGTGGGGCACCATCGGCATCGGCTATCGGACGTCGCGGGTCGAGACCGTGCCCGATAGCTGGGGCTTCGTGTTCGACCGGAGCGCGCCCTATGCCGGGCGCATCTCATGGCTGGCCGAACCCTCCACCGTGATCCAGATGGCGCTGAAATATCTGGGCTATTCCCTGCAATCGACGGATATGGGCGAGCTCGGGCAGGCGGTCGAGGTGCTGATCCGGTCCAAGCCCAACATCCGCACCATCGCCGGCGACAACGGCCAGGATCTGCTGGTCGCGCGCGAGGTCGATCTGGCGATGGAGTGGAACGGCGACATATTGCAGGTGATGCAGGAGGACGAGGATCTGGCGTTCGTCAACCCGCGCGAGGGCGGGCTGATCTGGCAGGACGTGATGGCCATCCCGACCGGCGCGCCGCACCGCGACGAGGCGCACGAATTCATCAATTTCATTCTTCAGCCGGAGGTGCATGCCGGCATCGGGAGGGTCACCCGCTATGCCCTGCCCAATGCCGCGGCGCTGGCTCTGATGCCGGAGGATTACCGGCGCAACCCGGCGATCTTTCCGCCCGACGAGGTGCTGGAGCGCGGCGAAGTGTCGAAGTATCTTGGCGAAGAGATCAGCCGGTTCTACGACGAGGCGATGACCCGCGTGCGCGCCGCCTGAAAGGCGCGGCTGAAGGACGTCCGGCGTGGATAGCTGGAAGACCAACCGGGTTCTGTGGGCGGTTCTGACGGTACCGGCGGCCGCCTGGCTGCTGGTGTTTTTTCTGGTGCCGCTGGGGCTGATCTGGACCCTGAGTTTCAGCCAGCAGACCGGGCTGATCGAGCGCGAGCTGACCTGGACGCTGGAGAACTACGCCCGCGCCTTCGAGCCCGTCTATCTCGACGTGCTGTGGCAGAGTCTCTGGGTCGCGGCGGCGACCACGCTGATCTGCCTGCTCGCCGGTTTCCCGGTGGCGCTGCTGATCGCCTTCGCGCCGGGGCGGTGGAAGATGGTCCTGCTGCTGCTGATCATCCTGCCGTTCTGGACCAATCTGCTCATCCGCACCTATGCCCTGATGACGGTGCTGCGGACCTATGGCTACGTCAACTTCACCCTGGAATTCTTCTGGGACATCGGCGATGCGGCGCTGGCCTTCGCCGGCCTGGGCGGGCTGGGGCCGTTCCGGCCGCTGCAATTGCTCTTCACCGAGAGTGCGGTGGTGTTCGGGCTGGTCTATGTCCACCTGCCGTTCATGGTGCTGCCGCTGTATGCGGCGATCGAGCGGCTGGACAAATCCTATCTGGAAGCCAGCCTGGATCTGGGCGCGGGCCAGTGGCGCACCCTGTTCGCGGTCACCGTGCCGCTGACCATGCCGGGGATCACCACCGGCGTGCTGATCACCTTCATTCCGGCGCTGGGCGCCTTTGCGACGCCGAACCTGCTGGGCGGGCCGGACAGCAATTTCATCGGCAACGTGATCGCCGCGCAGTTCGGCACGGCGAACAACCCGCCCTTCGGCATGGCGCTGGCCTTCCTGCTGATGTACGCCACCTTCGGCGCGATCGCGTTGCGTGCGGTGCTGGCCGGGCGGCGCCGCGGTTCGGGGGACTGACTCCATGACGCCGTTCGGTCGCCGCCGCGATCCTGCCGGGCCGCTGGACTACCCGCGGCGGCGATGGCTGCAGGTGGTGTTCGCGCTGACCATGCTGGTTCTGTATGCGCCGATCATCGTGCTGATCGCCTACAGCTTCAACCAGAGCCGGCGAAACATCGTGTGGACCGGCTTCACCACCGACTGGTATGCCGTGGCCTGGAACAACGACCGTCTGTTCGAGGCCTTCACCAACAGCCTGATGATCGCGTTCCTGGCCACCGTGATCGCGACAGTGATCGGCACCATGCTGGCGGTCGGGCTGTGGCGGTTCCGCTTTCCCGGCAAACCGGTGTTCCAGGGCCTGGTGGCGCTGCCGATCATCATCCCCGAGATCTGCTTCGGCGTGGCGCTGCTGGTGTTCTTCAGCCGGATCGGCTGGCCCACGGCGCTGCCCTGGCCGCTCAACCTGGGCAACATCGTTGCCGCCCACGCCGCGTTCTGCTTTCCTTTCGTCACCCTGGTGGTCGGCGCCCGGCTGGTCGGGTTCGACCGCAGCCTGGAGGAGGCGGCCAAGGATCTCGGGGCCAGCGAAGGGCAGGTGTTCCGCGACATCATCCTGCCCTATCTGATGCCGGGCATCGTCGCGGGGGCGCTGCTGTCGTTCACCCTGTCGCTGGACGATTTCGTGATCACCTATTTCACGGCGGGGCCGGCCAGCACGACCTTCCCGGTACTGATCTATTCCATGGTCGGCCGGGGCAGCCCGACGCCGGAGGTGAATGCCGCCTCGACGGTGCTGATCCTGATTACGGTGGTGGTGACGCTGCTGGCCATGCTGTTGCAGCCGCCGACCGAGGGGGACGGAGACCGGGGATGACCGAGCTGACCATTCCCGCCCGCCCGGTGCGACCCCGGCACGCGGAGACGGCCGCAGCCGGAAACCGGCCGATCATCCGGTTTCAGGGCATCACCAAGCGGTTCGGCGCAAACGTGGTTGCCGTGGATGCCGTATCGCTCGACATCGCCCATAACGAGTTTTTCGCGCTGCTGGGTCCCAGCGGCTGCGGCAAGACCACGCTGCTGCGCATGCTGGCCGGATTCGAAATGCCGACCGAGGGCACGGTGGTGCTCGACGGCCAGGACGTCACCCGCATTCCGCCCAACCGGCGGCCGGTGAACATGGTGTTCCA
>CAZTNV010000401.1:0-3443 GCA_964615535.1 uncultured Mycobacteriaceae bacterium | reverse complement strand
GCCGCAGCGGAAAGCCGATCATACCGGTCTGATGGCCGAGCATGCGCTCGATCGCCAAATGGGTCTTGCCGGTGTTGGTCGGCCCCAGAACCGCGAGGCTATGCGATTGGTTGAACGCGGACATGGCCACAAAGTCGACCCTTTGTTGATGCACTGTAAGGGTTCGGGCTATCTCATTCGGCGCGGTCGTCCGGATCGATGCGATCGGCCGGGACCGCGTTTTCGCAAAAACAAGTGGGTTGGAGGCACCATCATGCGGAGTTCGAGCGTTGTTGCCGGAGCCTTTGCCGCGGCTCTGGCGGTGCTGCCGTCACCGGTCTGGGCGCAGGCGACACCCCAGGGTGCCGATCAGATTCGCCGCCAGATGACGGATTGGATCAACCTGTACATCACCCCGGCCGGCGCCGACTCCGTGATCGTCCTCGACGGTCCCGTCCAGGTCGAGCCGCGCGGCGATCGCTATGCCGTGCTCCTGCCGCGGATCAACATCGCCGGCGATGCCGATGGCGTTCTCGCCATCGACCCGATCGCGATCGATCTGGTGCCGCTGCCCAATGGCTGGTACGACGCGACCTGGACCCTGCCCCAGAGCACCTCGGCCCGCGATCCCGCGGGTCAGGAAGTCGCCCGCCTGACCATCGGCTCGCAATCGGGCAGCGGCACCTTCGCTCCGGAATTCCAGACGTTCATGGATCTGGATTTCCGGCTGGGCGACGTGGTGCTGCGCCCACTGGACGAACCCGGCGAACTGCGCATCGCGACCATCGCGATGACCGTCGACAGCACCGATGCCGGCGGCGGTGCCTTTGACAGCGAAGTCGAAGCCAGCATCGACAACCTGTCGTTCAATGACGGCCAGGGTCAGCGAATGGATTTCGGCCAGATCAGCCTCACCGGTTCGGTCGACAACATCCATCTTGCCGAAAATGCCGCTTTTGCACAGGAACTCAACCGTCTGACCGGTCAGCTCGACCAGCGGAATTCGGCCAATCCGCCACCGCAATATTTTCGCGACCTGAACGCGCTGATCGCCCGCACGCCGACCCTGCTGAACGGCCTCGATCTCACCTACGGGTTTGAAGACGTGCGCGTGATCGACCAGAACAACACGGTCGATCTTGGCGGCGGATCGTTCGGCTTCCGCATGAGCGGTCTGGAGAGCGCGACCTCGACCATCGGCCTGACCCTCGACATCGGCGCCATCGGGATCGTCCCGCAGCCGCCCTTCTCGCAGTTCATCCCGACCGAAACGACCCTGGATGTGGCGCTGGTCGGCCTGCCCAACGAGCAGTTTCTGGCGATCCTGCAGAGCTTTCTGGAAACCAGCGCCCAGGCCGGTCCGGACCGTGCGGGTGAAGTGGCTGCCGTCCGGCTCCAGCAGGCGATCATGACCAGCGGCGCGCGGCTGGTGGTCGAGGATGCCGGGATCGAAACCGCAGGCAGCCGGCTGGACCTGACCGGCGAGGTGACGCCGAATCAGGCTGCCGCCATGGGGGTGGTGGCGAATGCGACGCTCGACATCGCCGGCATGCCCGCGCTGATCAACGAACTCCAGGCGGTTCCGGACTCCCAGCAGATCATCCAGGGGCTCACCGCGTTGCAGGCGGTCGGTGCGCAGGCCACGTCGGATGATGGGCAGCCGGTGCGGCGCTACGAGTTCAGCCTCGATCCGCAGGGCACGCCGATCCTGAACGGCACCGATATGCGCCCGCTGCTGGGTTCCATCATGGGCGGCGGCGGACCGCAGCAGGGCGGATCGCGCCAGCCGCCCCAGCCGACCCAGCCGGGGAGCAAATAGGCCCGGACCGTGCGCCGCCGCGCTCATCCAGCGGCGCGGTGGCACCGGTCGACCGGGCACAGTGAGGCATGGCCATGTCCAGACCGGCGGTTCGGCCGTCGCCATCGTCGCGGTGCTGCCGCCGCTTCCGTGCCTCGGCTAAGCAGACCTTCGTTGGCCGAAACACATTCGAACCGGTGCCGGCGAACTGGCGCCGGACCCCAATCTCCCGTGTCGCGCTTTCGCACCGAGTGTGGCATGGCTTACGGAACCCTGCTTAGGCTACAGTCGATGGTGCGAAGGCAATCCGGCGGGAGGTGTCGGCATGGCTCGACGGCATGCTACCGAATCCGTGAACGGCCTGCCGGAGCTGATCGCCGAGCTGCGGTCGATGCCGGGGACCGCGGAGGCGGTGGCCGGGCTGACCTATGTCAAGGTGGTGGGCACCGCCGTGCGAGATGGCGAGGGCCGGCCGGTGCGACACTACGCGTTCACCCTGGACGCCCGGGGCCGGCCCTGGATGAACGGCACCGGCGCCGTGGCGATCCTGGATGACCTGGAGGCCTCGCCGCGCTCGGCCAAGCGGCCGACGGGCGACCTTTTCGCGGTCAAGCCGCAGTATTGCAGGTCGCAGGGGTCAAAGGGATGGCAGGCTTCCGGCTCCGTAAGGCGAAAAATCAAAGTTACAGTGCCGGCACGTGATGATGATCCCCTTCCGCGTCGGTCTTGCTTTTCCGAGTGCCCGCTTTGCGGGAGGTGTGGAAAACTCACTAACACATTGTCCCGATTCAGGAAATTGTTTTTCTTATAATCCAACATCTTAAGGCTTGACAGGCAATAGAGAAAGGGTCATTTCTCAGTTGGGCCCTGCTGCCCACGAAGGCCCAAGTTCCACTTGGGGCACGTTGTTGTCATCGTAACTGATGAAACCACAACATAGTGGGAGCGGGGTCTGCTATTTTTTATGCTTTGAGCGGCCTTCTTGCACAATGTGCTCGCGTGCAACGAATAGCCAGTGTCGGTAAGGGTGGTTCCAACGATTAGTGGTATCTCCGTTGATTCCAGTACTGGCTCCGATGTTGAAGTGAGGATAAATGTCTCGAATTCTTTTATTAATGTATTTATAGACGGACTCTTTGGCTCGGGTACGGCTGCCTCTTCTTTTTGATCCAGGCGCTTTCTCAAGATGCAGATCATTAAGGCGGAACTGCATGGAGCCAAGGATAACATCTAAGCATTGTAAAATGTCATGATTATGGGATGACACGCTTGCAATGTTTTGTTCTTCAAACAACAGGCCGGCCCGCCGGAATTGCGGGTTATTTGTCAACGCACAGAGATGTGACCTAAAGCGCCCTGCACGCTCCCTGTTTTCGGGCAGTTGATCAAGATTGACTCGTACTCTAATCATGTTGCCAGTGTCATTACAATGTTGAAGTCCAAAAGCATGCTTGATAAATTGATAATAAAGTAGGAAATACTCGTCCTGTGTATGCTCTCTGGTCAAGCCTGTTGCTACGCGGAGATTTTGTGTAAACATGATCCTTACTTTGAGCTTATCGGCTTGCACTAGATCAAAGACGTGAGACATCAAGGAAATGTATTTGTTCTTTTTCCCTATCCAGCTAATGCAGGTGCTGCAACCGAACCGGATCGGCGCCGCAGC
>CAZTNV010000400.1:0-3451 GCA_964615535.1 uncultured Mycobacteriaceae bacterium | reverse complement strand
CCGTTCATCAGGCCGTGACCGCCGGCCGCCACATCCGCCCGGCCGGGGCGGATTTCTCCGCCGGGCAGGTCCTGCTGGAGGCGGGCCGGGTGCTGAGCGCACGCGATCTGGCGCTGGCCGCGGCGATGGACCGGCCCTGGCTGAGCGTGCGCCGGCGGCCACGGGTTGCGATCCTGGCGACCGGCAACGAGCTGGTGCGGCCCGGCGAGCCCCTCGGCCCGAACCAGACCATCGCCTCGGCGGGGTTCGGGGTGGCGGCGCAGGTGATCGCGGAGGGCGGCGTGCCGGTCGATCTCGGCATCGCTCGCGACGAAGCCGAGGCGCTCGCCCGGCTGGCCGATAGGGCCGCGGGCACCGACCTGCTGATCACGATCGGCGGCGCCTCGGTCGGCGAGCACGATCTGGTCCGGTCGGCGCTGGGCGGACGCGGTCTCGATCTCGATTTCTGGACCATCGCGATGCGGCCGGGCAAGCCGCTGATGTTCGGCCGGATCGGCGCCGTGCCGATGCTCGGGCTGCCGGGCAACCCGGTGTCCGCCCTGGTCTGCGCCGTGCTGTTCGCGCGCCCGATGCTGCGCGCCATGCTGGGGGTGCAACCGGAGTCCGATCCGCCGCCATCTGCCCGGCTGGGCCGCGACCTGCCGGCCAATGATCGGCGTCAGGACTACTTGCGCAGCATTCTGTCGGCCAGCGCCGAGGGATTGCCGGTTGCGATTCCGTTCGAGCGGCAGGACAGCGCGCTGCTGACCGCCCTCGCCCGCGCCGACTGCCTGGTGGTGCGCCCGCCCGAGGCCCCGCCGGCACGGCAGGGCGAAATCGTAGAGATCGTGCCGTTGGCCGGCGGAGTCGTTAGTACCTAAATCAACCATGGGCGCGAACGGGATTGTTTCAGGAACCTAGAATGAACACGGGCTTGACGTTTTGCTTTTGTTCCAGATAGAGTCGGTCGTGGTCATACGGGCTGACCGCTCTTGTTCACCTTGCCCGGCCGGGACCGACCGACCATGCTGACCAGAAAGCAACAGGAACTGCTGCTGTTCATTCACCGCCGGCTGTCGGATGGCGGGGTGTCGCCCTCGTTCGACGAGATGAAGGAGGCGCTCGGCCTGCGGTCCAAATCCGGGATTCACCGCCTGATCACCGGGCTGGAGGAGCGCGGCTTCATCCGCCGCCTGCCCCATCGCGCGCGCGCGCTCGAGGTGACGCGGCTGCCGGACGGTACGGCCGCCGGGTCGCCGGCCGCCGCCGAAACCTTCAAGCCGGCGCATCCCTTCAAGCCCAGCATCATCCGGGGCGACTTCACCGGCGCCCTGTCCGGCCGAACGACCGGAACCGCCGAGGCGGCGGAGAGCGCGGCACCGGTCCGCCTGCCGCTCTACGGCCGGATCGCGGCCGGCACGCCGATCGAGGCCCTGCGCGACCATTCGACCTTCGCGGAGGTGCCCGCCGGCCTGCTCGGCCCAGGGGAGCATTACGCGCTGGAGGTGGCCGGCGACAGCATGCAGGATGCCGGCATTCTGGATGGCGACACGGTGGTGATCCGCCGCGCCGAATCGGCGGAAAACGGTACCATCGTCGTCGCCCTGGTCGACAATGCCGAGGTGACGCTCAAGCGGCTGCGCAAACGCGGCAATGCGGTGGCCCTGGAACCCGCCAATACGGCCTATGAGACCCGGATCTTCGGCCCCGATCGGGTCCAGGTCCAGGGCCGCCTGGTCGCCCTGCTGCGGCGCTATGGCTGACCGGCGATACGGCCGGACGATCGCCCGATCGGCGCGCGCGGGCGACGCTTCGGTTTCGGTGCGGCAGGCTGTATCATGGAACCGCGCACGCTCGGAACGGAGCGCGCTGGGCCGATCGAGCGGCTTGACGACACGGATGGGTGGCCGAGCGGTTTAAGGCACCGGTCTTGAAAACCGGCGTGGGGGCGACCCCACCGTGGGTTCGAATCCCACCCCATCCGCCATTATCTTGTAGCGAACCTGAGATGAGGCTCCCGCCGGGGGCCTTTTTCTTTTTGTTTCAAAGACGTTTAGCCGAGGCGAGCGAACCTTGGAGACTGGCGCCCGGCCGCATCTCGGTCTCTGACCGGCCCTCCGTCTCTAACCGAGCGAACCTCGTCCGGCCCGGTTCGGCTTTGCGAAGGCCAGCGTTTTCAGCGGGCTTCTCAGCTTGACTTTGGCCATTCAGGCCGGGAAGCAGGCGGCCTGAATGAGGCTGTCCAGGAGCGGGCGGGAGATTTCCGTCATCTCGCTGCGCTCCTGCTCGCAGTGATGAGCTACGACGCCCTGTTCCTCGGAACCGTCGGGGCTTCGCAGCCTCGGCGCTGCTGGTCGTATCCGTGCTCCTGCCCAGCCCGAGGCTGTCCGAATCGCGGGGCATCTACGACCGCACCACGCGGGGCATCCGCATCTATCTCGCTAGGCCGCGCCTGCGGGGGCTCCTCGCACTGAACATCACGGCGGCGGCGGCTGGTGCCATGGTGCTGGTCAACTCGGTCGTGCTGGTGCGCGCAACACTGGGCCTGTCCGAGAGTGCGCTCGCCTGGACCATGTTCGCCTTCGGCGCAGGCTCGATGCTCGCGGCACTGGCGCTGCCGCGGTTGCTCGACCACATGCCCGACAGGCCGGTGATGGTTGGCGGCGCAGCGGTGATGGTGTTGATGCTCCTGGCGCTGGCCGGAGAAGTCGCTGCCCTTGGACTCGACTGGTCGTTCCTGCTGGGCGCTTGGCTGCTGGTAGGCCTCGGCTATTCGGCCGTGCTTACGCCGTCGGGCCGCCTTCTGCGGCGCTCGGCTCACGCGGAGGACCGGCCCGCCCTCTTCGCAGCGCAGTTTGCCCTTAGCCACGCCTGCTGGCTCGTGACATATCCGCTGTCCGGGTGGCTGATGACGCGGTTCGGCAAAGCTTGCGGCAGTGGGCGGTTTTTTGCCGGCTTCCTCGCCGCCGGACGGCGCCGATTCGCATCGCGGCATCCAGCGGCGTGTTTTCCAAACGCTGTCTTTGCGATAAGGCATGATCACAGGTCCAAGGCGTCTGCTCCGGAGCAGCATGACAATCCCTTGCTTCCTCAGTCCGCTGCTTTCTTCGCAATGTAATATCCATAGCCGAAATATGTCTTGTACCGCTCGTAAAACGAAATCTCGCACTGCTCGGTCGCCACGGTTGCGCGCGCAGCGTCCGAGTTTCCATGCGCCTCCTGAAAGCTGACAAACCGTTGCTCTATCGGTCGATAGTAATTGTCGAGCCAGCAATGCTCAGGAAGCACAAAGTATCCCAAGGGAGAGAACCCATGCTCTTCAAGAATCGCGATCTTCCGGGATGCCGTGTCGACCTCGCTGTATTCGCGCTCCCAGTACTCCTGCAACTCCATCGGCCGCTTTTGGGTCAGCCAAGTCAGTTCGGACACGGCTAGAATGCCGCCCGGCTTCAAGTATTTCCGCCATGCGGCG
>CAZTNV010000399.1:0-3458 GCA_964615535.1 uncultured Mycobacteriaceae bacterium | reverse complement strand
GGCAGACTCGCGGCGCCTTGGCACCGTGACCGTCACGACCCAGAAGGTCGAACAAGCCATCCAGGATGTTCCGATTGCCGTATCGGCATTTGACGAAGACACGCTCAACAAGATGCAGCTGACCGGTGGCCCGGACCTGCTGAAAGCCATCCCGAACACCGTCTTCACCGCCGGCAATTTCGGCGGCTTCAACTTCCGCATCCGGGGCATCGGTGTCGACGCCGTCGCCCAGTCGAGCGATGCGGGTGTCGGTATCCACCAGAACGACGTGCCGCTTGGCGCAAACCGCCTGCTCGAAGCAGAATTCTTCGATATGGAGCGCATCGAGGTCCTGCGGGGCCCGCAAGGGACGCTCTACGGCCGTAATGCGACCGGCGGCGTCTTCAATGCGATCACTGCCAAGCCCGTGCTCGAAGAATGGCAGGGCAGCGTCACGGCCACGATCGGGAATTACAACACGAGAAAGCTGCGCGGCATGGTGAATGTGCCGCTCGGCGACATGCTTGCGGTTCGCGTCGCCGGCAGCTGGCTGGAGCGCGATGGCTACGCTACCAACACCGTGACCGGCGGATCGATCGATGGCCGCGAACTCTACGGCATTCGCGGCTCGGTCCTGTTCGAGCCGACCGACAATTTCCGCGCCACGTTCATCGTCGAGCACTTCGAGGAAGAAGACGACCGTCTCCGCAGCGGCAAGCAGCTGTGCGCCAAGGACCCGTTCAAGACGTCGTTTAACGGCGTCGCCATCGGCGCATTCGACCAGCTGGCGACATCGCTGGGCTGCCGTGACGTCGCTCTCCAGGACATGAATGACCGAGTGAACTCGGCTGCCACGCTCGGCGGCGGTCTCGCGATCACGGCAGGCCTGCTTAACGGCGATGCGTTCACCGCTCCTGTTGATCGAAACCTGCGCAACATCGAGTCGGCTTTCGACCCGACCTATTTTGCCGACCAGACGCTCTATACGCTGAAAGGCGAATTCGACGTCACCGACTCCCTGAGGCTCAGCTATATTGGCAGCTACAGCGAAACCTCGCTCCAGTCGCTGGAAGACTATAACAAGATTGCCCCGACGATCAGCTTCAACGCGGCAGCTGGCCCGTTTGCCGCGGTTCCTCCTCTGTACGGCCTCCTGTTCCCGGGCGGTGTGGTCAACGATCCGCAGCTTGGCTCGTCGAACCTTTTCCGGACGTTCGACATCGCCGGCGGCAGCAGCGAGCAGACGACGCACGAGCTTCGCCTGCAGTCTGCCTATGATGGCTCGTTCAACTTCAACCTTGGCGCTATCAAGGTGGACTTCGAGTCGATTGATCCGTCGATCCCGACAGACGGCTACGCGGTTCTGTCGAACTCGCTTACGGCATTGGCCCAGATCAACAATGCCGCTGGCGGCGCTTTCTTCGGCGGCCCTGTTCCGGTCGACAACGGCGTCGGCGGAACGCCGGTCTTTGGAGGCTCCATCACGGGCACCGGCGGCAACTACTTCCGCTCGCTGTCGCCCTACACCCTCGATTCCTATGCCGTGTTTGGTGAAGGCTATTATGACCTCACCGAAGACCTTAAATTCACGCTCGGCCTGCGCTACACGAACGACAAGAAGGAACAGGACGTCATACCGACCTTCCTGTTCACGCCGGCCGCTGCAATTCCGGGCGGCAACCCGCTGGCACCGCGCCCGATCGCCGGCGCTTCGCCGGACGGAGGCGGTGACGGCAGCCTGAACGCGAACTTCGCAGAGACCACAGGCCGTGCCGGTTTCGACTGGAGCCCGGACCTGGCCTTCACCGAAGACACGCTGATCTACGCTTTCTACTCGCGCGGCTATAAAGGCGGCGGTATCAACCCGCCCCAGCCCGCCGGTGCAAACCTGTTCCCGCCTGTCTTCGATCCCGAGTTCATCAACTCCTACGAACTCGGCACGAAGAACACGCTGGCCGGAGGCGCGCTGCAGGCCAACGTCACGGGCTTCTTGTATGATTATGAAGGCTACCAGATCACGCAGATCGTGAACCGGTCGTCGGCCAACTTCAACATCGACACCCAGATCACGGGCCTCGAGATCGAAACGATCTGGAACCCGGTATCGACCCTCATCGTCAACGTCAACCTCGGCCTGCTCAATACCGAGATCCAGGATACCTGGGGCATCGACGTCCTTGACCGCACGAACGGCCGTTCGGACCTCGTGACACTCAAGAACGCGTCATCCTTCGCCAACTGCGTCGTCTCGGCCCAGGGCTATGCCACTGTGCTGGGTGCGATCCAGGCAAACCTCCTGCCCGCCGGCGCGTCCCGCGGCCTCTGCACCGGCGCCTTCGTCGGACAGGAAGCGGCATTCGGACTGACGGCGGCTTCCTCGGTGACAGTTACCAACAGCGATGGCAGCACCAGCACGTTCGCGGCGTTCACTCCGTTTGACGGTGAGGCGAAGGACCTTGACGGCAATTCCATGCCCGGCGCCCCGGACTCGACGTTCAATATCGGTGTCGAGTACACGTGGGATCCCGGTTCGTTCGGCAACTGGGGCCTGACCGGCCGGGTTGACTTCTACCGCCAGTCCGAGAGCTTCAGCCGCGTCTACAATACCGCCCGCGACCAGCTGGAGTCCTGGACCAACCTCAACGTCAACCTGTCGCTGTTCAATGACAATAACGGCAGCCGGATCGACCTGTTCGGCAAGAACATCACGAACGAGCAGGTCATCACCGGGGCTTACCTGACGGACGACTCGTCGGGCCTGTTCACCAACATCTTCCTGACCGAGCCGCGGACTTACGGCATCTCGCTCACCAAGACCTGGTAAGCAGCCACCCGCCATCTTCGGGCATTTCAACGGGGCAGCTCTCACGGGCTGCCCTGTTTTCTATTGGCACTGGCGAGAGCACGGCTTATCTATCGCGTGATTCAGCCCCTTCCCGCCTGTCCAAACCAAAGGAGCCGGCATGCCCGTTTTTGCCAGATCTGCCACTCTCGCCTCTCTCGCGCCGCTGACACTCGCCCTCATGGCCTGCAGCGATGCCGGGATGGCCGACCAGACACCGGTCGTCACGAGCGAAATCTCGCTCCGCCTGGAACAGGTCGCTCCGGCTGAGCAGCCCTGGGGCATGGTGTTCCTCGCCGATGGCGGTCTCCTGTTCACGGAGAAGGAAGGCGGACTGAAATATGTCGCCGCAGGGGGCGCGCCCGCATCGGTCAGCGGCCTGCCGCAGGCCTTCACTTCTAGCCAGGCCGGCTATCTCGGCATCGCGCTTGACCCTGAATTCGAGACGAACCGGCTGGTCTATGTGGCCTATTCCGCAGGCACCGCCGAGGAGAACACCACGGCCGTCGTGCGCGGCGCGCTGAACGAGGCGCGCACCGCCCTCGACAATGTCGAGGAAATCTTCCGCGGCGATCCGCGCAACACCGGACATCATTATGGAGCGCGCCTCGTATTCGCCCCGGACGCCACCCTGTTC
>CAZTNV010000398.1:0-3474 GCA_964615535.1 uncultured Mycobacteriaceae bacterium | reverse complement strand
CCTGCTCCCAAAGCAGGCGCGCTACCAGACTGCGCTACGCCCCGAACCGCTTCTTGCCACGAAAATTATGGGTTTTCCCAGGGGTTTGCAAGGACCGTCATCGTCCCGTGCCGGTCCTGGGGCCGAGGCGGAACCCGGCCCGGCGGGTCGGGGTGCGACGGGTCATCAATCGCCCGGCACCTTCGCCGGCTCGCCCAACGTATCGCGGATATAAAGCTTCTTTACGGCCACGAACAGCATGACCGTCAGCGGTGTGGCAAACAGCAGGCCGAGCGGGCCCAGCACCAGCCCCAGCGCAATGACGGCAAACACCGTCAGGGCCGGCGGCACCGCCACCATTCGCCGCTCGACCAGCGGCGTGATCAGATAGCTCTCGAACTGCTGAACGGCGACGAAGAGCACCAGTGTCCAGATCACCATGTCCGGGCCCACGGTGAGCGCGATGAGCAGCGCCGGAATTGCCGCCAGCACCGGCCCGACATAAGGCACGAATTCGGCCAGGCCCGCCAGCAGACCCAGCGCCAGCGCGGACGGCAGGCCGATCGCCCACAGCCCGAGGCCGGTCAGCAGGCCGACCATCGTCATCGCCACGAGCTGCCCGAGCAGCCAAAGCCGCAACGCCTCGCCGCAGGCATCGACCGCATCGCCGATCCGCCCGCGCATGCTGGCGGGGACAAGCCGCAGCAGCCCGTCCCGATAGAGGGCCGGCTGAGCCGCCAGGTACAGGCCGCCGAACAGGATGACCAGGAGATTGGCGAGCGCGCCCGCGACCGACATTACCAGCCCGGCCACTCCGGAGAGAATGCTGCCGCCGCTCGGCACCTGCTCCATCAGCCGCTGACTCAGGCGGTCCACGCCGAGGCGCTGCTCGAAGGCGGACCATGCCGCCGGCAGTCGGTCGATCAGTTCGGTCAACTGCGTCCGGATCTCGGACCCGAACAGCCAGCCCGTCAGACCGACCAGGCCGAGCACGACGAGTCCCGCCCCGGCCAGCGCCCAGCCGCGCGGCAGCGGCGTGCGGCGGGCGATCGGATCGGCAATCGCATGCAGCAGGGTGGCGAACAGCACCGCACCAAAGACCAGCAGCAGCACCTCGATCACCCGCCACAGGAACAGGGCAAGGACGATGACGAGCCCCAGGATCAGAACGCGCCGCAGGAACGCAAGGTCACCCTCGGTGGAGGTCATCCATGTCTTCCTCGCCAGGACCCGGCGTCAACATCCGGCCCGAGCGAGGAACGCACGACAATGACATTTGGTTTCAAGGGCTGGCCCTGCGAACACCCTGCGTGGAGCCACCCGGTCGCTCCTGGGGCCAGGGCGAGGCCACGCCGATGTCCCGGCCCTGCACCGCGAGGCGGGGCCGGGAGAGTCTGCAGGTGCCGAATCGTCCCGGGTTCCCGGTCGGCGATTCACGGCTCCGCCCGGCCCCTGGATCTCCGGAAACCCAGAGCCCCATGACGGGTTCGACGTCAGGACGCGATTGACGCCGGAGATCGGACTGATCGGTCGGACGGCAATCCGCCCTCCCCCTCTTCACGGCGCACCTGAGCGTCGCGCGCCGCGCGAAGATGTCTGCAAAATGATCCTGGAATAGCGGGTTATGGGGTATCCGGGTGCCGGAATATCTGGTGGGCGATGACGGACTCGAACCGCCGACCCTCTCGGTGTAAACGAGACGCTCTACCAACTGAGCTAATCGCCCGCTACCGCCCGTGCCACGCCCCGGCGGTCTGCCAGGGGCTTAATTGAGATCGTCCTTCAAGGCCTTGCCGGCACGGAACTTGACCTGCTTTGACGCCGGGATCTGGATCTTTTCCCCGGTTCTCGGATTGCGCCCCTCGGTTGCAGCCCGCTCGGTCACGGTCCAGGTCCCGAAATTCACGAGCCGGACTTCGTTCCCTTCCCGCAACGAAAGTGTAATGCCATCCAGTACCGCATCCACAGCCTTGGTTGCATCCGCCTTCGAAAGTCCCGTGGTATCCGCCACATGGGCAACAAGATCGTTCTTGTTCACCTTAGCCCCCTTAGGTTTTGACCCGTTAGCCGGGCCTTCCGCCGCCATGCTTGATTTGAGTCCGGGGAAACGACCGGCTGATGCGCGGCAAGTGACTTCGTCCATTCTTGCGCGAAGGACTTTATGCGCATCAGCCTGATTAGGTCAATCGCCCAAGGGCACAGCCATGGCGATTATTGAAGTCTTGCAGAAGGCGGGGCCTGGGCGCGGGCTAATGCCTGATCACCGCTTCCTCATCGCCCTCGCCAGCCACCCCGCCGACCGGCTCGATCGTCGTCGGGTCGACCCATTCGATCGGCTGGAGCGGCTTGGTCAAGGCCTTGGCGAGCACCTCGTCGAGATCGCCGACCGGCACCAGGGTCAGACCGCGCTTCACATTGTCCGGGATCTCCGCCAGATCCTTCTCATTGTCCTTCGGGATCAACACGGTGGTCAATCCGCCCCGCAGTGCCGCAAGAAGCTTTTCCTTCAGCCCGCCGATCGGCAGAACCCGGCCGCGCAGCGTGATCTCGCCGGTCATGGCCACGTCGCGGCGCACCGGATTGCCGGTGAGCACCGACACGATCGAGGTCACCATGGCGACGCCGGCGCTCGGGCCATCCTTCGGCGTGGCGCCTTCCGGCACATGAACGTGGATGTCCTGCCGGCTGAACATCGTCGGCTTGATGCCGAAGGCCGCCGCCCGCGACTTCACATAGCTTTCCGCCGCCTGCACCGATTCGCGCATGACGTCGCCCAGCTTGCCGGTGGTCGTGACCTTGCCCTTGCCGGGCACGGTCACCGCCTCGATCGACAGCAACTCGCCGCCGACCTCGGTCCAGGCCAGGCCCGTGGTCACGCCGACCAGATCGGACTGCTCCACCTCGCCGAAATGATAGCGGCGGACGCCGGCATATTTCTCCAGGTTGCGGCGGGTGACGGCGATCTTGTCGCCACCCTTCATCAGGATGTCCTTGACCGCCTTCCGCGTGAGATTGGCAATCTCCCGCTCCAGATTGCGCACACCGGCTTCGCGGGTGTAATACCGGATCACGTCGCGCAGCGCCTCGTCGGAAATCGACCACTCGCCGACCTTCAGGCCGTGCGACTTCATCTGCTTGCTGATGAGGTGCCGCTTGCAGATCTCGACCTTCTCGTCTTCGGTATAGCCGGGAATGCGGATGATTTCCATGCGGTCCATCAGCGGCTGCGGCATGCGCAGCGTGTTGGCCGTGCACAGGAACATCACATCCGAAAGATCGTAATCGACCTCCAGGTAATGATCGCTGAAGGTATGATTCTGTTCGGGATCAAGCACCTCGAGCAGCGCCGAAGACGGGTCGCCGCGCCAATCCGCCCCCAGCTTGTCGACCTCGTCGAGCAGGAACAGCGGGTTGGAGGATTTCGCCTTCTTCATGCCCTGGATGATCTTGCCCGGCATCGACCCAATATAGGTGCGCCGATGCCCGCGAATCTCC
>CAZTNV010000397.1:1618-3475 GCA_964615535.1 uncultured Mycobacteriaceae bacterium | reverse complement strand
GGCTTCACCAGCGTGATGATGGACGGCTCGCTGAAGGAAGACGCCAAGACCCCGGCCGATTACGACTACAACGTCGCGGTCACCGCCAAGGTCGTCGAAATGGCCCATCTGCTGGGCATTTCGGTCGAAGGTGAACTCGGCTGCCTGGGCTCGCTCGAGACTGGCATGGGCGAGAAGGAAGACGGCCACGGCTTCGAGGGCAAGCTCGACCGCGCCCATCTGCTGACCGATCCCGACCAGGCGGTCGATTTCGTGTCGCGCACCAAGGTCGATGCGCTGGCCATCGCCATGGGCACCTCGCACGGCGCGTACAAGTTCAAGCGCAAGCCGGACGGCGACATCCTGGCGATGAACGTCATCATCGACATCCACCAGCGGCTGCCCAACACGCATCTGGTGATGCACGGCTCCAGCTCGGTGCCGCAGGACCTGCAGGACATCATCAACCAGTATGGCGGCGAGATCCCGCAGACCTGGGGCGTTCCGGTCGAGGAGATTCAGACCGGCATCAAGCACGGCGTCCGCAAGATCAACGTCGATACCGACTGCCGCATGGCCATGACCGGCGCGATCCGCAAGATCCTGTCGGACAAGAAGGGCGAGTTCGACATGCGGGCGATCATGAAGCCCGCCACCGAAGCCATGCAGAAGGTCTGCGAAGCCCGCTACGAGCAGTTCGGCGCTGCCGGTCACGGCTCGCAGATCAAGCCCGTGCCGCTGACCGAGATGGCCAAGCTGTACGCCGCCGGCACCCTCGATCCGAAGCTCGGCATTTCCCGCGCCGCTGCGGAATAAACGTTCGGTCCTTCGGCAACCACGCTCTTCGTGGGAAGGGCGGGGTTCTTTCCTTTGGGGTCGAATGAGCCTAAAGGACATTAATTATGCGTACGCGTCTGCCGTTTATTCTGTGGGCCAGATCGTCATATCCGGGCAGTTGCATTCGCCAAGGTTGAGTTTTCAGGAAACGTCGCCCCGCTTTCGTGGGAGTGTCGAAGTTTCTCGCAACAGGTCCAGTCTTGTTACAATGCGATTGCCGCGATCGTCCCAAGCTCCGTGCTTGGAAGCATGGCGGTGAGAATTTCAAGGGTTCGACGTCCGGACATGTCCTCTTCCATCAAGATTGCCCCGTCCATCCTGTCCGCCGATTTCGCCCGGCTGGGCGAGGAGGTCCGCGCGGTCGATGCGGCGGGGGCGGACTGGATTCATATCGACGTGATGGACGGGCATTTCGTGCCCAATCTGACGATCGGGCCGCTGGTGGTGAAGGCGCTCCGGCGGCACAGCGCCAAGCCGTTCGATGTCCATCTGATGTTGGCGCCGGTCGATGCCTTCATCCCTGCCTTCGCCGAGGCCGGCAGCGACATCATCACGGTGCATGCCGAGGCCGGGCCGCATCTCGACCGCTCGCTGCACCTGATCCGCTCGCTCGGCTGCAAGGCCGGGGTCTCGCTCAATCCGGCGACACCTGAGAGCGCGATCGACTATGTGCTCGACCGGCTGGATCTGATCCTGGTGATGTCGGTCAATCCCGGCTTCGGCGGGCAGAGCTTCATTCCGGCGGTGCTGGACAAGGTCCGCCGGCTGCGCGCCCGGATCGGCGACCGCCCGATCGCGCTGGAGGTCGATGGCGGGGTCAATCGCGACACCGCGGCGGCGGTGGCCGCGGCGGGCGCCGATGTGCTGGTCGCCGGCAATGCGGTGTTCAGCGGCGGCGACTATGCCGGGGCGATCGGCGAGATCAGGCGGCTGGCGGAAGGCGCCGCCAACGAAAAGGGCGCCGATCCGCTGGACCGGCGCCCCTGAATCGACGGCGGGAGCCTACATCAGGACGATTTCGACCCGCCGGTTCTGCGGCTC
>CAZTNV010000397.1:0-1608 GCA_964615535.1 uncultured Mycobacteriaceae bacterium | reverse complement strand
GGTTTCGCCGAAGGCGCGGGTGACGATGGCGTTGGCCGGAACGCCGCGCTCGATCAGACCGCGGCGAACGGTTTCGGCCCGGCGCTGCGACAGGGCCTGGTTGTATTGCACGGAGCCGGCGCGGTCGGCGTGACCGCTGACCTGGACCTGCTGCACCCCGGCATCCGGCTGCTGGGCGCGGGTGGCGACCTGATTGACCACCTCGCGGCCTTCCGCCGTCAGGTTGGAGCGGTCGAAGTCGAAGAAGATCAGATAGACCTGCTCGGCCGAGGGCGCCGGGGCGACCGGTGCCGCCGCCGGGACGACCGGCGCCATGGCGGGAGCGCCGAAGGTGTAGCGCAGGCCGGCCATAATGGTGTGGTTGGCGTAGTCGTCGGAACTGGTGACGCCGCGATTGTCGGTCAGATCGACGTCGAAGCCGTGCAGATAGCGGTAGTCGGCAGTGATGCTGACCGCCGGGGTGAGGGCGACCTGAACGCCGGCAATACCCTGCACGGCGGGCACCCAATTCGAGCTGCTGGCAACGTACTCGTTGGTCCCGGCCACCAGGCCCGGCGGCCAGCCTTCGACGACGTTGATCTGCTGGTCGACCCACACCGCGCCGCCGCCGATGCCCAGATAGGGCGTGAACCGGGTGCCGGTGCTGATGTCGTAGAGCAGGTTCGCCATCAGCGACACCGAATCGATCTCGCCGCTGCTGGGCTCGGTCGCCGAGGGCTGTCCCGGGACATTGGCCACGACCCCGTCGAGGGAGTTGTGGCGATAGAGCACCTCGCCTTCAAGGCGCAGACCGTTCTGGAAGCCGTAGCCTGCCCGGCCGCCGGCCGCCCAGCCGAGATCGAAGGTGGCGGTGGCGACGCCCGCCGGAACCGGGATCTCCGGACCCAGGATGTAGGCGGCGTCACGATCGTTGGTGAAATTCAGGCCGCCGACGCCTTCCAGGTAGAAGCCCCGGTTCGGGCTGGGGCCGGTCAGCCAGTCCTGTGCCATCGCCGCCGTGGACAGGCCGATGACGGACGCCGCAGCGAGGAGGCCCGATGCAAGGCATTTGAAATGGGTCATGACTTTCCTGCTCCAGTGTTTCCAGCCCGACCGCTGCCCTTGGCCCATCGGAGACAACGACGGATTGTCTCTTGTGAAACCTTGCTGATGTTGCGATCTGCTGATTTTTCCCGCTGTGATTTAGCTCAATCATTGAGGGTTGCATAATCCTTGATGCTTCAAGGGCGCTGAATTACGGTATTTGTGGCATAATGGCAACACTGTGGCCGTCGATCCGAGATTCTCAGGGTCAACCGGTTCCGGCAAGCAGGCCGGTGGCGTCATGGAACCGTCCACCAGCGGAACGGGATCGGCGCAGCGACGTCGCTTCGGAGCGCTTCGCCGGTCCCGGACAGCCCGTCCTCTCACGCCCGATCGCGGGGGCGCCCCGATTCAGCGCAGGTTGCGACCGTTGCCGCCGGGATCGGCACTGGCGCCGCCGTCGCTGTCGGTCACGCCGGAGGCCCTGCCACGCACGGGGCCGCGGCCCTGGCCGCCGGGATCGGCATTGGCGCCGCCATCGCTGTCGGTCACATTGGACGGCCGGCCGCGTACAAAGCCGCGGCC
>CAZTNV010000396.1:0-3481 GCA_964615535.1 uncultured Mycobacteriaceae bacterium | reverse complement strand
GGGCCTCCAATGTTCGACTTGCCTTCGCCTGTGGAGCGGACCAAAGATCGTCGCCAGCACAAACGATGGCCGGTTACGTGGAGTGCCCGGCTTAAGCTCGGCACCGAAGTACTCCAATGCGAGTTGGTCAATATCTCCGCCGGCGGCGCACAGCTACAACTGGTCCAGGCGCCCCAGCCGATGCCGTTCGGGACGCTGATCATCAACGGAATTGGCGAGTTCATGATCGAAGTTGTGTGGCAGCACGAGTTCTCCCTGGGCGTTCGCTTTCTGGACGATCCGCGCGACGTGGCGCATACCATGCTGGCTCATGACGGCTGAACGCGTATCGGGATAGGGCGTTCTGCCCGTCAGTCGGACGGCGCCAGATACTGGAACTGGCGGAACGCATTCCGCAAATCGTCGTGAAACTGGGTGGCGCCGATCGCCGACATGGCCTGGTTCCAGCCATTCGCGGCGGCCACCAGTCCTTCCCGCACCGGTCCCAGCCAGAGCGGCAGGTCGAAGGCCCAGCGGTAGAGCGCTTCGGAGCCGAACACCGCCGCGGCGACCAAGGCTGCGGCAATGATCCAGGCGACCTTGCCGACCGGCTCGCGATGTCCGCGGGCGCCGATATCGAGTTCGGCTTCGTGGCGATGAAAGGCTGCGGTCCTGCGGCTCGGCAACGGCTCCATCGGCAGTCCTCAAAACTGGAAATAGATGAACGGTGCGACGCCCTCGGGTCCGAACGCATCGATCGCGACGATCGCCAGACCGACCATCACCCCCTGCGCCAACGGCGGCAGCATCGCGAAGCCGTGCTCGACCCGCTCCAGACTGTCCGAGGGCAGGAAATGGCTGGCAAAACCGACCAGCGTCAGGGTCAGCAGGAAGGGCGTGAAGAAGGTCGCCGGCGCATCCCAAGTGGTGAACCCGGCCAGATAGTCGAACGCCATCGGCAGCGATTCCGCGCGAAAGAAGATATAGCCGAAGCACACGAAGTTGAAGGTGAAGAACACCGCCAAAGCGCGCCGCCACAGCGGCCGGTCTGCGGCCCGCCCGCCGCGCCAGAAGCTCTCGGCGACCAGGCCGATGCCGTGAAGCGCACCCCATGCCACATAGTGCCAGGCGGCACCGTGCCAGACGCCGCCCAGCACCATGGTGATCAGGAGATTGCGGCGCATGCCCCATGGCCCGCTGCGGCTGCCGCCCAGGGGTATGTAGACGTAGTCGCGCAGCCAGGTCGACAGCGAGATGTGCCAGCGCCGCCACAGATCGCGCAGGCTTTCGGCCCGGTAGGGCTGGTTGAAGTTCTTCTGGAAATGAAAGCCCAGCAGCGCCGCGGTGCCGATCGCAATGTCGGTATAGGCGCTGAAATCGCAATAGATCTGAATGGCATAGCCGTAGATCGCAAGCAGCAGATCGGCCCCGCCATAGAGTGTCGGGTCGAAGAAGGCCGGATCGACCATTTCGGTCGCCAGATAGTTCGCCACCACCACCTTCTTGAACAGGCCGGTGATGATCATCAGAAAGCCGAGCCCGGACAGCACCCGGGTGGGCGGATCGGGCGCCTGGATCTGGGGCAGCAGGGTCGAGGCTCGAACGATCGGGCCGGCCACCAGTTGCGGGAAAAAGGAAATGTACAACATCAGATCGAGCAATGACCGCGATGCCCTGATTTCGCGGCGATAGACGTCGACCACGTAGGAAATGCCCTGAAAGGTGAAGAAAGAAATGCCGACCGGAAGCACGATCTCCAGAAAGGGCAATTCCCGCTCCAGGCCGACTGAAAACATCATGTCGTTGAGCGATTCAATAAAAAAGCCGTAATACTTGAAGAACCCAAGAATCATGAGATTGAAGGCGACGGCACTGCCCACCACCCATTTTCGGCTGCGGTCGGACCCGCACCGATCGAGCAGCCGGCCGGCCCCGTAATTGCCGATCGAACTGATCAGCAGCAGGAAGCAGAACCGCCAGTCCCAATAGCCGTAGAAAAAATAGCTGGCACCGATCAGCAGCGCCTTGCGTCCTACCGGACGGCCATAGAGCAGCCAGCTCGCGGCAAACACGCCCAGAAAGAACACGCCGAAATCAAGGGTCGGGAACAGCATTGTCGGTTCCGGTGGCGCTGGCGGGGGCCGGAGCGGTTGGTGGCGGTCGCAGCCGTCACTCGCGCTTGACGGGTCGGCGATCCCGGCTGCCGGCCGGACTCTCCGTACCGGGAACGGAGCGGCCGGTCAGCGCGGCGAGGCGGCGGAGCCGGATCGCCCGGCGGCGCGGTGGACGGCGTAAAGGCTCATCAGCTCGTCGAACAGCGCATCGGCGCTCGCGACGTAGCCATCCTGTTTGAGGTGCACGTGATCCTCAAAGGCCAGGGGCGGGTCCGCCAGGGCCCAGGCATGAGTACCGCAGGGTGTGCCCATGACCTGCGACCAGTCCCAGAAATAATGCCCGCGCGCCGCGGTCACGCCACGCTGCACCTCGCGCACCACATCGAGATTGGGCGGCGCATGCCACCGGCAGGACGCCGCCGTCGGTCGGCTGAACAGCTCGGCGTAACGGGCGCGCTCGGATTGCGACAGCGGCGCGCAGTCGAACGTGTTGTAGGCGCGAGGCCGGGCGCCATTGCGACAGCCCGGCGGCAGGCGCTGGGCGTCGGGCGGCCCGACCACCAGGATCGAGGCCCCGGGCACCGAGCGCTCGATGAAGGCCAGTCGCTCGGTGAACTCTGCGGTGTAGCCGTCGCGGGTGACCGGGTCCTGAAAGCCCTCATTCGTGCCATAGGCCAGAATGATCAGGGCCGGATCGCGATTGGCCAGCTCCCAGGCGACCGTCGCCGGTTCCCAATTGGCCATTACGTTGATTGTGGCGCCGACGATGCCGTGGCTGTCGAGGATCACGCCCGGCCCGTTGCGCTGGACCGTCCAGGACATGACCTCCACCGGGCCGTTGCCGCGCGGCCGGAGTTCCACCCGCCGGCTGCCGGATCGCACCGGCATGTCGAACCGCGCCGCCTGAATCAGGTCGCCGGCGGTCGGAAGCTGGTGGACCTGATCGCCATCGACCACGATGTCCAGCGTGCCGCCGCCCGGCTGGCGCAGCACCCCGAGCGAGACCAGCGCGAACCCTTCGGACTCGCTGCTTTCCAGCGTCATCAGATCGTTCGGCCCACTGCCGGTCACGCGAAACCCGGTCAGGCCGAACAGGCCGCCGGCATTTGCCGCATGGCTGTTGGCCACCCGCCACCCGCCGGTCTGCGATACCGAGACCATGGCCGGCCGGAAATACGGGAAGGGCTCGCCGGGCGGCAGCATGCCCCGGCCGGCGGCGCCGAAGCGGGACTGGAACCGTTCGCGCAGCCGTCCGCTGAACACGTCGCCAGCGGTGTGGCTGTCGCCGAACTGAATGATCGTGACCGGCTGGCTGTTCAGCCCCGATTCCACGGCGTTCAGCGCGGCGAACAGCGCCGAAAGCGGTCTTCCATCGGCGGCCGCCGTCG
>CAZTNV010000395.1:0-3483 GCA_964615535.1 uncultured Mycobacteriaceae bacterium | reverse complement strand
TTCGGCCGCCAGATCGGACAGGATGTCGCCGAACAGATTGTCGGTCACGATCACATCGAACTGCCTGGGATTGCGCACGAGCTGCATCGCGCAATTGTCGGCATACATATGGCTCAACTCGACGTCGGTGTAGGTTTCCTGGTGCAGCCGGGTCACCACGGTGCGCCACAGCCGGCCGGTTTCCATCACGTTGGCCTTGTCGACCGAACACAGCCTCTTGCCGCGCTGGCGCGCCAGATCGAACGCCACGGTCGCCACCCGGCGGATTTCCGAGGTGGTATAGACCTGGGTATTGACCGCCCGCTGCTCGCCTCCGGGCAGATCGAAAATGCCGCGCGGCTCGCCGAAATAGACCCCGCCGGTCAGCTCGCGCACGATCATGATGTCGAGGCCTTCGACCACGTCGCGCTTCAGCGGCGACGCCTCGGCCAGCGGCGGCCAGACCGTCGCCGGGCGCAGATTGGCGAACAATCCCAGATCCTTGCGAAGCCGCAGCAGACCGGCCTCGGGCCGGATCGCAAAATCGACATCGTCCCATTTCGGTCCGCCGACCGCGCCCAGCAGCACCGCATCGGCGGCCAGCGCGTCGGCCATGGTCTGATCGGTCAGGGGCACGCCGTGGCGATCGATCGAGGCGCCGCCGACCAGGCCCTCGGCAACGTCAAAGCTGAGGCCGCGCTTCTTGGCGACCCAGTCGATGACCCGGCGAACCTGGCGCATGACTTCCGGCCCGATGCCGTCGCCGGGTAGAATTAGCAGTTTTTTTGGGGCGGGCATGGTTTCTGGCCCTTCTCGGCTAGATGATTTTTCGACCCGACTCTATCGGCTACAGAGATCGACGGCCTAAACTGATCATGACGACGTCCGGATGTCGTGTTCGGCCGGCGCGGCTACAGGCCGCTTCCCGATCGATTAAAACTCGATTTGCCATCGCTGTCTTTCTTGGTCTGCCCTTGCTCGATCGAGCCTTGATGGTTTGATACGCTACAATCGGCGCGGACGAAAGCTGAAGATGCGGGAATTGGGTCGTGCCCTCGACGACATGGCCTAGTCATTGGTTCAAGGGATCAGGACTTCCCTGCTCTGGCGAGCGCTTGCGCCGAGATTCCGTTCAATGGAATCCTTCAAGTCAATCGATCAACCAAGGCAGAGACGTCCGAAGTCTTTTCTCGTAAGAATTGATCGCTGCGGCCTGAGCCAGCGTCAGACCGATATCGTCGAGTCCGTTGATCAGGCAATGCTTGCGAAACGGATCGATGTCGAACCGGATGACGCCGCCATCGGGCCGGTGAATCTCCTGGCGTTCCAGATCAACCGTCATGGTTGCATTGGCCCCGCGGCCGGCATCGGCCATCAACTGATCGACTTCGGCGCGCGGCAAAGGTATCGGCAGGATACCGTTCTTGAAGCAGTTGTTATAGAAAATATCGGCAAAGCTTGGTGCAATCACACAACGAATGCCGAAATCCAGCAGAGACCAAGGTGCGTGTTCTCGACTGGAACCGCAACCAAAGTTGTCGCCTGCGATCAGGATGACGGCCTTGCGATAGGCCGGCCGGTTCAGCACGAAGTCCGGTATCTCCGCACCCTCCGGGGTAAAGCGCATCTCGTCGAACAGGTTGCGGCCCAGCCCGGTGCGCTTGATCGTCTTGAGGAACTGTTTGGGGATGATCATGTCGGTATCGACATTGATCATCGGCAGTGGGGCGGCGACCCCGGTGAGTGTCGTGAAAGGTTGCATGTCCGGTCCATCCGATTGCGAACTGGCGGTCCAGTTCCGGCCTTCCTTCGGGCGCTTGCCGGCCGTTGGGCGGCCGGTCGATTGCATACTATGGTCCGAGGCGCGGAGCGACTGGAAAGCGCAGGCTTCTAACGATGCGGATACTGGTGGGGCGGCGGCGGCAGCCTATCAAACATACCATAGCCGGGCATGCCGTCGCGCTTCATGACCAAAGTTTCCGCGACCATGTCGTGAAGCGCCTGCTTTCGGCTGGAAAATGCCGCCATGAAAAAGCCGATACCGAGAACCAGCGCCGAAAGGAACTTTGCGAAATAGCGCCCGGTTGCGCGACCGAAACCGATTTGCCGTCCGTTCAGATCGGTGACGAAAATGCCGAGCAGCATCTTGCCCGGCGTCGCCTGAATCGCCGAGCTCTCCATCGCGGCGAAATAAAGCCATGACCCGAAAAACTGGATCAGGCCGCCGATGAAGCTGTGCTGCGCCAGAACACCGACCTCGACACCGAAACCCGCCGGGACTCCCGGCTCTTGCCCCGCCGGCATCCGGATCAGCAAATCCTGATAGATCGCGCCGCCGGTGATAATATCCAAAAGGTAGATCGTGAGATTGATGATCAAACCATCAATCACGATGGCGATCGCGCGTCGCCAAAAACCGGCAAAAACCATGGTGCTCTCTCGCAATAGCGGCCGACTCCGGGACTGCGGGCGGCGTCACTGTTCTCCGGCCGCTTGCCACTCAACTCAACCGGCAAAGCCGCTCCCCGGCCGCCTGCGACTCGGCGCGATCAGACCAGATCGCGGATGTCGGTCAGCCGGCCGGTGATCGCCGCCGCGGCCGCCATGGCGGGGCTGACCAGATGGGTGCGCCCGCCGCGGCCCTGCCGGCCCTCGAAATTGCGGTTGGAGGTCGAGGCGCAGCGCTCGCCCGGCGCCAGCTTGTCGGCGTTCATCGCCAGGCACATCGAGCAGCCCGGCTCGCGCCAGTCGAATCCGGCCTCGACGAACACCCGGTCCAGACCCTCGGCCTCGGCCGCCGCCTTGACCAGTCCCGAGCCGGGCACGATCATCGCACGCACCCGGTCCGCCACCTTGCGGCCCGCCACCACCGCGGCGACGGCGCGCAGATCCTCGATCCGGCCATTGGTGCAACTCCCGATGAACACGGTGTCCACCGGGATCTCGGTCATCGGCGTGCCGGGCACCAGGCCCATATACTCCAGCGACCGGCGCGCCGCCTGGGCGCGGGACTCGTCCCCGAATTGGTCGGGATCGGGCACCCGGCCGGTGATCGGCACCACGTCCTGCGGGCTGGTGCCCCAGGTCACCAGGGGCGCGACCGCTCCGGCATCGATCGTGATCTCGGTATCGAACCGCGCATCGGGATCGGAGGGCAAGGTGCGCCAATGCGCCAGGGCCTGTTCCCACAAGGCCGGCGGCGGGGCCAGCGGCCGGCCCTTCAGATAGGCGAAGGTGGTCTCGTCCGGCGCGATCAGACCGGCGCGCGCGCCGGCCTCGATCGACATGTTGCACACCGTCATCCGGCCTTCCATCGACAGCTCGCGGATTGCCCGTCCGGCATATTCGATGACGTGGCCGGTGCCGCCCGCCGTGCCGATCCGGCCGATCACCGCCAGGATCAGATCCTTGGCGGTGACGCCCAGCGGCAGCGCACCATCGACCGTCACCCGCATGTTCCTGGCCGGCTTCATCAGCAGCGTCTGGGTCGCCAGCACGTGCTCG
>CAZTNV010000394.1:2482-3509 GCA_964615535.1 uncultured Mycobacteriaceae bacterium | reverse complement strand
CGCGATCAGACAAACCAGAACTTTTGCAGAACCTGCGTTGCCTGGATAGGGAATTGGCCGGGATGGCATTGTCCAGCTTCCACCAGCAGGTGGTATTTACGCTGACACTGCCATGCGAGAATAGAAGTTTGCCTTCTTCTTTCCCACGAACAACTTCTATGGTATAGACTGTCATATCGGAACTCCCTCCCTGTCGAGTCTCGTGCGATCGGGGTTCGACCCCTTGGCTGAGGGAGCGACATGATCGCCGGCAATTGTGTCATATTTTCACACCCGGTGCCGCCCCTGGACAGCCCGGTCGGGTTTCCATCAAGGCCCTGCGAGGGCGTGGCCGATCGACCCGGCGAGCGAGGGGACGGCGCATGACGGGACGCGGTCTGCTGGCGGCTGTTCTGATCCTGGCCGGACTCGGCGTCGTCCGGCCCGCCGCCGCCGACGAGGCGCTGTGGGACCTGCTGCGCCGGGGCGGGCAGGTGGTGCTGTTGCGCCATGCCCTGGCGCCGGGGACCGGCGATCCGCCGGGCTTCACGCCCGGAGAGTGCGCGACCCAGCGCAACCTGTCGGAAGCCGGCCGCGAGCAGGCCCGGCGGATCGGCCGGCAGTTTCGCGACCACCGGGTACCGGTCGGCCCGGTGCTGACCAGCGCCTGGTGCCGCTGCGTCGAGACCGCAACTCTCGCCTTTGGACGCGCCGAGCGGTGGCCGGCGATCGATTCGTTCATCCGCGATTTTTCGGCCGAACCGGCGCGGACTGCGGCGCTGCGGCAGCGGGTTGCCGAATGGGCCGGGCCGGACACCCTCGTTCTGGTGACCCATCAGGTCAACATTACCGCGCTCACCGGCATCCATCCCCAGTCGGGCGAAGCGGCGGTGCTCACCCCCGGCGGCCCGGACGGCTTCACCCTGGCGGGCCGCCTGAGCTTTTTGCCGGGTGAGTGACCGCCGCCGCCGGTCGGGCCGGTCTACCCCTCCGGCTCACGCGGCCAGACGGCGGCCGGCGCCGCGTCGTCGGGCGTCATGCCGGCGGG
>CAZTNV010000394.1:0-2472 GCA_964615535.1 uncultured Mycobacteriaceae bacterium | reverse complement strand
CGGGGCAGGCTCCGTTCCGGCCTGCGGACTGGCACCGTCGGCATGGCCGGGGTCAGCATTCCGGACACGCCATCCAGCGCCCCCGGCGCCAGTTCCAGCCCCAGGAACCGCGCGCGATCGACCGGGCCGGGCAGATCGAGCGCGTCCATGCCCTCGCGGCGGAAGCCGAACCGGCGGTAATAGGGCTCGTCGCCGACCAGCAGCACGATCCGGTGGCCCGCCGCGGCGCACCCCGCCAGACCGGCCCGCATCAGCGCCGAGCCGATCCCGGCCGAACGCTGCGCCGTATCGCCCGCCAGCGGCCCGAGCAGCAGTGCCGGCACCCGGCCATCGATCATGACCGGCCAGAACCGCAGCGACCCGGCCAGCGCGCCATCGGCCAGCGCGATCCGGCCGAGTTCCGCCGCCGGCGGCACCCCGGCGCGCAGGCGGTAGACCGTCTTGCCGCAGCGCTCCGGGCCGAATGCGGAGTCGAGCAGCGACTCGATCGCGGCCGCATGGTGCGGCCGCTCGGGCAGGACTTGGATCGCGGCCGCATGGTGCGGCCGCGGGGACAGGATCAGCATCGGCGTCGTCCCGTGCGGGAGGGTCCGGAGGTCAGATGTAATGTGCGGCCAGCGGCGCGAAGCCGTTGAAATTGACCGCGGAATAGCTCGTGGTGTAGGCCCCGGCGGCATGGATGAGCACCCGGTCGCCGATCCGGAGATCGACCGGCAGACGGTAATCGGCGCGCTCGTAGAGCACGTCGACGCTGTCGCAGGTCGGTCCCGCCAGCACCACGCGCTCCGGCGTGCCGGCGCGGTCGCTGGTGATCGGGTACTGGATGGCCTCGTCCATGGTCTCGGCCAGACCGCCGAACTTGCCGATATCGAGGTAGACCCATCGTCGCTTGCCGCCGGTCTCGTTGGGCGCCGGCAGCTTGTCGGCGATCAGCACGACCTCGCTCTGGATCACCCCGGCATTGCCGACCATGCCGCGCCCCGGCTCGATGATCGTGCGCGGCTGACGATTGCCGAAATGGCGGCTCAGGCTGTGGCGGATGGCCACGCCATAGGCCTCCGACTCCGGAATGTCGGTGCGGTAGCGGGTCGGAAACCCGCCGCCCAGATTGACCAGATCGAGCTCGATGCCGTGCTCGGCCACGTCGCGGAACAGCGCCGCGGCCTGGGCGATGGCGTCGTCCCAGGCGGCGGTGTCGCGCTGCTGCGAGCCGACATGGAAGGAGATGCCGCGCGACACCAGCCCCAGCCCGGCGGCCTCGACCAGCAGGGCGCGGGCGGTTTGCGGATCGCAGCCGAACTTGTTGGACAGCGGCCATTCCGCCCCGGCGCCCGAGGTCGCGACCCGGCAGAACACCTCCGCGCCCGGCGCCGCCGCGGCGATCTTGCGCAGCTCGGCCGGGCAATCCATGGCGAACAGGCGCACGCCGAGACCGAAGGCGGTGGCGATGTCGCGCTGCTTCTTGATGGTGTTGCCGTAAGAGATCCGGTCGGGCGTGGCGCCCGCGGCCAGCACGTCGCGGATTTCGCGCACGCTGGCGGCGTCGAAGGACGAGCCGAGTTCGGTCAGCAGCGCCAGGATCTCCGGTGCCGGATTGGCCTTCACGGCATAGTAGATGGCGCTGTCGGGCAGGGCCGCGGCCAGGGCGCGATAGTTCTCCGCGACCATGTCGAGATCGACCACCAGACAGGGGGTCTCGGGGCGTTGGCGATCGAGCCAGGTGGCGATCTTTGCGTTCAGGTTCGTGTCCGCGTTCGTAGTCAAGGCAGCCTCCCAGCAGCCAGGGGATGGCGTGAACCGTTGCCTGAGGCCTGATCGACCCTGCGCACCGGCAGCGACATTGGGATGCTGGGGACGGTTTTGTCGAGCCGCGGCGGCACGGGCGAGATCGCATGACGCAAATGCGCCCGATCGCCAGAACCACCGGCTCGTTCTCTGCCGACACACTCACGGGAGGGGCGAACCCATCCGCACCAGCAACCCAGACTTCTCTTCAACCCGACCGGCGTTCAGCCGGTAAGACCAAGGAGACGCGTGACGTCGTTGCTTGACCCGAAGGCCTGGGGCACGTGCGAATACGTTCCGCCCAATAGGATAGGCCCGATCGCGGCGGATTCAAGGATTTTGTTGCGACGGGCGGCGATGGGACGGCAGGCCGAAGCACGTCCGGCTGCGCCCGATTGCCTTAATCCGCGGGCGCAGCTTTTCAGAGTCGCATTGGCTATGCACTCGAATTGCCACGATGAACGTGACTAAATGCATTATTACAAAACCTATGATTCAAGTATATTCTTACAGTGGCGAATAAATTTTTCATCGTACCCACGATTCCCATCTAATATTGACAATATGAGTTCACTTTGATGCTTATACAAAAGCAATTGATCAGTAATATTCTCTTCTATATGTTCGCTTTTGATGCCCAACGCTAACTGAGCATAAAATGCATCATGCAAAATATTTAATATAATG
>CAZTNV010000393.1:0-3513 GCA_964615535.1 uncultured Mycobacteriaceae bacterium | reverse complement strand
TGGTCACCGTCTGGCCGACCCCGAACGGATTGCCGATCGCCAGCACCAGATCGCCGACCTCGACCTCGTCGCTGTCGGCCAGCGCGACCGTGGGCAGGGTTGCGCCCTGGGCGGGCCGAATGCGCAACAGGGCCAGATCCGTGCTCTCGTCCGACAGCACGACCTCCGCGGCATATTCGCGGCGGTCGGGCAGCGCGACCGTGATCTGCTGGGCGCCGCGGATGACGTGGTGGTTGGTGACGATCAGCCCGTCGGGTGCCACGATCACCCCGGAGCCGAGCGAATTCGGCTGCCGCTGGGGTCCGAAATCGAAATCCGGGCCGAAAAACCGGCGGAAGAACGGGTCTTCGAACAGCGGCGAAGCGCGTTGCCGGTCGGCCGCCTGCCGCGCGACGATATTGACCACCGCGGGCGCCACCTGGCGCACCAGCGGTGCGAAGGACAGCGTGATCTGCTCGCGGCTGTCCGGAAGGACGCGCGCCGCGGCGGGCGCGAAACCGGCGGCCAGGACCGAAACCATCAGGGCCAGAAGAACCGATGTTCGACCCATGGCCGCACTATACCCTTTTAATTGCAGTTTGCACATTAAATACTATCATATTTCGCCCTGGACCACCGATTGGTTTAGGTGACATATACAACAGCGAAATGGCCGGCGCCAATGGCTTGGCCTTTCCGGGCCGATCGGACTAGGCTGCCGGGACTCGAGGCGCGTCCGGAACCCTGGGGGAAGCCGAAACGGTTCGGTGCCCTGGCCGGTGCAACCTCGTTGCCCGGAGCACCCCTGCATGACAGCGTGTGCGTGCCATCGACGTTCTCACTCCCGCCCGTGTTTTGTCGGGCCGGACTTCCCTTTTGCGAACGGGCGGACGGCCGCACCGGCCATGAGGTGAGCCGACTCCGCACCCTTGGACTCCGCAATCCTGAACGCTGCGACCCTGCCTGCAACCTTATCGGATTCCCTCATGACCTACCGGCTCGATCATGCCCGACGGTTGGTGGTGAAAATCGGCTCGGCTCTCCTGGTTGATGAGGGTAGCGGGCTGATCCGGCGCGCCTGGCTGGCTGCCCTGGCCGAAGATGTCGCGCGCTGCCGCAAGCGCGGTCAGGAGGTGGTGATCGTGTCGTCCGGGGCGGTCGCGGTCGGGCGCGAGCATCTCGGCCTGGCCGGCAAGGCGCTGCGGCTGGAGGAGAAGCAGGCCGCCGCCGCCACCGGCCAGGTCCGCCTCGCCCATGCCTATCAGGATGCGCTGGCCTGGCACGGCATCACCGTCGCACTGATCCTGCTGACCCTGGACGACACCGAATCGCGCCGCCGTCACCTCAACGCCCGCAACACGCTCGACCAGCTCCTGAAGTTCGGCGCGGTGCCGGTGATCAACGAGAACGATACCGTGACCACCGCCGAGATCCGCTTCGGCGACAACGACCGGCTGGCCGCGCGGGTTGCCCAGATGATCAATGCCGAGGTGCTGGTGCTGCTGTCCGATGTCGACGGGCTGTACACCGCCGATCCGCGCCGCGACCCCGCGGCCCTGCGGATACCCGAGGTTCGCGATCTGACGCCGGAGATCGAGGCGATGGGCGGACGGGCGCCGCCCGGCCATTCCTCCGGCGGCATGGTGACCAAGCTGGCGGCGGCGCGAATCTGCATGAATGCCGGCTGCCACATGGCGATTGCCAAGGGCACGGTGTTGAACCCGCTGAGGGCGATGGAGGACGGTGCGCCCTGCACCTGGTTCATCCCCTCGGCCGAGCCCACCGCGCGGAAGCGCTGGATCGCCGGGTCGCTCAAGCCGGTCGGCAGCTTCACCCTAGACGACGGTGCGGTGCGCGCGCTGGCCGGCGGGAAGAGCCTGCTGCCCGCCGGGGTGGTCGCGGTCGAGGGCGAGTTCCAGCGGGGCGATGCAGTTTCGATCCGCACCCGCGACGGCCGCGTGCTGGGCTGCGGCCTGTCGGCCTATTCGTCGGAGGATGCCCGCCGCATCGTCGGCCATCGGAGCGCCGAGATCGAGGCTCTGTTGGGCTATCGCGGCCGCGACGAACTGATCCACCGCGACGATCTCGTGCTCGGCTGAGCCGGCCGCTCCTGCACGCTGCCCCTGAACCGGGCCGCCCCTGCTCCGGGCCGCGCCGGGCGTCATCCGACCACAACGGTGACCCGGCGATGCAGGCCGGCCTCGGAGGGCGCGTTCGGATCGGCGAAGACCTGGCCGGCCAGAACGATATCGACCGTGACGCCATCCGAGGACAGCGGCAGCAGCAGGCGAATCGCCTGCCATTCGGTCCCGGTCGAGGGGGCAATGAACTCGCTCTCGGAATAGACCGGCCGCCGCCGGTCGGCAACCTGCCGGTACAGCGACAAGATGTAGGTCTGGTAGTCGGGACCGGGCAGCACCTCGTCGAGATAGCGGCCGGTCATTTCAAGTCCGGCGGCGTGGGTGATGGTGGTGCCGACCAGCCGGTAGCGAAACCGCCGCCCATTCTCGACCACGTCGGTCAAGATGATCGACGGCAGCAGCCGGGGAATGTCGGTCGGATCGATATCGGCACGCGACGGCATCGCCCGGCCGCGACTGCGGGAGTGCCAGTACCGGTACAGCTCGATCAGCCGGGCATCGGCGATCACCGGGGGAGCGCCGCACGGGGACAGGGAGAACGCCGCAAACATGTCTCTGATTTGGCATGAATTGTTTAATCATTGGTAACTTCGATCGGCCGCGGTCCGGCGCAAGCCCACCGGCGCTTGCCAAACCGCGTGAAAAACCGCCGGGGCTTCATTAAAGTGCCCCTCACCCGATGCCCGAGAACCAAGGCCATGACCGCGCTCGATTCGACAGTTCCGGCCGATTCCGACGCCAACATCGCCGCCGACCTGCATCGCCTGGGTGCCGCGGCGAAGGCGGCGGCGGCGATGCTGGCGACCGCCCCGGCCGCGGTCAAGGAGGCCGCGCTGCATGCCGCCGCCGCCGCGATCCGCGACGAGCGGCCGGCGATCCTGGCGGCCAATGCCCGGGACCTCGCCCTGGCCGACCAACGCGGGATCACCGGCGCGCTGCGCGACCGGCTGGCGCTGGACGACCGGCGGATCGAGGCGATGGCGGCGGGCCTTGAGGTGGTCGCCGTGTTGCCCGACCCGGTCGGGGCGGTGATCGCCGACTGGACCCGGCCCAACGGGTTGCGCATCCAGCGGGTGCGGGTGCCGCTGGGCGTGATCGGCATCATCTACGAGAGCCGGCCCAACGTCACCGCCGATGCCGGCGGGTTGTGCCTGAAGGCCGGCAACGCCACCATCCTGCGCGGCGGTTCGGAGAGCTTCCACTCCTCCGCCGCGATCGCCCGCTGCCTGGGTCGCGGACTGACCGAGGTGGGGCTGCCCGAGGCCGCGATCCAGCTCGTGCCGACGCGCGACCGCGCCGCGGTCGGGATCATGCTGACCATGGCCGGGACGATCGACGTGATCGTGCCGCGCGGCGGCCGGTCGCTGATCGAGCGGGTGCAGGCGGAGAGCCG
>CAZTNV010000392.1:0-3517 GCA_964615535.1 uncultured Mycobacteriaceae bacterium | reverse complement strand
CGGCGGGCGCGGCCGAGCCGGGCGGGTGCCGGCAACCGGTTGCCGTCCACGCCATTGGCGATCTGCGCCTCGATCTCTGCCTCGACCTCGTCGGACAGCTTGTAGCCGTCCGGTCCGAACAGCTTGATGCCGTTATCCTCGAACGGATTGTGCGAGGCCGAGATCATCACGCCCAGATCGGCGCGCAACGACCGGGTCAGCATCGCCACGCCGGGGGTCGGCAGCGGGCCGATCAGCACCACGTCCATGCCCATGGCGATGAACCCGGCGGTCAGGGCGGGCTCGATCATGTATCCGGATAACCGGGTATCCTTGCCGATCACCACCTGATGCCGGTGATCGCCCCGCCGGAACTGGGTCGCCGCCGCCTTGGCGACGGCCAGGGCGGTTTCCGCGGTCATCGGTTCGATATTGGCCTTGCCGCGGATACCGTCGGTACCGAACAGCTTTCTGGTCATGCCTGTTCACCTGCCTGTCGTCGGCGCGATCGGGCCCCGGCGACTCCTCGCCGGCAATCGTGCCCTACTCTGCATCAAGGTTGCAACTATTGCGCAAGGCGCTGCCGGCAAGATCCTTAAACCGAAGTCATGATCGGCCGGACCGCAGGGCCAGCCAAAGGCGGCACGCCTGAAAACTCTGGGCGACATCGTGAACCCGAAGTATTTGCGCACCGCGGTCAAGCGACGCCATGGCGGCGGCAATGGACCCGCCCAATCGATCCCTGACCGACTCGCCGCGGCTCAGGATGCCGATGAAACGCTTGCGCGATGCGCCGATCATAATCGGGCAGCCCAGACCGTGAAATACAGTCATTCGACAAAGCAGGTCAACATTGTGCTCGACCGTTTTGCCGAATCCGATGCCCGGATCGACGATCAGCCGATCCCCGGCGATGCCGGCGGCGGCGCAGACGGCGATCCGTTGCGCCAGCCGGTCATGGACATCGAGCACGACGTCCCGGTACTCCGGCGCGTCCTGCATGGAGCGCGGCTCGCCCCGCATATGCATCAGCACCACCGGAACGCCGCCCTCGCGCGCAACCGACAGGCTGTCGGGGTCGCCGGCCAGGGCGGTGACGTCGTTGATCATGGCCGCCCCGGCCGCCAGCGCCGCCCGCATCACCGCCGCCTTGCGCGTGTCGATCGAAACCCGCGCGCCGGCCCGCGCCAGCCCGCGCACCACCGGAACCACCCGGCGCAGCTCCTCGTCTTCGGGAACCGAGAGGGCGCCGGGCCGGGTCGACTCGCCGCCGACGTCCAGGATGTCCGCCCCGGCCTCGCGCAAGGCCAGCCCGTGTTCGATCGCCCGGCCGGGATCGAGGAAATCGCCGCCATCGGAAAAACTGTCGGGGGTCACGTTGACGATTCCCATCAGGATCGGCCGATCCGGGGCAAGTCCGCAGACCGGCGCGCGCGGCCGGGTGAGCGCCTCGAGGCGTTCGGCACTGGCGGCGGGACTCACGCCGCGGCCGGCGGCCCACCCGGCGAGTGCGTCGACCGGAACCACGGCGCGCTCGATCGCTTCGGACTCGGCGGTTCCGCGCAGGATCGCCTCGACCCGATCGAACCGCAACGGCCCGCCGGCCAGCGGCAGCCCGCCGATGTCATCAAGGAGACCGAGGGGGCGCAGGTAAAGCGATGCCGCGGCCGATCGACGGCCGCCGCCGGGAACAGGGTCATCATCGGAGCGATCATGGGACACGTTCGGACGCCATGGTCCCGAGACCGTTGTCATCCCCCCGCAAGGATGGCATCCAGGTGCTTTTTCAGGTTCTCCTGGACCTTCTTCTTGCCGACGATCGTATCGTCGTAGAGGATTGTTCGATAGCCCCGAATATCGAAAGGCAACTGCTCGCCATTGGTCCGCCGGGCCAGCAAGACTGCCGGTTTGCGAAGCGCATGTGCATATCCCAGTTCATAGAATACGTTGGGATTTGGCTGGCTTATTTCGGCGACGATGACCTGGGATGCCTCGATCTCGCGCCTTATGTCGTCGAGAATCAGGCCGGGGCTGTGGATCTCGTCGACCCGAACGATGGCGAAGCCGAGATCCTCCGCTTCGGGCTTGATCACTTCTTCATAAAGCGCGTTGAACGGGTCGCGGAATGGCATGGCCACAAAGGCCCGCGGCAGAGACGCGTCGACGCCGATCTTCGTGAAATGGACCGGCCCTTCACCCCACGCGAAAACCCCGAGCCCGGTTCCTGACAGGGGCTGAGGCAGCACCGTGTCCAGAACCTCGACCGCGTCCACCGTCATGCGCAGATGCTGCCCCCGGACGTCCACCACGACGTCATAATCCCGGCCGGTGTCGAGGTTTTCGGCCAGGCCGAGCTCGATATGGGGAGTCCAGCCGAATTCCGGCCTGAACAGGTGGACGCCATAGGCACGCTCGCGCGACCCGAGTTGCGCGACCACGTAGGGCTCCCTGGTTGAATGATAGCCGAGCACCACCCCGGCGCCGGCCGCCTTCGTCTCGCGTCTCATCGTTGCGAGAATGCGGCCGTCGCGGAAGCGAACCGAACCGATGGCCAGACCATAGGGGAAACCTGTGGCACCGTCTCCGGACCCCTCATAGACCGGCACGCCCCCGGTGAATCGCCACCGCCCGACTATTCCCGCCCAGCTTTCGATTGAAATGGTTCCGGCGGATGTCATGCGTGGGGCCTCGGCCGAGCGTTGGGACACCCCAGACATAGCGCAGGCAACAGCACAAAAGAAGAGCGGCGGCACAGGGGCCGCCGCTCGATTGTGCACTGCTTCCGGGAACGCCGCCCCGCGGCTTACGTCCCCGGTTGCGGTTCGGGGTCGAGGCCGCCCTTGGTGCCGCCGCTGGGCACCGAGGACCGGCGGCCGGCCGGCTTCTTGGGCGGCGGTACGGTGTCGTCGGCCTCGTTGCGGACGATCGACTCGCCGCGCAGCAGAGCCTTGATCTCCTCGCCGCTCAGGGTCTCGTATTCGAGCAGACCCTTGGCCACCGTATGAAGCTGGTCGAGATGGTTGGTGAGGGTCGTCTTGGCCCGGGTATAGGCCTCGTCGACGATCCGCCTGATCTCCTCATCCACCAGCCGCGCGGTGGCGTCGGAGATGTTCTTGTGCTGGGTCACCGAATGGCCCAGGAACACCTCCTGCTCGGGCGCGCCGTACTGGAGCATGCCGAGCTTCTCGCTCATGCCCCATTCGGTGACCATCCGGGTGGCGATGTCGGTCGCCATCTTGATGTCGCCCGAGGCGCCCGAGGTCACCCGCTCGGCGCCGAACACCAGCTCCTCGGCGATCCGGCCGCCCATCGCCACCGCCAGATCGGCCGTCAGCTTGTTGCGCGGCATGCTCAGCCGGTCGCCCTCGGGCAGCCGCATGACCATGCCCAGCGCCCGCCCGCGCGGGATGATGGTCGCCTTGTGGATCGGGTCCGAGCACGGTTCGTGGATCGCGACCACGGCATGGCCGGATTCGTGATAGGCGGTGAGCTTCTTCTCGTCCTCGCTCATCACCATCGAGCGCCGCTCGGCGCCCAT
>CAZTNV010000391.1:0-3526 GCA_964615535.1 uncultured Mycobacteriaceae bacterium | reverse complement strand
TCGAGGCGGCGCGCGCGGCCTATGCCGATATCGCCAAGACGATCGCCCGGTTCGAGCCGGTGACCATGATCGCCAATCCGTTCGACGTGGCCGATGCCTCGCTGGCCTGCGGGGCCGGCATCGACATATTGCCGCTGCGCATCGACGACAGTTGGACCCGCGACACCGGCCCGACCTTCGTGGTCGACCGGCAGGGCGGCTTGGCCGGGGTGGCCTGGCGGTTCAATGGCTGGGGCGAGAAGGTGCGGCCCCATGATCAGGACGCAGTGCTGGCGCGCCGGCTGCTCGATCATCTCGGGGTCGCACGGGTCGACGCGCCGCTGGTGCTGGAGGGCGGGGCCATCCACTCCGACGGCGAGGGCACGCTGCTCGCCACCGAATCCTGCGTGCTCAACCCCAACCGCAATCCCGGCCTGAGCCGCGAGGACATCGAGCGGCATCTTGCCGAGTTCCTGGGCGCGCGCCGCGTTGTCTGGCTGGCCGGCGGGCTGGAGGACGACCAGACCGACGGGCATGTCGACAACATCGCGTGTTTCGCCCGGCCGGGCATGGTGCTGGCCCTGGCCTCCGACGATCCGGCCGACGGCAATTACGCCATGCTGCGCGACAATGTGGCCCGGCTGCGCGCCGCCCGCGATGCCCGTGATCGTCCGCTCGAGGTGATCGAGGTGCTCCAGCCGCCGCGGGAGGATTTCGAGGGGCAGCGGCTCAGCCTGTCCTACCTCAATTTCTACATCGCCAACGGCGCCGTGGTCATGCCGGTGTTCGAGGTGCCGGAGGACACCCGCGCGTTCAAGCAGATCGGCGCTGCCTTCCCCGACCGCCGCGTAATCCAGGTTCCCGCCGAGGACATCGTGATCGGCGGCGGCGGCATCCACTGCATTACCCAGCAGCAACCGGCGGTGTAACGCTGCGGTTTACAGCCCCGCGTTCCGCTCCGCGGGCCTGCGCTCCGCCAGCACCTCCAGCTTCCCCGCCATGCTCCCCCTCCTGCATCGGGGGAGCATCGTCGAAGCACACACCGAACCTTCCCGAAAATCCCCCGAGTCTCGATCATCTGTCGGGTGGTATTGGGCCGCGCTTATCGCGCCTTGCTTCGCCCCGGTTCTGCGCGCGGCCAGAACTCAGGCTGCCCGAATCGGTCCCGCCACGCTATGGCACACAAGCCCGCCGAAGGGCGCGAAGCGTACGCTTCCCGGCAACCGGCACGGCGAAGGCGAGTCACCCTTCCCGCTGAGGCGGGTTGACGCAGTGGCGCTCAATTCATCGCCCCGTGGCAATGCTTGTACTTCTTGCCCGAGCCGCACGGACAGGGGGCGTTGCGGGCGACCTTGCCCCAGGTGGCGGGGTCCTTCGGGTCGAGCGCGATGCCGGGGGGCGGAGCGCGGCGCATCGGCATCACCGCCGGCCGGCCGCCGCTTCCGGTCGCCGGCCCGGCCGCCGGGCCGCTGCCGGCATGGGCGTGAGCCGGCCCTGCCACGGGTCCGCCGCCATAGGTGCCGGTGGCGCGCACCGGCGCCTCCTGTTCGGCCACCGCCAGCGCCGGATCGTACCGGGTTTCGTGCATTTCCATCGGGCGCGGCGCGAAGGCCGAGGCCAGTTCCTCTGCCGGCGCAATGCGCAGCTCGATATGGCTCAGCACCCGGGTGACGGTCTCGCGCAGTTGCGTGAGCATCTCCTGGAACAGGGTGAACGCCTCGCTCTGGTATTCGCGCAGCGGGTCGCGCTGGCCATAGGCGCGCAGATTGATCCCCTGGCGCAGATGGTCGAGGGTCAGCAGATGATCCTTCCACTGCTGGTCGAGGATCTGCAGCAGCAGGCTCTTCTCGGCCAGCCGCATCATGTCCGGCCCGATATTGGCCGCCTTCTCGGCCATCTTGCGGTCGGAGGCCTGGACGATCCGCTCCTCGATCTCCGGCTCGGCGATGCCCTCCTCCTTGGCCCAATCCTCGACCGGCAGATCGAGCGCCAGCACATCGCGCATCTGCTGGCGCAGCGCCGCCATGTGCCACTGCTCGGCGTAGGAGTTTTTGGGGATCGCCTTCTGCACCATGTCGGCGACCACCTCGTGGCGCATGTCGATCACCATCTGCGCCACCTCGGCCGCCGCCATGATCTCCTTGCGCTGCTCATAGACCACGCGACGCTGGTCGTTCATCACGTTGTCGTATTTCAGCAGGTTCTTGCGGATGTCGAAGTTGCGCGCCTCGACCTTCTGCTGCGCCTTCTCCAGGGCCTTGTTGATCCAGGGATGGATGATCGCCTCGTCCTCTTTCAGGCCGAGGCGTTGCAGCATGCCGTCCAGGCGGCCGGAGGCGAAGATCCGCATCAGGTCATCTTCCAGCGACAGGAAGAATTTCGACCGCCCCGGATCGCCCTGGCGGCCCGACCGGCCGCGCAACTGGTTGTCGATGCGCCGGCTTTCGTGGCGCTCCGTGCCGACCACGTAGAGCCCGCCGGCTTCGATCACCTGTGCCTTGGCCGCGGCGACCTCCGCGCGAATCGCCTCGATCTTGCGCTGGCGCAGCTCGGCATCCTCGATCGGCTCCGCTTCGGCGGCGATCCGCATGTCGACATTGCCGCCCAACTGGATGTCGGTGCCGCGGCCGGCCATGTTGGTCGCGATGGTCACGGCGCCCGGCTGACCCGCCTGCGAGATGATCAAGGCCTCCTGCTCGTGGAAGCGGGCGTTCAGCACATTGTGGCGGATGCGCTCCTTTTTGAGCAGATTGGACAGGTGCTCGGATTTTTCGATCGATACGGTGCCGACCAGCAGCGGCTGCTTGCGCTCCTGGCAGTCGCGGATCAGGCCGATGATCGCCCGGTACTTTTCGTCGGCGGTGCGATAGACCTCGTCGTCCTCGTCGGTGCGGTTGACCGGCTGGTTGGTCGGAATCTCGACCACTTCGAGATTGTAGATCTCGCCGAATTCCGCCGCCTCGGTCATCGCGGTGCCGGTCATGCCGGCCAGCTTGGGATAAAGCCGGAAATAGTTCTGGAAGGTGATCGAGGCGAGCGTCTGGTTCTCGCGCTGGATGGTGACCCGTTCCTTGGCCTCGAGCGCCTGGTGCAGCCCTTCGGAATAGCGCCGGCCCTCCATCATGCGGCCGGTGAACTCGTCGATGATGACGACCTTGTCGTCCTTGACGATGTAGTCGCGGTCCTTCTGGAACAGCTTGTGCGCCCGCAGCGCCTGGTTGACGTGGTTGACCACGTTGACATTGCGGATGTCGTACAGCCCCTCGCCGGCCAGCAGCCCGGAATCGGTCAGCAACTGCTCCATCTTCTCCTGACCGCTCTCGGTCAGCACGACGGTGCGATGCTTCTCGTCGAGTTCGAAATCCTCGTCGATCAGGTTCGGAACCACCCGATCGACTCTGGTGTAGAGGTCCGAGGAATCCTGCGCCGGGCCGGAAATGATCAGCGGGGTCCGCGCCTCGTCGATCAGGATCGAGTCGACCTCGTCGACGATCGCGAAGTTGAGCTCGCGCTGGACATACTTCTCGATCGTCTCCTTCATGTTGTC
>CAZTNV010000390.1:0-3535 GCA_964615535.1 uncultured Mycobacteriaceae bacterium | reverse complement strand
AGGCAGGCCCAGCCGGCGCCGAACAGCGCGGCCGCCGCGATCCCCAGCGCGATGATCGCGGGCTGCGGCAGGAAGTCGAGATACAGCCCGACCAGCCCGACGCCCAGCCCGCCGATATAGGCCTGGCCCTCGCCGCCGATGTTGAACAGGCCGCAGTGGAAGGCCATCGCCACCGCCAGCCCGGTGAACATGAAGTTGGTGGCGTAGTAGAGCGTGTAGCCGATCGCCTCCGGATAGCCGGCGGCACCGACCACGAGATGACCCAGCGCCGCCACCGGGTCCTGACCGACCAGCCAGACCACGGCGCCGGTGACCAGCAGGGCCAGCGCGAGATTGGCTATCGGCAGCACCGCGAGCGCGATCCAGCGGGCAGTCGGGATCTGGTTCGGGGCGGTGTCGGTCATGATCACGTCACGGGGTTGGACACGGCGCGCAGGATGGCAGAGGCCGGCTCAGGCGATGGTCTGAAACCGGCGATCGAGACGGCGTTGCTTGGCGATCAACAGCCCCAGAAGGGCGGTCAGCACGATCGGGCCGGCCGGGGCGCCCACGGCGTTGAGCGGCATCACCGCCAGGGGCAGCAGCCAGGCTGCACCCAGGATCAGGCGCTCGCCGTTCAGGAACCCTGAGCGCATCGACTGTTCCACGGTGAGGATCACCGCGACGCTCACAATGGTCATATCGTAATTGCAGAGATAGGGCGACATCAAAAAGGTTGCGGTCAGCAGCGTGGCATTCCGCAGCGGCCGCGAAACGTCGCGCCGGAAGCTCCAGGCGACCGCGGCCAGCGCCGCTGCCGAGAACGGCACCTGCGCCAGATAGCCGATGTCCGGTCCGAGGCCGAGCAGGCGGGCGCTCATGAACGCGGTCGGGACCATCATGGTGAACATGCCGGTCCAGCGTTCGATGAACGCCCGCTGGTGCGGCATCATGGCATCGGCATAGGTCTGCCAGCTCTCCGGCCCCTGCCATGCCAGACTGACCGCTGCCAGCGCTGCAACGGTGGCGGCGGCGCTGAAGAAGGCCGTCCGGTGACGGCCGGCCAGCAGGGCGACCGGGATCAGCAGGCCGAGATGCGGCTTGTAGGACAGGATGCCGAACAGCACGCCGGCGACCACCGGATGCCGGTCGAGCAGGCGCAGCCCGCCCACCATCAGGGCCGCGCTGAGCAGGCCGTTCTGGCCGAAGCTGAGGGTCAGCGCGGTGCTCGGCGCGGCGATCAGCCCCGCCAGCCGTGCCGCCGGCCATGCCGGCGCCGCCGTCGCCGCCAGATAGGCAAGGAACGACAGGGCTGCCCACAGCGCCAAGGACCAGCCATAGGGCAGCCAGGCCAGCGGCAGCACCAGCCAAAGCCCGTGGGGCGGGTAGGGGAAGGCATTGAGCGCGGTGTCCGCGCCGAACACCGCGCGCAGCGCTTGATTGAAGCGGTCGGGCCGAAAAATCTCGTCGAACCGGGCCTCGGCGGCAAGCCCGGAGGCAACCCAGAATGCCTGGAAATCGCGGCCGGCGATCTGCCCGCGCGACAGCTCGCCGCGCAGGAACGCGGCATTGTCCAGCCAGCAGAACCACAGGGTCAGCACCGCCGCAGCCGCGCAGAACGCCACGATCGCGCGGCCGTGACGTGCGCCTATGCCACCATAGAGCGCAGGAACTTGCCGGGCGGGGACGGACTCTGCCATGGGGGATCTCGAACCATGCACAACCTCAACGTAACCATGGGCAGGCTTAAGCAAGCCTTAAACATGACGGGTTCATAGCCGGGTCTGCTGCCTTTGGTGGTCGAGTCGATGATCCCGTTTTCCGATCGCCAATCCGATACCCGGCCTCCGGCCGGCCCGACGAGCCGGGCTGCGACGGCGGAACTGATCCGGCTGTGTGTCGGGATCTGTGCGATCGCCCTGGTGCTGCGCATCGGATTGGCGATCGGGCTGCCCTCGATCTACCATCCCGATGAACTCTACCAGAGCGTCGAGCAGGCGCATCGCGCCGTCTTCGGGTACGGCATCGTTCCCTGGGAGTTCCGGGTCGGCACGCGGTCATGGCTGCTGCCGGGAGTCGTCGCGGTGCTGCTGCACGGCATGGCGCCGTTCGCCCCGAGCCCGGCCGTGTTCATGGCCGCGATCCATGCCGTCTTCGCGGTGCTGTCGCTGACGCCGGTGGTGGTGGCCTGCCTGTGGGGCTACCGTGACCATGGCCGGGCGGGAGCGCTGATCGCCGGGGCGGTGGCGGCGGCCTGGTTCGAGCTGGTCCATTTCGGACCGCGCACCCTGACCGAGGTCGTGGCCGCGCATCTGCTGGTCGTGGCGATCTTCCTGGCGGAAACCGACCGGCCGCGGCGTCTGATCGTGGTCGGCGCCCTGGCCGGCCTGGTCTTTGTCCTGCGCTTCCATCTTGCGCCGGCGCTGCTGGTGTTCGCCGTGTTCACCTGCGGCGCCGCGATCCGTCGCAAGTGGCTGCCGTTCGGCTGCGGCAGTGCGCTGGTGCTGGCCGGTTCGGGGGTGATCGACGGGTTGACCTGGGGCGTTCCGTTCGAATGGATGTGGCTCAATTTCAGGATCAATATTCTCGACAATCGAAGCGCGACCTACGGCATTGCGCCGCTGAGCTACTACTTCGTCGTCATGCTGTTCAACTGGGGCCCGGCAATTCCGGCAATGATCGTCACGATGGGCGCTGCCGTGGCTCGCCACTCTCGGCTGCTGGTCCTGGCCCTGGTCATCGTGATCAGTCACATGGCGATCGGCCACAAGGAATACCGTTTCATCTATCCCGCAATCGTGCTTCTGGTCATTCTCGCGGGTTTGGGCACGGCGGAACTGGTCGCGATGCTTGGCCGCCGATCGGTTTTTCTGAGGCGGGGTCTGGCGTTCGCCGCCGTCGCGTGGTGGGCCGGCATATCGGTCTTTCTGGCCGTTCAACCGGTCAACCGGGAGCAATGGCTGGGTGGCCATGAGCACGTCCGGGCCTTCCGCCATCTCCATGGCCGGGATGATCTGTGCGGCGTCGGGATCGCGATCCCGTGGTGGGATACGGGGGGATACGCCCATCTCCATCGACCGGTGCCGATCTACCGACATGATCCGGCGGAAGGCGGCCTGAATTACAACTACCTGCTGGTGCGGGACGATTTTCCGGTCCCGGCCGGCTTCAGCACGGCCGAATGCTTCGGGCGTCTTTGCCTTCACCGCAGACCGGGGGCCTGCGTGCCCGATGGCGAGGAGGTCAATCAATATCTCGTCAGAGTGGACGATTGACCGTGCAGAGGCAATTACGGGTCGGCCGGCGTTTCAGAACTGGCCGGCCGGCTCCGGCAGCCCGGCCATCAGCGAGCCGAGGCGCTGTTCCGTGGCGTCCGAGGGATTGAGTTCGCCGGTGAAACGGCCGTCGGCCATCACCAGAATGCGGTCGCTCAAGGCGATGATCTCATCCAGCTCTGCCGAGATCAGCAGGATGGCACCGCCGCGATCGCGCAGGTCCAGCAAGCGCCGGTGAATCAACTCGATGGCGCCGATATCGACGCCGCGGGTCGGCTGGC
>CAZTNV010000389.1:0-3537 GCA_964615535.1 uncultured Mycobacteriaceae bacterium | reverse complement strand
GTGGTCGGCGGCGGCTATATTGCGGTGGAATTCGCCGGCATCTTCAAGGGGCTGGGCGCCCAAGTGACCCAGCTCTACCGGAGCAAGCTGTTTCTGCGCGGCTTTGACGAGGACGTGCGCGAATTCCTGGCCGAGGAAATGTTCAAGTCGGGCATCGACCTGCGCTTCACCACCGACGTCACCCGGATCGAACAGGCCGGCGACTGCCTGCTCGCCCATCTCACCGACGAGAGCTTCATCGAGTGCGACTGCGTGATGTACGCCATCGGCCGGCGGCCCAACACGGCGGGGCTGGGGCTGGAGGCCGCCGGCGTGGCGCTGGACGCGATCGGCGCGATCACGGTGGATGACCGCTACCGGACCAGCGTGCCCAACATCTACGCGGTCGGCGACGTGACCAACCGGGTCAATCTGACCCCGGTCGCCATCGCCGAGGGCCATGCCCTGGCCGATTCGCTGTTCGGACCGGCGCCGCGCGGGATCGAGTACGACAACATCCCGACCGCCGTGTTCTCGGCACCGCCGATCGGCACGGTCGGTCTGACCGAGGAGGCGGCACGCAAGGAGCTGGGCGAGATCGACGTCTACCGCAGCACCTTCAAGCCGATGAAGCACACCCTGTCGGGCCGTGACGAACGCACGCTGATGAAGCTGGTGGTCGACCGGGCGAGCCACCGGGTGGTCGGCTGCCACATGGTCGGGATGGACGCGCCGGAGATCGTGCAGGGGCTGGCCGTCGCGCTCAACTGCGGTGCCACCAAATCCGATTTCGATCGCACCATCGGCATTCACCCGACCGCGGCGGAGGAATTCGTGACCATGCGCGCCAAGGCGCCCGACCCGATCGCGATGGCCGAAGCGGCCCTGGAATAGCCGGCTGCGGGAACGCTCGCGGCCGGACCTGCGCCCGACCCGGCCAAGCACCGTGTCACGGCGCCGCCGGTTTCACCTTGACGATGAAGGTCTGTCCGTAAATGCCGTAGGGGAACATCGCCTCGGCGACAATCTGCGGATTCCGATCGAGGAACTCCGCAAAGGCCTTCCTTTGGCCCCGCTCGTCGTCGGAATCGAAGCAGTTCCAGTCATCGAACAGAAGAATGGTCCCATCGACCATCATGTCGCCGACAAACCGGAGAACCGTTGCGGTCGACTCATAAAGGTCGCAATCGATCAATGCGATCGCAATCTTGCGATTCTGTAGCTCGGCCTTCAGCTCGTCGGTCAGGGACTGATCGAAATAGCCCTGAACGAGATGGGTCCGTGTCCAGTCAACGCCTTTCTGATTGAGGTTGGCAACCACCTGCTCCTTGGAGCAGGCATACTGTCCCTCGTAAAAATCCTGATTGGCCGTCTCGTCCCGCCCCTTCACCGGCGGCAATCCGGCAAAGGAATCAAAGCCGAAGAAATGCATGTCGTTCAGACCGCACTTGCCCGCGACATGCTGGGCATACCAAAAAGCATAACCCTTGAATATGCCGAACTCGAAGTAATCACCCTGATGCGCCAATCCGCTTTCCCGGGATCTCTCAAAACACGCCTCCAGCGCCGGCAAGACCGCGGGGTTTGCGGTATTAAACCCATGAACATGGGTATAATACACTTTATGGGCGAGCTTATTGAGATTGGCCTTTTGCAGCGATTTTACAACCAAAGACCTGAAAGGTGGTAGTTGCATTCTTGCCATTCTCCAATGTGAACGGATGCGTCCGGAACCCCGATCCATCCGATACCTTGGCAAAAAGTGACAGACTCGGGTTGTCCCCGGCGTCTCATCCTTCCCACTGTCTTTAAGCTAACATATTTTCGATAGTTTCAAGACAAAATCAGATTGAGAATGGTTCTGCCTGCTGCCCTCTCTCGGCTATTCCTTATTGATATCATTGGTGAACCGAAGGATGGCTTCACGCTGTTCACTGAAAGCTCTAACAAGATCGCTTATTGTCTTCAATTTTTTGGTGCCTGGGTCAACCGGCCCTGACCAAAGTAACTAGAACCTTGCTCAGTGACTTGAGGGCCGACACCTGCCCTCGGCGCGGCGGGCGGAAGCGAAATCATGGCGGACAGTTTCCGACAAGAAGAACAATGCAGCCCTGCGCCGGCATTGCGCGGTTCGGTTCCCGAATCCGCCCGCGTCTCGTTCCAGTCGGCGCCCCGGCGTAATACCGGAAGCCAGCTTGAAGGTCGCTTGAACTCGGTCAAGTCAAAATCATGGGGCCATGATGCCACCGGCGAGTCTGGCTCAATGGTGCCGGAGGCGGTGCCCTATTTCATTACATAAGCGAGTCAGCGACAGGACGCCAATGTCGGATTCGGAAACGCGGAGCCAGCCGAGCGCATCGCTGTCGTACCGGAAGCTCAAGGTTCCTGCTTTGAGCAAGAGTTTGCGGCCAGTTCGGCGCCTGGTTTCCTGGAAGAGTCTGCGCATCCTGGTCAGCATCGGGCTGCTCGCGCTGCTTTTCACCGAAGTGGATGCCGCGGCCATCCTGACCATTCTTTCGGGTACGAACCTGGAATGGTTGCTGGTCATGGTGCTGATGGCGCTGCTGGACCGGGTATCGGCCGCCTACCGCTGGTACATTCTCTTGCCGCGCAACTCTCCGAACATCACGATGCGGCGGATCACGCGGCTGATCTTCACCAGCTCGTTCGTCGGCTATTTTCTGCCGGGAACCGTGGGAACCGAGATCCTGCGGATTTACGGTCTGGGCCGGGGCACCTCCGACCTCGCCCGGGCCGCCTCCTCCGTGCTGGTGGAGCGGGTGCTGGCGCTGGCCGCCCTGATGGTTCTGGTGCTGATCGGCCTGGTGCTGACCCCGCCCGGCTTTCCCGCGGGCATCGGCAGTGCCGCCCTGATCGGTCTGGCCGGTCTGGTGGCCGGCGGCTCGATGCTGATGACGCCGCGGCTCCGGCTGTTGACCTTGCAGTCGATACCCGGCCGGCGGTTCGCGATGCTCCGGTCGAAGCTGATCAAGCTCTATGGCTGCCTCGATACCTATCGCCGGCAGCCCGGCTTGCTGAGCTGGGCGGCGGCCACCGCGGTGCTCTTCCACCTGCTGCGAATCGCATTCGTGGCTGCAGGCGGTCTGGCGCTGGGGCTCGACCTCAATCTTTTGTACTATGTGGTGATCACCCCGATCATCATCTTCGTCACGATGCTGCCGATATCGATCGCCGGTCTGGGGGTGCAGGAAGCCGCCTATGTCGTGCTGTTCGGCTTTGTCGGCGTGCCCGCGGAGACGGCCCTGTCGCTGTCGCTCCTGTGCCGAGCCGTATTGCTGATTGCCATGCTGCCCGGTGCCTGGTTCTACTGGCGGCACGGATTCCATCTGTAGACTGCACCGGGATTGCTGCGATGGCAGACGCAGAGACGGCCGCGGCACGGCGCCGTCAGCGCAAGACTCACGGCGATCTGACCCGGCGCGGATCGGTGTTCCGCACCTATCAGGACGTCATCATCGGCGACCGGTCGCTGGGCGCCACCCTGTACTTCGAATTCTGCCAGTGGCTGGCGCCCCTGCCCGGCGCGCTGGGCCTGGT
>CAZTNV010000388.1:2866-3563 GCA_964615535.1 uncultured Mycobacteriaceae bacterium | reverse complement strand
TCGCGCTCGGTGACGTCGCCGCCTTGGCGGCTGCCATCGCCTGACCAGGCAAGATGCGCCGCGGCGGCACCTGCACCAGGACCCGCGTACCACGGCTACACCGGATCGACTCGGCCACGGCGCCCGTCAGCCCTGCAGCTGCACTGGGTCGAGGCCGGCGAGACGCAGATCAAGCGCCAGACCGAGGCCGGCGAGCAGCGCCGGGTGCGGATCATGACCGTGCACGGCGCCAAGGGCCTGCAGGCGCCGATCGTGATCCTGCCCGACACCATGACCGTGCCGGCCAAGAGCCCGGCGGTTCTGTGGCCGGAGGACGAGGGCGGCGTGCCGTTATGGGCGCCGCGCCGCGAGATGGAGGAGGCCCGGTGCGCCGAGGCGCGCGCCCGCGCCGACCACCGCCGCGACCAGGAGTACCGCCGCCTGCTCTACGTCGCCCTGACCCGGGCGGAGGACCGGCTGTACATCGGCGGCTGGCACGGCGCGCGCGGTCCGGCCGAGGGCTGCTGGTACGGGTTATGCCGCGAGGCGCTGGCCGGGCTGGACGAGGTCGAGCGCTTCGCCTTCGACCCGGCCGGAACGGCTGGCTGGAGCGGCGAGGGGCTGCGCTATCGGGTGATGCCGACCAGTCCGGTGCCGGCGCGGGAGCGGGAGGCGGCCGGTCCGGCCGCGCAGGCTCTGCCCGGCTGGGCGCGGCTGG
>CAZTNV010000388.1:665-2856 GCA_964615535.1 uncultured Mycobacteriaceae bacterium | reverse complement strand
GAAGCGGCCCAGCATCGGACGGTCGAACTCGTGCGACCAGACCACCGAAGGCCGGCCGCTGACGCCGTCGCGGCCCGCGGAGGACGAACCGGCGGTCCATTCGCCGCTCGGCAGCGATGACGGCGCCCGGTTCCGCCGCGGGCTGCTGGTCCATACCCTGTTGCAGACGCTTCCCGATCTCGCCGCCGATGTGCGGGAGGACGCGGTGCGGCGCTTCCTCGGCCGCCCGGCCCACGGGCTGAGTTCGGAGCAGCAGCAGGCGCTGGCGCGGGAGATCCTGGCGGTGCTCGGCGATCCGGCGTTCGCGCCGCTGTTCGGCCCCGGCAGCCGGGCGGAGGTGCCGATCGTCGGTCTGGTCGGCGACCGCGCCCTGTCCGGCCAGATCGACCGGCTCCTGGTCACGGATGCAGAGGTGCTGGTCGTCGACTACAAGACCAACCGCCCGCCGCCGCGGGAGGTGTCCGCCGTGGCCCCCGTCTATCTGAAGCAGATGGCGGCCTATCGTGCTGCGCTGCGGCAGATCTACCCCGACCGGCCGGTGCGCTGCGCCCTGCTGTGGACCGACGGGCCGCGGCTGATGCCGCTGGCCGATCCTGCCCTGGATCAATGGGCGCCTTGACCTGGATCACGCGTCGATCCTAAATACAGGACCAATCAATGAAACTCGGGCCGCACCGAACCGGCCGGAGATGGAGAGGACGGACCCATGAGTCGCACCAAGCCGGTTTCCGACAGCAGCTTCGACGCCGAGGTCCTGAAGGCCGAAGGCCCGGTTCTGGTCGATTTCTGGGCGGAATGGTGCGGCCCGTGCAAGATGATTGCACCGGCCCTGGACGATCTGGCCGAGGAAATGGCCGACAAGCTGACCGTCGCCAAAGTCAATATCGACGAGAACCCGCTGACCCCGTCGAAATACGGCGTGCGCGGCATTCCGACTCTGCTGCTGTTCAAGGGCGGCCAGGTCAAGGCGACCAAGATCGGCGCCCTGCCCAAGGGCCAGTTGCGGCAATGGGTGGAGTCGGTGCTCTAGGCCGGCTGCTCTATTCGTTCTGCCAATCCGGTCGCGCCCGCGGTCTGCCGCGGGCGTTGCCTTATCCGGGATCAGCCGTTCGTCGCCAGAATCGCGCCGGCCAGATAGAGCGAACCGCAAATCAGCACACGAGCCGGATCGCCCTGTCCGCCGATCCGGGTCAGGGCGGTGCCAGGATCGGCAGCCGCCGCCGAGTCCCCGATGCCGGAGTCGCGCGCCATTGCGGCCAGGGCGTCCGGGTCCAGTCCGGCGGTCTCGCCGGGAACCGGAACGGCGCGCAGGCTGGTGGCGAACCGGGCCAGCGGGCGGAGAAAAGCGCGGGCATCCTTGGTTTCCAGCATGCCCACGATCAGGTGAAGCGGCCGGTCGCCGAGGCCGGCCGCCCAGTCCGCCAGCGCCTCGCCGGCGCTGTCGTTGTGGCCGCCGTCCAGCCACAGCTCCCACCCCTGGGGCAGCACCTCGACCAGCCGGCCGGAGACGAGCCGCTGGAGCCTTGCGGGCCACTCGACGGTGGCCAGACCGGCCCGGATCGCCGCCGCGCCGACCTCGAACCCGGCCAGCCGGTCGAGGCAGACCATCGCCGTCGCCGCATTCGCGATCTGATGCCCGCCGGGCAGCGCGGGCAAGGGCCAGGACCGGTCGCCCGCTGCGCCGTGCAGCACGAAGCCGTCGCCATCCGCCGTGAACCACCAGTCGCGGCCGTGCTCGACCAGCGGCGCGCCGATCGCCGCGGCGCGGGCCCGAACCGCGGCGCCGGGCTCGGGCGCAGGCTGGGGCGCGATCACGGCGGGCACACCCGGCTTCAGAATCCCGGCCTTTTCCGCCGCGATCAGCGCCAGGGTGTCGCCCAGATACTGCATGTGATCCATCGAGATGCGGGTGATCGCGGTGACCGCCGGCCGGTCGATCACGTTGGTCGCATCCAGCCGTCCGCCCAGCCCGGTTTCCAGCAGCACGATGTCGGCCGGAACCTCGGCGAAGGCGAGCAAGGCGGCGCAGGTGGTGACCTCGAAATAGGTGATCGGCTGGTCGCCATTGGCCGTCTCGCAGCGGGTCAGCACCGCCGCCAGCCGGTCGTCCCCGATCAGATGCCCGGCCAGCCGGATGCGCTCGTGAAACCGCACCAGATGGGGCGAGATGTAGGCGTGGACGCGATAACCC
>CAZTNV010000388.1:0-655 GCA_964615535.1 uncultured Mycobacteriaceae bacterium | reverse complement strand
CGCCGCCTCCAGCATGGCGCGCAGGAAGGCGACGGTCGAGCCCTTGCCGTTGGTGCCGGCGACATGCACCACGGGCGGCAGGGACACATGCGGGTCGCCCAGCGCGGCCAGCAGCCGGTAGACCCGGCCCAGCGACAGGTCGATCCTGCGGGGGTGCAGATGCTTGAGCCGCTCCAGCGCGGCATCGACCTCGGCAGCGGCGTCCCGCTCAGGCGCCAGGGCGGTCGCCATGCTCACCGTCTTCCCCCGGGATTTCGGTCCGGGCGGTTTCGTTGCGGGCGGTTTCGGCCGGCTCGGCAGGCATTTCGGGGATGGCGATATCCTCGTCCGGCTCCGCCACAGCCGCCGCGACCCCCGGCACGATCTGCGGCCGGCGCAGCAGATCGACCAGGCGGATCAGCATGGGGCGCAGCTCCGCCCGATGCACCACCATATCGACCATGCCATGGGCCAGCAGGTATTCGGCACGCTGGAATCCTTCGGGCAGGGTCTCGCGGATGGTCTCCTCGATCACCCGGGCGCCGGCAAAGCCGATCTGGGCGCCGCGCTCGGCGATCTGGATGTCGCCCAGCATGGCGAAGGAGGCGGTGACGCCGCCGGTGGTCGGGTCGGTGAGGACGGTGATGTAGGGGAGGCCCGCCTCCTTCACCATGCG
>CAZTNV010000387.1:0-3564 GCA_964615535.1 uncultured Mycobacteriaceae bacterium | reverse complement strand
AGACTCCGGCCATGTCGCGGGGGCGGCGCTCGACGTGTTCGCGGTCGAGCCGGCCAAGGCGAGCCCGCTGTTCGGTCATCCCAACGTGGTCTGCACGCCGCATCTGGGCGCGTCCACCGGCGAGGCGCAGGAGAACGTGGCGCTTCAGGTCGCCGAACAGATGTCGGATTTCCTGATCAGCGGCGCGGTGGTGAATGCGCTCAACATGGCCTCGGTGACCGCGGAAGAGGCGCCGCGGCTGCGCCCCTATCTGAAACTGGCCGAACTGCTCGGCAGCTTCGCCGGCCAGATCACCCAGAGCGGCCTGCAGGCGGTCGAAATCGAGTACGAGGGCGAGGCCGCGCTGCTGAACACCAAGCCGATCACCTCGGTGATCCTGACCGGGCTGCTGCGGCCGCTGCTGGAGACCGTCAACATGGTCTCCGCCCCGGCGGTGGCGCGCGAGCGGGACATCACGGTGAGCGCGACCACGCGCGAGCGGGCCTCGGACTACTCCACCCTGATCCGCCTGACCGTGACCACCGAGAACCGCGTCCGCTCGGTCGCCGGCTCGCTGTTCGGCGGCGACAAGCCGCGGCTGGTCCAGGTCGAGGACATCCCGCTGGAAGCCGAGCTGAGCGGTCACATGCTGTTCGTGCGCAACGAGGACAAGCCCGGCCTGATCGGCAATCTGGGCACCACGCTGGGCGGTGCCGGGATCAACATCGCCAGCTTCCACCTCGGCCGCCACGCCGAGGGCGGCGACGCCATCGCCCTGGTGTCGGTCGACCACCAGCCGCCGGAGGACGTGTTCCGCAAGATCTGCGCCCTGCCCAGCGTGGTCTGGGTCAAGGACCTGGAGTTCTGAGGACGGGCCGGAAGGCCCCGCCGACCGCGAACAGAATGGAACCGCGATCCCGACGCCGAGTCGACGTCCGATCTCGGCGGATCGGGGCGGGAAGGGTTGCGTCTTGTCGATTGATCCTGCTTCGCCACGAGGTCAAACGGGCTGAGCCGGCCGGCATGAGAGTGATGTCGATCGGCTTATCACCTTGATTCTTATGAGAATGCGCCGACTCTGGCCGGTTGACATCTGGCCCTTCGGCCGGCAACCGAGTAGGCTGGTGTCACTCTGGCAACATCTGCCGCAACGTTGATTGCCGATGATCGTTATGCATTCAACGATTTCCGGTTATGTAGAGGACTCAGGAAGAGAGGAACGCGATGGCCGCACGAAAATCAGTTCTTGGGCCGCCCCCTCAGCATCCCGAGCTTGATAGGCTCCTGGAGCAGGCGCGGACGGTGCAAATCACGGATGAGCAGCTTGAAGAGCAGCGGGTCAGCTTCGCTTATGGTAATGCGCCCGAATCCTCTCGCAGTACCAAGGACTCGGTGCGGAGTGCATCAAAGAGCATTCGTATCACTCCAGCATCATAAATCGACAAATTGAAGAAGGAGAAGCCTGGGTGAAGCCAGGCTTTTTTTTGCGATGGTTATATTAAAGGGCAACAATTCTGATATGTACGAAAAGATGCAGGACAAGAACCTGATCCGGCAATACGATTTCCTGACTAACTGTATTGAATTGGGCTTGCAGCAAGGGCCGACTGCCATTGATAAATATATGTTATGGGCTTTAAATCATATCGCAGTTGCAAACATATCGCAGTTCGGCGGGCGCTTCCGCCAAGAACCGATTTACATCGGAGATCATATACCTCCGCATTTTAGGGACGTACCTGATTGCATGGACCGCTTCATCTCATTCATTCACGAAAACTGGTTTTTCCTCTCCCCTACCCAGTTAGCAGCTTATGGATTGTGGCGTTTGAACTGGATACACCCTTTTGTAGAAGGAAATGGAAGAACTGCCAGGGCAACCTGCTATTACCTTCTCTGTGTCCGTCATGGCAACTTGCTTCCTGGCCGAAAAATTGTACCCGAGCGGATCAGGGAAAACCGCCAACCATATTATGCCGCTCTGCGCGCCGCCGATCGCGCATGGGAGAACGGCCATTTGGATTTCTCCGAACTGGAAGCTTACCTCGCTCGCTTGCTCGAAGCACAGATCAAGGACACAGATTGAAGGCAACAGTATTCGGTTTATTAGAAATAGGTTTTTTATTTAGATTGCGCGGGTGGCATTGCGGTGACAGTATATTGTTATCGCCTTTTGACTCATGCCTGTCTCCACCGACCTGTAGGCGTCGATCAGTTGAATATAAAAACATACGCGGCCTCGGCCGGCGGGAGACTCCTGCGACGTCATGAGACGGACCGGCGCGGATCAAACTGTCCGATCCCCTCAATCCGTCACCGCAGCCGGATCAGGTCCCCCGGCTCGACCACCTCACCGCGATAGCGCGGCGGGCGCGGCGGCGGGTCGCCGCAGCCGATCACCAGCTCCGCGGGGTGCAGCACGGTGCCGCCGATCGGCTCGTCGATGATCCGGGCGGTGGTCACGGCGTCGCCGCATTGCGCCGCGATGACCGGAACGACATCCCGCTCGAAATCCTGGAACACGGGATTGTAGCGCACGGTGAAGGTGGTGACCTGCGGCGTCAGCAGCGTGCCGGTGGGAGAGCTGATATAGGGGCCGCAGCCGGTCGGGCAGGCACAGCCCGCAAGCCCCAGGGCCGCCGCCAGCAGCGCGCCCAGCCGTCCCGCCATCCGCATCATCGCCCCTGTCCTCTCATCGCCCCTGTCCTCTCATCGCCCCTGTCCTCCGCTGGGTCCGGCCGAGTCCGGCTGCCGCGCGCACCGTTTTAGGCGATCGCCGCACGGTCCGTCCAGCCGGCCCCGGGCGGTGCCGGGGTCGAAGCGCGCGCCATCGCTCCGATCAGCCCCGCCGGTCCGACCCGATCGCCGGAGTCGGCGGCCCTGCCGCTTCAGCCACCGGTGGTCGCTGCGCCCGGCTCCGAACCGGTCCATGCGATCGCCTGCTCCAGCCGGTCGTTGCCCCAGAACAGTTCGCCGCCGCGGCGGAAGGTCGGGGCGCCGAAGATGCCCAGCGCCGCTGCCGTATCGGTCTGGCGCTTCAGGCGCTCCTTGATCGCCTGCGCCCCGGCACGGGCCAGGATCACCTCGGCCGGCTGTCCGATCGACTCCAGGATTTCGCCGATCACCGCGGGACTGGCGATGTCGCGATCCTCGGCGAAGTTGGCGAGGTAGACCGCCCGGCTGAACGCCGGACCCCAGGCCGTCTCGGCACCCAGCAGGGCCACCCGCGCGGCGATCAGGCTGGTCCGCGGGAACACGCTCGGCCGCCGCAGCGGCAGCCCCTCCGCCGCACAGGTCCGCTCGAGATCCCGCCACATGTAGCGGCCCTTCGCGGGATAGAGATTGAACGGCGAATCGGTCCAGCCCTGCGCCTTGAAGATCGGACCGAGCAGGAACGGACGCCACGCCACCCGCAGCCCGGCCGCCGCGGCCAGCCGTTCGACCCGCATCACCGCCGGGTAGGAATGGGTGCTCGCGAATTCGTACCAGATTTCCAGCGTCGGCCCGGTCTCCGTCGCAGCGGTCTCCGTCGCGGCCGCCGGCCCGGCCCGCTCACCCTGATTGATCATCCCTTGATCGTCTCCA
>CAZTNV010000386.1:0-3571 GCA_964615535.1 uncultured Mycobacteriaceae bacterium | reverse complement strand
CGACCGCGAAAAGCTGCAAGAGCGTCTGGCCAAGCTGGCCGGCGGCGTTGCGGTGATCCGGGTCGGCGGCGCCACCGAAATCGAGGTCAAGGAGAAGAAGGACCGGGTCGACGACGCCATGCACGCGACCCGCGCGGCGGTCGAGGAGGGCATCGTGGCCGGCGGCGGCGTGGCGCTGCTCTATGCCACCCGTGCCCTGGACGGTCTGACCCCGGCCAATGACGAGCAGCGGCTCGGCATCGACATCGTTCGCCGGGCGATCCAGGTCCCGACCCGGCAGATTGCCGAGAATGCCGGCGCCGACGGCTCGATCGTGGTCGGCAAGCTGGTCGAGCAGTCCGACACCAGCTTCGGCTACAACGCCCAGACCGGCGAATATGGCGACATGTTCAAGTTCGGCGTGATCGACCCGACCAAGGTCGTGCGCATCGCGCTCCAGGATGCCGCCTCGGTCGCCGGCCTGCTGGTCACCACCGAGGCCATGGTCGCCGAAAAGCCGCAGAAGCCGGCCGCACCGGCCATGCCCGGCGGCGGCATGGGTGGGATGGGCGGCATGGGCGACATGGATTTCTGACCGGCCATGCCGGCCTGATGCCGATCGGGGCCGCATTTCGGTGCGGCCCCTTGTTTCATTCCCGCGCCGCCGTCACGCGATGCCCATGCCGGCCAGGCCGATGGTGTCGACCGGTACGATCAACTGGAACACCCGGGCCGTCAGCGGGCCAGTCATGGTCAGTCTCTGGGCCATCGTCGGGCCCATCTGGCTCGGCGACATGTAAATGAAGCCGGTGACCAACTCGGGCAGCGTGACCGAGCGGCTGATATTGTCGCCCTTCGCCGGGTCCTTGAGCCAGCACGCCTGGGCATCGGTGTCGATCTTGTAGATCAGCACGGCATGCCGCCAGGAGACGGTGCCGCCCGACTTCAATTGCAGGCCCTGATTGTCATGCGTGGTCAGGCCGCAGACCACCGGAACGCCGTCCTTCAGAGTATCGGCGATCGCCGTGCCGATCGCCGCGACATTGCGATTCATTTCGTCGCTGGTGGAGACCACGCTGAACTTGTGGACCTGCGAGCCGATATTGAACTTCTGCTGGAGTGCGACATCGAGCTTCATTTGGCCGGCCGTCAGCCCGGTGGTGTTCAGGCTTGCGGCAAAGTGGTTCTTCAAGCCGCTTTGGTCCGGTGTCTGATAACCGAGCGCTTCCGCGATCGCGACCGTCAGGCTTGCCCAGCAAGCCGTGGAATCGATCTGCTTCTTGACATCGACGTTCACCTCATAAATCGGCATTCTGTGTCTCCATGACCGATTCGACACGGGCTTGATGGACTGATCGATTGATGTTACCACCTATTATTGAGTGTGAACAGGACAAGCCGGAGAAACGTGATCAAGTTCCGGTGATCCGCCGTGATCTATTCGGCACCCGCCGCACCGGACCCGAAGCAGGACCGCAGGACTTTGCGACTGTTGCCGTCCGGTGGGCCGCCGGGCGCGTCCCGAGGTCCCATGACTTGAGGAGTCGGTCCCGGCAACACAAATAATTCTCAGGTTTAGGATGCCGCGAAGCGGGTCCGGGTGAAAACGGCAACGGCCCGTCGGGTCATCGCCTGTGCGCCGGCTTGCGTGCAAGACCGCGGGCGTCTCGGAGGGGTCCGGGCTTCGGACGGGAACCTTTCCCCGCTGCGGCGATTGCAGCCAGTGAGACAGAGGCGGCAGAAAATGGCCAGGGGGCCGCGTCGCTCGAAGGAGGACGAAGCCCATGCACGATAGTCGAATTCGACCATGCCTGTCCGATCGCCACCCGGCCGGCCCGGCGGCACCGGGACGGCGGCCGGCGGGAGCCCGGCGATGACCCGCTTTACCATCCATCATGACGGCATGCGCCGGGCCGGCCTGCGCAACCGGGTCCAGGCGGTCGTCCTGCTGTCCGGCATGGCGATGACGCTGGGCCTGTGCGCCTGGCTGATCGCCGGGCCGGAAGGGCTGATCCTGACCGTGGTCGCCCTGGCCGCGGCGATGATCGTGGTCCCCAGCCTGTCCCCCTCGACCATCATGCGCCTGCACCGGGCGGTGCCGATCGAGCCCTGGCGCCTGCCGGGGCTGAATGCGACCCTGGCGGAACTGTCCCGGCGCGCCGGGCTGCCGGCCATGCCGGCGCTGTACTGGATGCCCGAGGCGGGGCTCAACGCCTTTGCGGTCGGCACCGGTGTCCGCTCGGCGATCGCCCTGTCCGATGGGGTGCTGCGCATGCTGGACCCGCGGGAGGTCGAGGCGGTGCTGGCCCACGAGATCGCGCATATCGCAGCGGGCGATACCGGGCTGCTGCGCCTGACCGAGAGCATCGCCCATGTCACGCGGCTGACCGCCCTGCTCGGCATGTCGGCGTCGTTCCTGATGCTGCTGGCCAATGGCGAGGCGGTGCCGCTCTGGGTCATGGTGCTGTTCGCGGGCGCCCCGACCGCGGTGACGCTGCTGCAGCTCGCGTTTTCCCGCAACCGCGAGTTCGCCGCCGATCTTGGCGCGGCGCGGCTGACCGGCGATCCCCTGGCGATCACCGGCGCGCTGGAGCGGATCGACCTGCTGACCCGGCCGCGCTGGCCCTGGGGCATCCGCCGATCCGGCGGCACGCGCATGCTGCCGCCGGTCTGGCTGCGCACCCATCCGCCGACCCGCGACCGCGTCGCCCGGCTGCTCCGGCATCTGGAAATCATGCCGCAGGATCAGGGGCGGCCGGAGCGGCCGATCGCCCCTCTGCCGCCGCTGCGCGCGCCCTCCGCCGGACAGCGGCGCCCGGCCGACGGCCGCACCCTTCCGGTCACCGCCATCCTCGATCCGCCGCGCCGAAGCTGGACCCGCCGCAGGTTTTAAGCGTAGAAGGGTGGCGCATTTTCGAACCTTCGATGGGACCGGGCACGGCGCGCGAAGGCGGCGTGCGGCGCTTTCGGCCTTTCCCCGCCTGACCCAGATCGCCCGCCCGGGGAGGGCGGCAGGATGTCGGACACCGTGCCGGTTCCCGGAACCGAAACCGAGCGCGTCCAGCGCGCCATGCTCCGCCGCCATCGCAGCTTCGCCACAGCACTGCTGCTGGTTATGGCGGCGATCTATCTGGCCGCCCGCTCGGTGCCCGAGCCGGGCTTCTGGATCGGGCTGATCGCGGCGGGGGCAGAGGCCGGGATCGTCGGCGGTCTGGCCGACTGGTTTGCCGTGACCGCCCTGTTCCGCCGTCCGCTCGGCCTGCCGATCCCGCACACCGCGCTGGTCCGCCGGCACAAGGAACGGATCGGCGAGGGCTTCGCCGGTTTCGTCGAGCGCCATTTCCTGGCTCCGGATCTGGTGCTGCGCCGCCTGCGCTCGGCCGAACCCGCGGCCCGGCTCGGCCGCTGGCTGGCCGAACCGGCGCATGCCGAAAGCGTTGCGAGCCATATCGCCGAGGTGCTGCCCCATTTCGCCGCTGCGCTCGAAGACCCGCCGGTGCGCGCCTATGTCCGGCAGGTCGCGACCGACCGGCTGCGCGCGGTCGAACTGGCCCCGATCCTGGGCAAGGTGCTGGCCGCGCTGCGCGAGGCC
>CAZTNV010000385.1:0-3584 GCA_964615535.1 uncultured Mycobacteriaceae bacterium | reverse complement strand
TCTCGAAAAACTCATCCGACACTCCGGCACGTTAACCTGAAGCGATTCCCCTGGCGGACCGGCGGATTCATTGAGGCGCTGCGGCGAAAAGCGAGCGGCACCAGTGGGCGCAAGCGAATCACGGCCGAAGCCTTTCAGGATCTGCGCATCCCCCTGCCGCCGCTCAGAGAACAACGGGCCATTGTGGCTGCCTACCGCGCTGCGCTCGACCGCGCCGCGACGATTGAGGCGGAAGCCGCCGAGATCGATACCAAGGCTGGTGAGGCGTTCGAGACCGCGCTCGGGATCAAGCCGCCGCCTCCGCTTCCAGATAGGCCGCTGTTAATCGCCAACTTCAAGGATATCGAACGGTGGAGTCACGAGGGAATTCTTCGCGCAATTCTGCATATGGCTGCATCGGTGCCGAAGTTTGCGCCGGTTGAGCTGGGATCGATGGGAAAAGTCACGTATGGCCTGCAGAAATCTCCTGCGAACCGACCAACTTCGCATCCCCGGCCATACCTGCGTGTCGCGAATGTCCAGCGCTGGCGGTTGGACCTCGAAGAAATAAAAATGATCAATGTTCCCGACGAGGAGATGCCGAAGCACCGCCTTGAAGAAGGCGACGTGCTTCTCTGCGAAGGGAACAGCCCAGACCTCGTTGGCCGCGGCGCAATCTGGCACAACGAAATTCCGGATTGCGTGCACCAGAACCATGTTCTGCGAGTCCGCCTCGATCTTGCCAGAGTGCTTCCCGAGTTCGTGCTTTCTGTGATTAACTCACGCTACGGCCAAGCATACTTCCGCTCAAAAGCGAAGCGCACAACGAATCTGGCGTCGATCAACAGTAAGGAGGTAGCTGCTTTTCCATTACCGCTGCTGCCCATCGCGGAGCAGAAAGCCTTAATTGACGCACTTTTTGATGAGCAGCGAAAAGCCCATCGAAAGCGCGAGGGAGCTGAAAAAGCGCGCGCCCAAGCTTGGAATGACTTTGAAGCCGCGGTCTATGCCTCTGAGGAAGGGGCAAAATCTCTCTTGGCCACTACAAAGACACCATCCCACGCATGAGCAATCCTCTCACTATCCGCATTTTTGCCCTGATGGGCACGCCGAAGGCGTTCGTCTCATCGACCGAATGAACTGGACCGGCCTTGGACTCGTCTTTCCCCGTGGCAAGTGGATCGAGGTGCGCCAACGGTCGAAACTGCAACGGGCGGGGTTTTACATCGTCGTTGGCTATAACGGCCAGGATGATGATCTGCCGACACGGGCTCGTTTGCCCTGGTCGGCCGTGCGCTCGCGGCCGGGCAGGAAGCTCATCGCCTTGCCGTCCTCGACCAGCAGCCGGTAGATTTCCGCCGACCGTTCGTCGACCACCTCGATGGTCCTGGCCTGCCCGCTCTTGCGCGGAACGTTCAGGAGGCGGTTGCGGGTCGACAGATCGAGCAGGTCCAGCCTTACCTTGTTCAACTGTTCCATGGCACTCATCGGATTTGCCCTCGCGACCGGATGACTGGACCATTCCGCCGATGAGGCGAATGAGGGATCATCCCGCCAAGTCATTAACGAAACCTTGTGTGACTTTTGATCGTATTGCGGCACCCTGTTCACGTCGACGAGGCGGTTGCGCTGAACACGGTATTGCATCCCGAGTCCACAAGAGGCGGATTGCCGCACTGGGTTCAGGGAGATTGACGGCAATCGCGCCCTGGGAGACTCTAGGGTGTTGCAATGCGGTGAGAGGGCCGCTCCGGTTCGGATTGCGCGCCGGTTCGACGCGCGGCAGGTCCGGACGGGTCGGTCAGGCCCGGGTCTATCCGTCCGGGGTCTATCAGTACGGGGTCTATCAGTACGGGGTCTATCAGTACGGGGTCATTCATCCCGGGCCATTATTCGGCCGTTACGGCAAGGATGCCGGTGACGGCGCCGTTGGCGGGATCGATGAAATAAACCCGGTCGCTGCCCTCCGGCAGCCGTACCAGGATCGCCAGCCGGGTGCCGGTGGCGGTCGTCATGGCGATACGGGCGCCGGCCGGCAGCGACAGGGTCGCATCGAAGGCGGCCGGTTGCGGATCGGCCGCCCCGGCGAGGCCCGGCTGCGGCGCGGTGGCGCGCCGATCGGCAGTCGGCGGGCCCGACAGGCGCATCGCGATGACCGCGATCACCAGGATGAAGCCGGCCACGATCACCACACCGAGCCCGATGACCACGATTTTGAGAACCCGCAATGATCCCGGTCCCATCCTTCGATGCCTCGCTGCCGCTGCGCTGTGTTGATCCGGTGGCGGCCGTTCAGGTGACGGACCAGCCGGGGCGCCGCCGGGTTGTGGCCGGACCGGAAGATGCCGGCGGCCGGCTGGACAAGGTGCTGGCCGGTGCGCTGGACGGCCTGTCGCGCAGCCGCATCCAGGCCCTGATCGAGGCCGGCCGGGTCGGATCGGGCGGGCGGACGATAGACGACCCGTCCTTGCGCGTCAAACCCGGCCAGATCTTCGATGTCGAGGTGCCGGCGGCGGTGCCGGACGAACCGGCCCCGCAATCGATCGCCCTGCCGATCGTCCACGAGGACGATGCGCTGCTGGTGATCGACAAGCCGGCCGGCATGGTGGTGCATCCGGCCGCCGGCAACCGCGACGGCACGCTGGTCAACGCCCTGCTGGCGTATTGCGGCGACCGGCTGTCGGGCATCGGCGGGGTGATCCGGCCGGGCATCGTCCACCGGCTGGACAAGGACACCAGCGGGCTGATGGTGGTGGCCAAGACCGACGCCGCCCATGCCGCGCTGTCGGCCCAGTTCGCCGACCGCAGCCTGTCCCGCACCTATCTGGCGGTGGTCCGCGGCGTGCCGCGGCCGGCGCAGGGCACGATCGCCGCACCGATCGGCCGCAGTTCGCACGACCGCAAAAAGATGGCGGTGACCGGACGCGGCCGACCGGCGGTGACCCGCTATCGGCTGCTGGAGCCGCTGGGCGCCATGGCCGCCCTGCTCGACTGCCGACTGGGCACCGGCCGCACCCATCAGATCCGGGTGCATCTGGCATCAATCGGTCATCCGGTGATCGGCGATCCGGTCTATGGCGGGCCGGTGCGCGGCACCGGCGCGGGCGCGGCGGCGGCCCGGGCGTTTCCGCGCCAGGCACTGCATGCCGCCGGGCTGCGCTTCATCCACCCGGTACGGGGCGAGGCCGTGAGTTTCGAGAGCGCGCTGCCGGCGGATATCGCCGGGCTGATCGCGGCGCTGAAGCGGGCCGGAGAGAGGCCCGCCGGAGAGGCACTCGCCGATGACGGCTATACTTGAGTCGCTAACAAGGCTATTCTAGGGGGGCATCCGGCATGCGGCGCTGCCGATCGGCGGCCCCCTCGGTTCCATCCGGTTATTGCAAAGGAGCGCTTCGATGGCGCAACTCCCCATCGCGCCGGTGGTCGGCTCGGAAAACAATCTCGCCCGGTATCTCCAGGAGATCCGGCGGTTTCCCATGCTGGAACCCGACCAGGAATACATGCTGGCCAAGGCCTGGCGCGAGCATGGCGATGTCGAATCGGCGCACAAGCTGGTGACCAGCCATCTGCGGCTGGTGGCCAAGATCGCCATGGGCTATCGCGGC
>CAZTNV010000384.1:0-3613 GCA_964615535.1 uncultured Mycobacteriaceae bacterium | reverse complement strand
TTCCACTTCAATTCTACCGAATTACGAACTGGAGCTAACACAAGCTCCGATAAGAAAGGGAGCGCCAGTTTGATTGTTTGAATAATTCTATAATAATACTTGGGATACTTTGATTGGATATCCAATAAATAAGGCGCTAGGTTCGAACCATTTGGCTGAAGCTTCGAATAGTCGTCAACCGTCCGACTTTTCCTCATTCCGGAATTAACCGAAGTGTCGTGAAACTGATAAAATTCAATCTGTCGCAGAAATGATCGAATCGTCTCTTCTCCGCCAAAAACCCCTGAACCCCCTAACGGGGTAATGAGCTTACACTTAGTGTGGCCTGATCCCAAGTGCTGCCAAGGTTCTTGTAGCCCGTCATTATCTTCAAACCTAAAACTTTCTGATGAAAAGCAAACTGCTTCATCATAGGGTTTAGATATTCTAAAACTATACTGGATGATCTGCGACCTATGATGAAACTTAACTCTCGCACATACCGACTTATCTATTCCAATTCCATCGTGAAAAACCGCAGTCTCGCCTCCACTACTGTCGAAATAATCTTGTAATCCTTTCTCAGATTCCACTATAAATCTAAGCAGTTTAAAAAATGAAATCAGGTTCGACTTTCCGGAGCCATTTGATCCGATTAAAACGCTCAGAGATCGAAATGGTAATCGCTGAATGCTCTTAATAGATTTGAAACCCTCCAAGTCGATTTCAACCACTTGATCCAACGTACCCCTCCTTTAAGCTAAACATAACTTAAAAGGCTGACTAAACTCGGGCATACTCGTAGCATGGGTCAACCACCTATATCGAAATATCGCTAAAAGTTCAAGCGTATTAACCCATCGGCAATAATTTTTGATTCTGATGCACAATGAGCTAAGCTACATACTCCACGACGATGTAGCCACACTTTATTAATTTTGCTTGATAATCGTAGATTGCCGTAGGGCGTATGGCTGCATTAAGAGTGCTAACGAACGACCGAAAGCTGGTTGGCACAAAGGCGACATCGTGTTGAATATCGAGGGCATTTCGGTTGTCAAGAGTCTATCTAGGCTGTTCCGCGGCGGGAGAGGGTTGGGTAAGGGGGGAGTTGCGCCCGTGCATTTGGCCCACTGTGGACGCTTCGGCGGCAATCTCCTTGCCGCCCTTGCCCTCGTCCTTGCCGTTCTGCCGGGCGCGGCCGCGTCCGGCCGGGGCCATGGCACGCTGACCATCGGCATCTCGCAGTTCCCGCCGACGCTGCATCCCGGCATGGAGGCGGCGGTGGCGAAGTCCTATGTGCTCGGCATGGCGCACCGGCCGTTCACCGCCTACGACGCGGACTGGCAACTGGTCTGCATGCTCTGCGTCACCCTGCCGACGCTGGACAACGGGCTGGCGGTGCGGGAGACGGCGCCGGACGGCCGGCCGGGCATCGCGGTCACCTATGCCATCCAGCCGAACGCGCGCTGGGGCGACGGCACGCCGGTGACCTCGGCCGATGTCCGGTTCACCTGGGAGGTCGGCCGGCATCCCCTCTCGGCCTTCGACAATATCGAGCTGTACCGCTCGATCCATGCCGTCGACACGCCCGACGACCGCACCTTCACCCTGCATTTCGACAAGGTGTCGTTCGAGTACAACGCGATCGACGACCTGCTGGTGCTGCCGGAGCATCTCGAACGGCCGGTGTTCGAGGCCGATCCGGCGGCCTATCGCAACCGCACCCTTTACGTCGCCCAGCCGACCCATCCCGGCCTGTATTTCGGCCCCTACCGGATCGCAGCGGTCGAGAGCGGATCGTACATCGTGCTCGAACCCAACCCGACCTGGTACGGCGACCCGCCCCATTTCGACCGGATCGTGGTCCGCACCATCGAGAACACCGCGGCGCTGGAGGCCAATCTGCGCTCCGGCGCGATCGACATGATCGCCGGCGAACTGGGCCTCACCCTGGATCAGGCGATCGCCTTCGCCCGGCGTCAGGGCGACCGGTACCAGATCATCTTCAAGCCCGGCCTGATCTACGAGCATATCGACCTGAACCTGGACAACCCGCTGCTGGCCGATCGCCGGGTGCGCCGGGCGCTGCTCCACGCGATCGACCGCGACACCCTGGTGCAGCGGCTGTTCGACGGCCGCCAGCCGGTCGCCGACGGCCCGGTCTCGCCGCTCGACTGGATGATCGATCCGCAGGCGCCGCGCCTGCCCTTCGATCCCGACCGCGCCAATGCCCTGCTCGACGAGGCCGGGTTCACCGAGCGGCGCGGCGGGGTGCGCCAGGATGCCGAAGGCCGGCGGCTGAGCTTCGAGTTCATGACCACCGCCGGCAATCGCAGCCGCGAGCTGGTGCAGCAGGTCATCCAGGCCAACTGGCGCGCGGTCGGGGTGGACACCGCGATCCGCAACGAGCCGGCGCGGGTGTTCTTCGGCCAGACCATGAGCCGTCGCGCGTTTTCGGCCCTGGCGCTGTTCGCCTGGGTGTCCTCGCCCGAAAACGTGCCGCGCACCATCCTGCACAGCGACCACATCCCGACCGCGGCGAACAACTGGGCCGGCCAGAACTACACCGGCCTGCGCAATGCCGAGATGGACCGGCTGATCGAGGCGATCGACGTCGAGCTCGACCGCGAGCGGCGGCGCGCGCTGTGGCACCGGTTCCAGGCGCTGTACGCGGAAGACCTGCCGTCCCTGCCGCTTTTCTGGCGCGCCGATGCGCACATTTTGCCGCGCTGGCTGGACGGCGTGGTGCCGACCGGCCACCAGCACGGCACCAGCCTGTGGGTCGAGCACTGGCGCCGCAGCGGATCGTGACCGGGCACGGCCGGCGCCGTCCGCTCCGGCATCTGTCTGCGCAAGGCCCGGCGCATGGCCGCCGGCCGCAAGACGCCGGAGCCGATGGCCGGAACGCCGAGTGATCCAAATCGTTGATGGGAGGACGCCATACCCGCAGCAAAGGATCTCTCGATGGGCGGACTCCTCAAGTTTATCGGCGGCACCGTCGGCATCATCTTCATCATCGGCCTGCTGGTCGTCATCGGCCTGCTCGCACTGATCTTCTGAGGCCGGTGCGGTCTCGCGAAACGGCCCGGTCAGCGCGGGAAGAGCCGGCCCGCGACGTCGAGCACCCGCGATTGCGGTTCCTGGCCGCACAGGGCATGGATGGCCGTGCCGAACCGGGTGATGTGATGCCGCTCGATCGCGGTGAAACCGCGATCCCGCATGACGTAGCCGTAGACCGACAGAAACACCATGCCGACGAACGGCGACTCCTGGCGCAACAGGTCGCCGCAGGTCAGGGTCGCCAGATCGACCCGCGACTGCGCCCCGGCCGGGGCCGCGGCCGCCAAGGCCATGGCCGCACAGATCGCGATGGCTGCAACGCGCCTCGGCCGCATGGTGCCTCCGATCGGTCGGCAGGTGCGAAAAAGCCCTGCTGGCGACGGCGCTCAGGATAGCCGATAGTGGCGGCCGTCGCCATGATGCGTTGTGCGTGCCATGCTCCGCTTGTTGCTCCAGCCTTTCGCACCGGTCCCGATCCCCCGAGCCGCAGCCGCCGGGGGTGCCGCAATGCGGCGAGCCGCGGCGGCCGGCCTGCCGGGGGACGAATAATGCTGTCGGGGGCCTTCGGTGC
>CAZTNV010000383.1:0-3638 GCA_964615535.1 uncultured Mycobacteriaceae bacterium | reverse complement strand
GGCGGCCGCAGATTCCGCGGTCCAGCCTTCGGCGGTCCAGCCTTCGCGCTGCCAATCCTCGCCGCGCCGATCGATATCGACGGGGTTGTGACGCTCCAGCGTGTCGATGGCGCGATCGAGATCGGCCTCGTCCACCCGCGCCGTGATCAGCGTGCCTCCGCGGCGGACGCCTTCGGCATAGGCGTAGGCGTCGCGTTCCGGAATGAACATGCTGCGCAGGCTGGCCAGGATGCCGCCCTCGCGATCGGACGTGTCGGCGGCAGCCGGACCCGCGCCATAGTCGGTGCTGGTCGAGATGCGATCCTGCGACAGCCCCATATCCATCAGGTCGCTTCTCGCGGCATTTGCATTATCGGTGCTGTCGTACAAGGCAACGACGGTTCTCTCAGCCATGGCGCTACTCCGTTTTCCGATTCAGCTCGGGGTTGTCGATATCCTGGCGGTCCACGGTGATGTCCTCGCTCCTCAAGGTCACCGTCTCGGCATGGGGAACGCTGGTCTCATGCATCGTGAGGCGGATTTCCTCTTTGAGAATCAGATGCTTTTCGACCACCAGCCGCTCTTCCAGAACCGGGATGACAACGGTATCGCCTTCGCGGCGAATATCCGGAGCCGCGGCGACGGGGATGTTGCGGGGCACACGCTCGATATCGACCGTTTCGTGTTTCAGCGCCTGCTCGACCAACTGCTGCCGTTCCGAAACCACCTTGGAAACGCGAACCTTTGCCGTCTCGATCTGGCGCTTGCCGACCATCACCTGTTCTTCGACCAGAGGCAGAACGGTTTCCTTGCCAGCTTCTTCGTCCGACGTTTCCTGTGCCATCCCGCACCCTCCGCCGCCGTCACCGTGCAGACCGCTTTCACACCGACAAAACGTCGCCCTCCGCCCAAGGTTCCGATGCAAGGTTACGCAATTCTTCGTCGACGGCGGTGGAGTATTCGGCAAAGATTGACGAAACCTGCCGAATTCAGGATCAGGTTCGATTACTTTGCCGCTAGGGCGAAGTACGAAACAGAACAGAACGGTGGCGCGGCGGCATTGACTGCGCCACGATCTCGGCCCGAAAGCTCGATCAGGAAGGGGGTTGCGCGCACCGCGGCTGGCCGGCCGGGCAACCGCGGCCCCATCCGGTGTGCTGCCGATCCCCCGGCACCACGGGCTTGCGCGGCCGTCAAATCAGGCGGCACCTGCAACCGAATCAGGTCGTCTTCGTTCCTGTTCTGAAGGGTTTCAACAGGACGGCAACCGGCCAGGGCCGGCCGGAAACCGGCGCGGCGCCGCGGCTGCCGTTCGGATCAGGTGGGGTGCAGACGATGACGGAACCGGTCGCCGAACCGCCGGTCGAATCTTCCGTTGAAAGCACCGAAATCCGGATGCCCCATGCCCAGACCATGGGCGAGGAAATCGCCAATATGGTGACCCATGGCATCGGCGCGGCATTGAGCGTTGCCGGGCTGGCGGTGCTTATGGTTCTGGCCAGCGTCAATGGAACGACCTTGCATCTTGTCGCCCTGGCGATCTACGGCACGACGCTGGTGCTGCTCTATTCGGCGTCGACCCTCTATCACGCGGTCCGCGGTCCGCGGACCAAAAGTCTGTTCCAACTGATCGACCATGCCGCGATTTTCCTGCTGATCGCCGGCAGCTATACGCCGTTCACCCTGATCAGTCTGGGCGGCGAATGGGGCTGGGCGCTGTTCAGCATCATCTGGGCGCTGGCGATCGCCGGCGCCCTGTTCCGGGTGTTCCACCGCACCCATAGCCGCCGGGTGTCGTTGCCGCTCTATCTTGCGATGGGCTGGCTGGTCCTGATCGGCGGCAACGAGTTGTGGATCGCGGTCGGCCCGGCCGGGCTGACGTGGCTGGTGATCGGCGGGCTCGCCTATACCGGCGGGGTGATCTTCTATTTATGGGAGCGGCTGCCGTTCAATCATGCCGTTTGGCATCTCTTCGTGCTGGCCGGCAGCGCGTGTCATTTCGTGGCGGTGCTGGTGGCCGCCCTGCCGGCTCCGGCCGGTGCGTGACGGCGGCCGTCATCGAGTCGGCCGGAATCGGGGGCTTCTGGAAGACGCCGTCGCGCGGCGGGCCGGGCGGTCGCGCCGGTTTCGGGGCCGGTTCGCGGGCCGGCGGCGGCGGCCCGGCCCTCGGCAATCGGGTGAGCGTTTTCAACCTTGGCCACGATCTTCGCCGGCCTTGTCCTGCTGGTGTTCGGATGCTATGCCATCGCCTGTGTGGTTGGGCGCCTGTGTGGTCGGGCCGGGGTTGATCCCTCAAGTCGGTCGATGAAACGGCCGGCTTCACGGAAACCCAGGCACCGGCAACCGGACGAGGTTCGGCTGCGAGGCAGGGCGCCGGGTTGCGGCGCAAATGTTCGGATAATCTCCTGATGAAATCTCAATCGCCTTGGCGTGCGGCTGTCTTGAGCGTGGCCCTGTGGGCGGTCATCGGCGCCGGCCCGGCGCGGGCTCAGGAGTCGCCGCCGGCCGAACCGGCGCAGCCGGCCCCGGCGCAGGAACCGCGGCCGGACGCGCCACCGGAGTTCTCGATCGACGTGTCCGGCTGGCAGGGCGGCGCCTTTGGCCGACCCGACAATCAGCAGTTCAGCCATTGCAGCGTTTCCCGCCGGTTCGACAACGGGATCACGCTGGTGATCTCGATGAATCCCCAGTTCCTGACCAACATCGCACTGGTCAACCCGGCCTGGCAGTTGACCGCCAATCAGGAGGCGGTCACCCGCATCAGGGTCAATACCGGTTACGACCGCCAGTTCGGGGCCGTGGCGGCCCAGGCGGATGTGCTGGTCATTCCGACCGGCAATGATGCGCGATTGATCGAGCAGCTCCGCCGCGGCCGGACGCTCAACGTGACCACTCCCCAGGGGCAGTTCGACTTTCCGCTGACCGGCTCCGGCCAGAGCCTGGAACAGTTGCGCGCCTGCGTGACCACGGCCAACCGGCTGGTTGCCGAAGGGCGGACGGCCGCGCCGCAGGGCAGGCCCGGTTCGGCGGCCGGTGCCCCGGCCGGACAGCAGGGCCAGCCGCAACAGCAGGGCCAGCCGCAACAGCAGGGGCAGCCGCAACAGCAGGGGCAGCCGCAACAGCAGGGGCAGGAGGTCCGCCGCGGCATTTCGTTCGAGGCGCTGGCGGTGATTCTGGCCGCGGCCGAGCTGCCGGATGTATGGATGCGCCTGCCCACCCAGGTGCCGCAGAACGAGTTGCAGCTCGATTTTGCCTGGCGCGCCGGCTCGGTCGTGGGCGGCCTGCACCAGGAGCGGCGCGGCGAAGCGATCGAGATCGATGCCTTTGCCGAACGCTATACCGGCGTGTTCTCCGGGCTTTGCCCCGACGGGTTCGAGCGTTCGCTCAATCCCTCGGAAGTGGTTCAGCGGGTCTATGCGGTCAAATCCGGGACGGTGCAATGCCGGTCGGGCGAACGCGAAGAGTTCGTGTCGTTCTTCTTCGCGCTGGACGATTTCAATTACTCGGTGTTTTTCCATCAGACCAGCCTGGAGAACCGCAGCGCGGCCGAGAGCGCAACCGCCGGGATCGAGCGTGTGGTCCGCGAACTGGCGACGGAGTCGGCCCAGCCCGATGCCGCGGGCGCCGCAGCGCCGGCGCCGGCCGATGGCGCGGGCCCC
>CAZTNV010000382.1:0-3640 GCA_964615535.1 uncultured Mycobacteriaceae bacterium | reverse complement strand
TCGCGGCGGCGGGCAGGCGGCCGGCGATGGCGATCTCCGGACAGGCGCCCGACACCGCCCCCGCCTGCATCGCCGTGACCTCGTACTTGCCAAGCCAGTAGCGGCGCCGGGCGGGATCGGCTGGGTCGGTGAAGCCGCCCGCGACATGGTCGTAGCGCAGGCTCTCGGCATGGCCGAGGCGATCCTCGGCGTCGCCCAGCAGCACCTGCCGGTCGTCGACGGCGCCGTCGCTCGGCACCTCGACCGGGCGGAACGCCATGGCGCCGCCGCACGGCATCGGCAGCACCAGATCCCCGGCTGCCGGTGCCGGATTGAAGTACTGTTCCGGCCACGGCTCCGAGGCCGCGGCCGAAGCGCAGCCGGCGAACCACAGCCCGATGGCGATCCAGCACTGCCTCAGCGACATGGCCCGCTGCAGGTCCGATCCGAACGAAGGCCAAGGCTGCGTGAAAAAGATGGCGAAAAACGTAACGAGCAGCGCCGGCCCGACTTTTGGCGCCATGCCGATCCTACTGATCGTCCTCGGCCATCGAGGCGACAATGGCGCGAGCCGCCCGGACCAGTGCCGGATGAGGATCGTGCGCGATGCCTTCGTCCTCGTCTCCGGCCGGTGCGGCCAGCCGCCGCTTCAGCGTGCGCACTGCGGCAACGGCCAGCGTGGCGAGCTGCGGGTCCGACATCGCCAGGACCAGATCCTCCAGCTCGGGATTGGTCAGCGCCGCGACGTCAACCGTTTGCGGCAGCTCCGCCGGCCTCGGCGAGGGCAATGCGGGTGGGGCCGGACTCGCTGCCGGCGGCGCCACTGCCGGCTCGACAACCTCGGCGTCCGACGCATCCCCGCTCTCCGGAGCCGGCCGGGTACGGGCGGCGCGACGGCGCCGGGCGGGCGAATCGGGCGGTTCCTGGATCGGCAGCTCGCCGAACAGGGTCGATTGGTCGTCGTCCGCCTTGTGCCTGGACATCGCCTGGCTCCCCGATGCCCGCCGCCGCTGCCCGATCCGGCAGATCCGGCAGACCCGGCCGCTTGGCACCGGTGCCCGGTCTACCGTGCAACCGGCCGCTGTGCCAAGGATTGATCGCGCTGGGCAGTCTGCTGCCGATGTGCCGCCACAATATGGGGTTCAAACTCTGGCCGCGATCCCGATATCACGTGCTTTGCCCGGCTGGGCGCCTGATGGACTGAGTGCAATGGGACCGGTGCTGCATTTCCGCGGCGTGGCGGATGGACAATGGCGCATTGCCGCCGGGCTGCTGGCCGCGACCGGCGAGCCTCCGCCGTCGCTGCGGCCCGAGGGTCAACCTCCAGTCGAACCGGTGCGTCTGGCCGACCGTCTCGGCCGAACGCTGTGGCGCTACGATTTTGGCCTGCCGCTGGGAGACCGGGCGCGCCTTGCCGGGTATGCCATAGGGGCGCAGCGCTGGACGGTTTCATTGCCCGAACCGGACGGCGGGCTGCACATCGCCTATGCGGCGTGCAATGGCTCGGCCGACGAGGGCGCACGGCCGCACAATCCGGAACGCAATGCGCTGTGGCGCGACCTGGCGGCGACCCATGCCGCGGCGCCGTTCCACCTGCTGCTCCAGGGCGGCGACCAGCTCTACGCCGACGGTGTCTGGGAGGAGGTCGCCGGGCTGCGCGCCTGGCTGAAACTGCCGCGCCGCCACCGCCCACAGGCGGCGTTCACCCCGGCCATGGAGCAGGAGGCCGGCGACTATTACTTCCGCCGTTATGCCTGGCTGTGGGCGCAGCCGGAGGTGGCGCCCATGGTGGCGCAGGTGCCGTCGCTGATGATGTGGGACGATCACGACGTTTTCGACGGCTGGGGCAGTCACGACACCGACATCCAGGCCAGCCCGGTGTTTCAGGGCATCTGGCGGGCGGCACGCGAGCATTTCGCCCTGTTCCAGCTTGGTGCCCGGCCGGAGGATCTGCCGCCGGGCTTCGGCGATTTGGCGGGCGGGCATTTCGGCTGGTGCTATCGGCTGGGCCGGGTCGGCATCATCGCGCCCGATCTGCGCAGCGGGCGGAGCCAGCGGCAGGTGATGGACGAGGCGGGCCGCCGCTGGTTCGACCGGGCGCTGGAGGGCCTGGCCGGATGCGACCAGGTCCTGCTGATGTCGAGCGTGCCGCTGGTCAATGCCGATCTGTCGGCGGTCGAGCGGGTGCTGCTGCTGATTCCCGGTCAGCAGCTCTACCAGGACGATCTGCGCGACCAGTGGCGCAGCTTCGCCCATCGCGAGGAATGGCTGGAGATGCTCCGGCGTCTGACCGGTTTCGTCGAGCGCAGCGGCGCGCGGGTCACGGTGCTGTCAGGGGAAATTCATCTGGGCGGGCTGGCGGCGATCGAAAGCGGTGCCGTCCGCATCGATCAGCTTACCTCCTCCGGCATCGTGCACGAACCGCCGCACGGCGCCATGGTCGCCGTGTTCGACTGGCTTGCCCGGCGCAGTTCGCCCGTGGCCCCTGATCTGACGGTGCACGTGCTCGAGATGCCGGGACTTGGCCGGCGGTATCTGCGCGCGCGCAACTGGCTCGAGCTCGATGTCGCGGAGGGGCGGACGATCCGCGGCCTCTGGCATGCCGAGGGTCGTGCCGGCACGCGGGTGCATTGGGTTGGCAATGACCGGGATTAGCGTCGCCAGTCGCTTCGGTCCATCGCCCATCCCGATCGAGGCCGGTTATGAACGAATCCAATCGACCCGCGATACGGCATTGCGGCGCCGCGCCTCGTCCGCGACCTCGCGAGGCACGATCCGCGTGCCGATCGGCCACAGCGAAAAGGCGGCCAGCTTGAGGTGCTGGAACGCGAACGGAATGCCGATGATGGTCAGAGCATTGGCAACCGCCGCCAGGACATGGCCGATCGCCAGCCAGATCCCGGCGAAGACCAGCCAGATCACGTTGCCGATGACGCCCAGCGGCGAATTGCCCAGGCCGCCGCGCCCGGTGAGATCACGCTGGCTGATCGCCTCTCGCCCGAACGGCCAGAAGCTGAACGACGCAAGGGAGAAGCTGGCCAAACCCCAGGGAATGCCCACGATGGTCAGGCAGCACAGCAGGCCGATCACCAGCCAGGCCAGCCCCATCCAGATGCCGCCCAGCACCAGCCAGATCAGGTTCAGAATCAGAGAGAGCATCGCCACCAGAATCCTCAATTGCGGCACCCTTGGCGCCGACTGCTTTGAGAAATGGGAATGCCGGCGTGACGGCGAAAGACTGTGCCGCGCTCGGCGGACGTTGGGCCGATGCCCTGCTCCCGCCGGCCGCTGCGGCGGTGGTGATGGTTGGGGATTTCGCTCGATTGGTCTTGACGCTATCATATCATGGTAGGGGTTCGAGAGTGCCGGAGCAGCCTCGGCGCTGCAGGTACGTCTCGGCGCAGACTCGGAGGATTCCATGCCGATTTCTCTGTCCTACCAGCTTGCTCAAGCAGCCTTCAAGTCGATCGTCGACGCCTATGAGAACTACATTCCAGACGCTCTGGTCAGTACGGTCCGATCCAAACCGATCACCTCGATATACAAGATCTGTACGCCAACCGAATATGCAGTTCATTTCAAGAAAACATATGACCTTACATTCAAGAATTTCCCTATCCAGCTAATGCAGGTGCTGCAACCGAACCGGATCGGCGCCGCA
>CAZTNV010000381.1:0-3700 GCA_964615535.1 uncultured Mycobacteriaceae bacterium | reverse complement strand
GAGCCCCTCGACCGCCCGGTCGCGGAGCCGCATGGCTTCGCCGCGGCGCCACTCCTCGAACGGCTCCTCGCCGACGGTCAGGCCGTCCAGGAACTCGCCGCCATACAGTTGGGCAGCACGCTCCAGATCCGCGGGGGTTCCCGATGCCAGCGCAGCCTCGAACGCGGCGACATCGACCTCGACCGCCGGGTCCAGGGCCAGACCGTCGCCGCGGGCGATGACGATGCCGGTGTCGTCCGCTCCCGCGGCGGCAAACGCCTTGCGGATCAGCGCCAGGGCCTGACGCAGACAGGCGCGCGCCTGGGGCTCCGCGCTGTTCGGCCACAGCAGGGCCGCCAGCCGATCGCGCGAATGGGTCTGCCCCGGCCGCACCGCCAGCACGGCCAGCATCGCCTCGGCCTTTCGCGTTGCGAACGCGATCGGCACGCCCCCATCCGATCGGATGATGATCTCACCAAGTAGTCTAATGCTTAGGGCCATGGCGAACGCAACAGGAATCCCGTAATGACCGGACTATACTGTATAATCGGTTCAATAAAAAACGTTTCACGGATTTTTTGCGCCCTGGTTACGGTGTCCGTCACAGCGGAATGACGAAGCATGACTATGATCGCCCCAACGAAGACAGTTCCGAGGGGAGCGTCGAAATGGGTATGCGAGACAGGCGCGACGTGCCGGTGTCCACCGGCAACCGGCACTCGCTCGACCGGTACGAGACGGCGGTCGAGCTGCTGAACGGCTTTTTCGCTGATCCGCTGGCGGAAATCGACCGGGCGCTGGCCGAGGACCCGGAGTTCGTGATGGGTCATTGCCTGCGCGCCGGGCTGTTCCTGATTTCGACCGAAAAGGCGGCCGAGCCGGAGCTGCGGCGCAGCATCGCGGCTGCGGAGGCGCTGGCCGGCCGCGCCAACGATCGTGAACGCGGCCACATCGCCGCGGCGCGGGCCTGGGCCGAGGGCGATTTCCACCGCGCCAGCGAGCTGTACGGCGCGATCCTGACCGACCATCCGCGCGACATCCTGGCGTTGCAGATCGGGCACCAGACCGATTTCCTGCTCGGCAGACAGGAAATGCTGCTCAACCGGGTGGTCCGGGTCCTGCCGGCCTGGGACGACGCCGTGCCCGGCCATGGCTATGTCCTGGGCATGCACGCTTTCGGCCTGGAAGAGAATCACCGCTATGACCATGCCGAGGCAACCGGCCGGCGGGCGGTCGAACTCGGCCGCCGCGATCCCTGGGCGATCCATGCCGTGGCCCATGTCATGGAAATGCAGGGCCGGGTGGCCGAGGGCATCGGCTGGATGACCTCGCGCACCGAGGACTGGGCGCCGGACAACATGCTCGCCTATCACAACTGGTGGCATCTCGCCCTGTACCATCTCGATCGCGGCGAAACCGATCGCGTGCTGGAGATCTACGACGGCGCGGTGCGGCCGGGGCCGTCCGGGATCGTCATGGAAATGCTCGATGCGACCTCGCTGCTGTGGCGGCTGCATCTCCGCGGGATCGATGTCGGCGAGCGCTGGCGCGAACTGGCCGACACCTGGGAACCGATGGCCGAGGACGCCTATTATGCCTTCAACGACATGCATGCCATGATGGCGTTCGTGGCGGATGGGCGGGACGGCCCGGCCCGGCGGCTGGTCGCGGCGCTCGAACGGCAGGCCGCCGGCTCCGGCAGCAATGCGGCGATGACCCGCGATGTCGGTCTGCCGGTCTGCCGGGCGCTGCGGGCGTTCGGGGCCGGGGATTACGCCACCGCGGTCGATCTGCTGATGCCGGTGCGGGCCGTCGCCCACCGCTTCGGCGGCAGCAACGCCCAGCGCGACGTGATCGCCCAGACCCTGATCGAGGCCGCGCTGCGCGGCGGCAATGGCCGGCTCGCCCATGTCCTGGCCGCGGAACGGACCGAACTCAAGCCGGCCAGCCGGTACAACTGGCTGGTCACCGAGCGGGCAGCCGGGCAATTGGGCGACCGGTTCGGCGCCGAGCGCGCCCGGATGCAGGCGATGTCGGTCTACCCGGTTCCGGCACGGCCGGCTGCCCACGCCTCGGCCGAGTAGCGGGCCCGGCCCGGTCGAAAGGCCGGGCCGGCGCAGCCGAACAGGAGCCTAACCAACAAGAATGCGACCCGAGACGAGCCCGAGACGAGGAGGAATCGATGAAGCTGCTTCGCACTTTCACCGGCGCCGCGGCGCTGCTGGCGGTCGCCCTTGGCGGCGGTGCCTGGGCGCAGATGGATCACGGCATGCACCGCATGGAGACCGAGCCGTTCCGCGGCCCGGCCGAGGCCGCGGCGCTGCCGTGGTTCCAGCGCGAGCCGACCGCGCCGCCCCCGCTGTTCGACACGCTCGGAACCCTGTCCTTCACGATCACCACGTCCAGCCCCGAGGCGCAGCGCTACTTCGATCAGGGGCTGCGGCTGACCTACGCCTTCAACCATGCCGAGGCGTTCCGCGCCTATCAGGCGGCCGGGCGGATCGATCCGGAATGCGCGATGTGCGCCTGGGGCGAGGCGCTGGTGCTCGGCCCCAACATCAACGCACCGATGGACCCGGCGGCCAATCCGGTGGCGGTCGCGGCGGTGGCCCGGGCGCAGGCCCTGGCGCCGAATGCCGGCGAGCGGGAACAGGCGTTGATCGATGCGCTGGCCCGGCGCTATTCCGCCGATCCCGGGGCCGACCGCGCGGCGCTGGATGTCGCCTATGCCGATGCGATGGCCGGGGTCGCCGAACGCTTCGGCGACGACCCCAACATCCTGACGCTCTACGCCGAATCCGTGATGGATCTGTCGCCCTGGGACTACTGGCATCCGGGCGGGCGGGAGACCAAGGGCCGCGCCGGCGAGGCGCTGGCCACGCTGGAACGGGTGCTGGCCGGACATCCCGACCATCCGGGCGCGATCCACTACTACATCCACATGGTGGAGGCCTCGGATCGGCCGGAGCGGGCGGAAGCCTATGCCGACCGGCTGGGCAACCTGATGCCGGGCGCCGGGCACATCGTCCATATGCCGTTCCACATCTACAATCGGGTCGGCCGCTATCGCGATGCGGTCGAAGCCAACCGGGCGGCGGTGGCGGCCGACGAGGCCTATCTCGCCCAGGTCGAGGACGCCGAGGGCCTCTATCCCGGCGCCTACTATCCGCACAACATCCACTCGCTGATGACCTCGGCGCAGATGGCCGGGGACGGCCGGACCGCGATCGAGGCGGCGGAACGGCTGCGCGAGGTGGTGCGCGAGCGTGCCGACCCCGAGGTCGCGTGGGTCCAGCCAATCGTGCAGGCACCCTATTTCGCGCATGCCCAGTTCAGCGAGCCGGAGGCGATCCTGGCCCTGCCCGCGCCGGACACCACCTACCCGTTCATCGCCGCGGCCTGGCACTATGCCCGCGGCGTGGCCCAGGCGGCCCAGGGCGATGCCGCGGCGGCGGTTGCCGAGGCCGAAGCGATCGCGCAGCTCCAGCGCTCCGGCGATTTCTCGGCCCTGGAGTCGGGCGGCGTCCCGGCGCAGCCGGTGCTCGATCTGGCCCGCCAGGTCGTGCTGGGGCGGGCCGCCCAGGCGCGCGGCGATCTCGACGCCGCCCGCGCGGCGTTCGAGCAGGCCGTGGCGATGCAGGATGCCCTGCCCTATACCGAGCCGCCCTTCTGGTACTATCCGGTGCGCCAGTCGCTGGGCGCCGTGCTGCTGGAGGCCGGC
>CAZTNV010000380.1:0-3708 GCA_964615535.1 uncultured Mycobacteriaceae bacterium | reverse complement strand
GCCGGAGATCGTGAAGAACGGCACATTCGCCTCGCCGGCCACGGCGCGGGCGATCAGCGTCTTGCCGGTGCCGGGCGGGCCGACCAGCAGCACGCCCTTTGGAATCTTGCCGCCCAGCCGCTGGAACTTCTGCGGGTCCTTCAGGAACTCGACGACCTCTTCGAGTTCGACCTTGGCCTCGTCCACCCCGGCAACATCGTCGAAGGTGACCCGCCCGGTGCGTTCGGTCAGCATGCGCGCGCGCGACTTGCCGAAGCCCATCGCCTTGCCGCCGCCCGACTGCATCTGGCGCATGAAGAAAATCCACACGCCGATCAGCAGCAGCATGGGGAACCAGCTCAACAGGATGTTGAACAGCGACGGGACATTGCTTTCGTCGGGCGTCGCCGACACGCGGACGCCGGCCCCGGTCAGCCGGTTGACCAGCCCCGAATCCTCCGGCGCAAAGGTGCTGAAGGCCCGGCCATCGGTATAATGCCCGCTGATCTGGCCGCCCGAAATCGTCACGTCCGAGACCTGACCGCGGTCGACCTGCTGCAGAAAATCGCTGTACGCTACCGACGATTGCGGGCTGCGTGTCCCCGAACTCTGAAACAGGTTGAACAGCGCCACCAGCAACAAGCCGATGATGATCCAAAGCGCGAGATTTTTGCCGAAATTGTTCACCGGTCGATGCCTCTCAAGCCGCGGTCATCACTACAAACCGACAATTGCTCGGCGCAGTTCCCGAATGACCGACATACCAAGACATAATGCGTCCGCTCCAAGACATAATGCGTCCGCGATGTCAGACAACAGCGAAGGCGGGTGCGGTCAGCGGCCGCCGCGGTTCGAAGCTCACCGACATGACCGCGATGCTAGCCGAAGTCACGGTGGTTCGCCGAGCGTCAATTTGGGGTACGGCGCGCAATTCCTCGCCTGCCCACACACCCGGCAGCGCCGGCAGCACGGCGGCCGGCGCGAACGCCCCGGCCAGCGCCGCCGGTCCCGCGCCGCCCAGCCGGCGCACCTCCAGCCCGGGTCCGGCCGGTTCCGCCAGGGTTCGGGGAATCGCGACCCGGAACCGGCCATCCCACCACAGCGCGGCGCCCGGCGCCGCGGGCAGGCATTCGGCCGCAGCGCGCGGCTCGCGGCAGATCAGCAGCCGGCGGCCGCCCGCGCCGCGCGGCAGGATCAGGCAGCCGGCCAGGGTGCGGCCGGCCCCGCCGCCGTGGTCGGCGGTCAGCGCGGCATGAAGCCGCTCCAGCCGCTCCAGCCGGGGCGGATAAAGGCCGCCGCCGACCGTGATCAGGCAGCGGGCCAGGGCGCGCAGCGCCAGCTCGACCGGCGGGGCGAGCAGGGCCGCCCGATCGGCCAGGACATGCCCCTCCGGATAGAGCGCCGCCGCGCGCCCCAGCCGCTCGGCGGTCGCCAGTTCCAGGGCCTCGCGGGCGCGGCCGGCGCGGCGCGCGGCATCGGCCAGCCGCTCCGGCGTCAGCCCCTCCGCGGCCAGCCCGGCCAGCGCGGCCCGGCGCAGGCGGCTGCGGGCAAAGCGGTCGCTGGCGTTCGAGGGGTCCTCGATCCAGGTCTGACCGGCGGCGGCACAGGTCGCCCGCAGCCGCGCCTTCGGCACGCCCAGCAGCGGGCGCAGGACACGCAGCCCGGCGCTCTCGCGCAGCCTCGCCATCGCCGCCAGCCCGTCCACGCCGCTGCCCCTGGCCAGACGCAACAGCAGGGTTTCGGCCTGATCGTCCAGGGTATGGCCGAGCAGCAGATGAAGGATGCCGTGCCCGGCGCAGGCGGTTTCGAGCAGGCGGTAACGCGCCGTGCGCGCCGCCGCCTGGATCGGCCCGGCGGCGGGCGGCGCCTCCCAGACCAGAACCCGGTGCGGGATGCCGTGCGCCGCCAGCCAGGCGCCGACGGTTCGTGCCTCGGCTGCGGAGTCGGGCCGCAACCGGTGATCGACGGTGAACGCGACCGCCCTGCCCGCGCGATCCGCCGCCCAGCGTCGCGCCAGCAGGCAGAGCGCCAAGCTGTCCGGCCCGCCCGACACCGCGACGCCCAGCTCCGGCCGCGGTTCGAACGGGCCGAGCCGCGCCATGAACCGGGCAAACTCGCCGTCGGTCACGGGCGGGTCGTCGGGACGGAGGACGGCCCGCACCGTTCGGCTAGCGGCAGCCCAGGCGCTGGCGTTCCGCGGCGGCGCGGCGCTGGACGGCGGCAGGCGCGTCGGGGAACTGGCTGCCGAGCTGGGCCAGCGTCAGGCAGGCATCGTCGCGCTGCCCCATCTGGGCCAGCGACATGCCCAGCTTGAGCAGGCTGTCGACCGCCTTGGAGCCGTCCGGAAAGCGCTGGAAGCCCTGGCCGAACGCGGCGGCGGCATCGCCGAACCGGCCGCGCACATAATAGGTCTCGCCCAGCCAGTACAGCGCGTTGCTGGCCAGCGAGTGGCTGGCGTTGCGGTCGGCGAATTCGCGCAGCGCCCGTTCCGCGCCGTCATAGTCGCCGCGCTGCAACAGACCATAGGCGAAATCGTACTGGGTGACCGGATCGCCCGGCGGCAGCATCGCGGTCTGGGGCCCCGCCCCCGCTCCGGAGCCGCCGGGCAGCGTGCCCAGCGTACCGCCGGCCGGGGATGGCCCGGGGCGATTGCCGCCGGCCGGCGGCGCGCCCGACAGGTCGCCGCCGCCTTCGACGGTGGACAGCCGGTACTCGATGTCGTTCAGCGCCCGCTCCAGCCGCCCTTCGGCCTGGCTCGCGCGGAACTGCAACTGCTCGATCTGGCCGGTCAGCGCCTGCAGACGCTGCTCGAGATTGGACAGCCGCACCTCGACCTGGGCGGCGTAGCTCTGCGGCAGCGGCCCGCCCTGGGCAAGCTGGACCGGACGCCCAGGCACGACCGCCCCCACATCCCCGCGCCGCTCATTCCCGGGCCCCGCAGCCTCATTGCCCAGCCGCTCGATCTGCCGCTCCAGCCGGTCGAGCCGGTCGAGGATGATGGTGGGCGCGGGCGGCAGGGACGCAGACTGGGTCCGGCCCTCGGAGGACGGGACCGGCAGGATCACCTCGGCCGCGGCCGGCCCGCCGGCCGCGGCCAGAACCGTCAGCATCGCGCCCAGAACGACCGGCCCCAAAACACGCGACCCCAAAACACGCAGCCCCGGATTCGGCGCAACCGGGCTGCGGCGACCGGCACCCAAAGGCGCGCCGCGCGGTGCGATCGGTGTCAGATCATGATCGTGCGCCGGCATGACGCTCGCTCCCCATCCCCGATAGTCCATAGTCCCGAGAAATCATTGGCGATCCGATCGGCGGCGGCCGGCGCCTTGGCGAGGCTGGGCCGCCAACCGGGCAAAACTATGGCGCCGCCCCCGATCCGGCCGGAACCGGGGATCGGGTGCGACGCCATCGATCAGCGCCATCGCTCTGACAGTGATCAAAGGTCAGTTCATGACCGCCCGGCGGGTATCCTCAAGAGGCCGGCGCGCCGGCCACCACGGTGATGGCGGTGCGGTTCTGCGACCAGACGGCCTCGCCCGTGCCGGCGACCGGGGGGCGCTCCTTGCCGAAACTGATCGTGGTGATGCGGTTGGCAGGAACCCCGAGAGCGATCAGGTAGTTCCGCGCCGCGGTCGCACGCCGATCCCCGAGCGCCAGATTGTATTCGCGGGTGCCGCGCTCGTCGGCATGACCTTCGATGGTGACGGCGATGCTGGAATACCGCTGCAG
>CAZTNV010000379.1:0-3723 GCA_964615535.1 uncultured Mycobacteriaceae bacterium | reverse complement strand
CTGGCGGCCCAGGCCGGGGTGCGCTATTCGCTGGTCAATCCCTATGCCTATGCCGACAGCAATCTGACCGGGTTCATCCACATTCTGGAGGGCTGCCGCCAGACCGGCGTGAAGCACCTCGTCTATGCCTCGTCCAGCTCGGTCTATGGCGCCAACACGCTGATGCCGTTCTCGGTGCATCACAATGTCGACCACCCGCTCAGCCTCTATGCCGCGACCAAGAAGGCCAACGAGCTGATGGCCCACACCTACAGCCACCTCTACGGCCTGCCGACCACCGGCCTGCGCTTCTTCACCGTGTACGGCCCGTGGGGGCGGCCGGACATGTCGCTGTTCCTGTTCACCAAGGCGATCCTGGAGGGCCGCCCAATCCCGGTGTTCAATCACGGCAAGATGCGGCGCGATTTCACCTATATCGACGACATCGTCGACGGCGTGGCGCGGGTAATGACCCAGGTGCCGGCGCCCGATCCCGCGTGGTCCGGCGACCGCCCCGATCCCGGCACCAGCGCCGCGCCCTATCGCCTGTACAATATCGGCAACAACAACCCGGTCGAGTTGATGCACGTCATCGCGCTGCTCGAACGCGCGCTGAACCTCACCGCGGAAAAGCAGATGCTCGACATGCAGCCCGGCGACGTCCCCGCCACCTATGCCGACATCGACGACCTGACCCGGGCCGTCGGCTTTCGCCCGACCACCGGCGTCGAGGAGGGCGTCGAACGGTTCGTCCGGTGGTATCGGGAGTTTTACGGGGTATAGCGGAATGGAGAGGCCGGCCGGACCAGGAGAGGATCGGCGGCCTTTCGCCGTCCGGGAGGTGGCATCGGCGGGCGTCTCGCGATAGGATCATCCATCGGCAACAGGGCATCGCAGGCGAGACCATGACGGCGGCGGTCACCATCGAGGATATATTGAGGTTGTTCCAGGCGACCGACGAGCGGATCGCCCGGATGAACGAAGACGCCACCCGCCGGCATGCCGAAACCGAGGCGGCCATGGCGCGCAGCCGGGCGGAGACCGAGGCAGCCATGGCGCGCAGCCGGGCGGCGACGGATGCGGCGTTGCAGGACCTGTCGCGGCGCATGGGAAGGTTCTCCAACCAGCTCGGCGAATTCGCCGAGGGCATGGTGGCGCCGGCCGGCAAGCGGCTGTTCGCCGAGCGCGGCATCCCGGTCCACGCCGTGGCCCGCAACGTCGAGGGCGAACGCAACGGCCGGACGATCGAGATCGACGTGCTGGTGATCAACGACGGGCATGTCGTCGCGATCGAGGTCAAGAGCCGGCCCCGGATCGAGCATGTCGACGAACATCTCGACCGGCTGGCGGCGTTCAAGGAGGTCTTTCCGGTCTACCGGGACTGCACGCTGCTGGGCGGCATCGCCGGCATCGTGATGGACGAGGAGGTCGCCCGCTACGCCTACCGCCGCGGCCTGTTCGTCCTCGGCCAAAGCGGCGACGGCATCACCATCCTCAACGACGACAAGTTCCGCCCGAGGGAATGGTAGGGGGCGGCGAGCGATGGAGATCGGGTCAGGTTGCGACGGTTGGCGGTGACGGTTGAACCTCTCCGATCGATATTGTGCCCTGCCGCCGCAATCCGGGCAGCCGGCCCTGGGCGGTCGCGTCTATGGCCCTCCCCGCTGATGCAGATCAAGGAACGACGCCCAGGCTCGGGATTACGGACGGTCAGCCATGGGTTCCGCAGTCCCGCCCTTTTAACGGACCGTTCGGATCGTCGCCGGCCACGATCGTGGCCTCGGCGTATTCGGCACCGGTTTTGGGCGGACGGACCGTCTTTTCGGACGTTTGCGCCGCGCATTCGCAACCAAATGGGCGCTACAAGGCCAGAAAGGCGCGCAGGATCTCGACGATCTCGGTCGGGCTCGCCGGCTTGCTGAGCACCTTGATGGGGCCTTTCGCCGCGCCTTCCAGATCGCCCGTCCGTTCGGCCGAACGATACCCCGTGAGCACCAGGACAGGCAAATCCGGATCGGTTTCGCGCAGGCGGGCGATCAGGCCCCGTCCGTCCAGACGCGGCATTCTGAGATCGGTCACCAGCACATCCGCCGGATCGCGGCCATGGCAATCCAGCGCTTCCACGCCGTTGAAGGCGGTGGACACCCTGAACCCTTCGCGCACCAGCCAGCTTTCGAGCGCCATGACGGCGAGGGCCTCGTCATCAACGACCAGAACGTGCGGCAATTTCGACATCCTCTGACATCTCTGCATTCGGGGGGATCGCTCTGGGGAGCACGACCGAAAAACATGCACCTTTAAAGTTTGGTTCCATATCGACATTTTTGGCTGCGACTGTTCCGCCCATGCTATCGACAATGGTGTAGCTGATCGACAGCCCGAGGCCGCAGCCGGCGCCGGGGTCCTTGGTGGTGAAGAACGGATCGAACAGCCGGGACATGACGGACTCGGCGATGCCGCCGCCGCTGTCGGACACCTCGATGACCACGGTTTCGGGATCGGCGCCGGGCCGCACCGACACGCGGATGACGCCGGCATGCTCGCTCGAAGCGCGGTTGGCCATGATCGCGTCCCGGGCATTCGACAGCAGGTTCAGCACCACCTGTTCCAACTGGACGGGCCGGCCGCGGATCTCGGAAATCCCATCCGGCGTCTCGGCGATCACTGCGATGCCTTCCAGCGCGTATTGCCGCTCGACCATCTCGATCGCGGCGCGCACCGGCGGTGCCGGGTCGAAGCTTTCCAGATGATTAGGCATCCCGCCGGCTGAAACTGCGCATATGGTCGATGATGGCGCCCATGCGACGGGTCTGCTCGATCACCAGGTTCAAAATCCAGGCCTGATGGCCGGGTTTGCCGGAGTCGTGCCGCAGGGCGGCCAGACCGTCCTCGGCCCAAAGGCGAATGATGTTCAGCGGCTGGCTCATCTCATGGGCAATCCCGGCCGCCATGGTACCGAGCGTGGCGAGTTTGGACGCCTGGATCAGTTGCTCCTCCATGTGCCGCCTGGCCGTGATATCGCGGCTGCTGCCGAGCAGCCGGTCGATCCGGCCGTCGGCATCGCGCATCGGCACCAGCACGGTATGCCAGATGCGGCGCCCGACCGGCAGATCGAGCGTCTCCTCGTATTCGATCGGCTCGCCGGCCCGGATGCACGCCCGATACTGCTGCATGACCTGACCGGCAGTCTCCGGCGCCAGCAGGTCCTCGACATTCCGGCCGCTCGAGGCCGCGATGTCGAGGCCGGTGGCACGGGCATGGGCCGGATTGATGGTATCCAGCACGAACCGCCCATCCGGCTGGATTGCGACCACGAACAGGCCCTCGGCCAGATTGTTGAAAAAACCGGAATAGCGCTCTTCGCTGAGCCGCAGCCGTGCCTCGGCCTGCCTGCGATCGGCGATCTCCCGGTGCAGCGCGCGGTTGGCGGCGACCAGTTGGCTCGGGCTCGGCAGCGCCAAGGCGCGGGGAATCAACGGCCACAGGGCGACCGCCGTAAGGACCGAGACCACCGCCGTCGCCGCCTTGATCACGCCCTGCATGCCGTAATCGGCATGCCACAGAATCCAGATATTGAACAGATGGGTGGTTCCGCAGGCCAGGATAAAGGCCGCGAACAGCCAGAACATCCAGCCGAAGGCAAGATCCCGCCGTTTGGCCACGAAATAGATCAACGCCACCGGGATCGAGTAATTTCCCTATCCAGGCAAGGCAGGTTCTGCAAAAGTTCTGTCTTGGCCGATC
>CAZTNV010000378.1:0-3731 GCA_964615535.1 uncultured Mycobacteriaceae bacterium | reverse complement strand
GCCCAGCGCCGCCGCGGCCTCCAGATAGGCGGCGCGGGCCTTGTCGGCCTGCCGGGCCAGCCCGGACAGCACGTCCTCCTGGGTTTCGATCAGCGCCAGCCGGCGGGCGAACTCGGCGCGCAGCGGCGCCAGCGCATCGACCTCCACGGCATGCTTGCGGGCCACCGCGCGGAGCGCGAACAGCCGCTCCTCCAGCCGCTCCAGCTCGCCGGTATCCATCTCCAGATCGGCCGACAGGCGCTGCAACGCGGCGATCGCCTCGGCGGTGTCGGCGGCGGCGCGGCCGATCGCCTCGATCGCGCCGTCCAGCCGGCCGCCGGCCTTGTCGGCGATCCGGCCCAGAAGCCGCTCCGCGGCGCCCAGCCCGCGCGCCGCGCCGCCCTCGCCCGATCCGCCGCCCAGCTCGCGGGCGGCGGTCTCCACCGCCTCGGCCAGCTTCTCGCGGTGCATCAGCAGGGCGCGGGTTTCGGCCAGGGTGGCCTCTTCGCCCGGCTTCGGTTCCAGAACGTCCAGCTCGGCCAGGGCGTGGCGCAGATAATCCTCTTCGGCGCGCGACCGGGCGATTTCGGCCTCGGCCCCGGCCCGGGCGGTCTCGACCTGCCGCCAGGCGCGCCACGCCGCCGCGGTGCGGTCGGCCGCCGGTCCCAGCCGGCCATAGGCATCGAGCACGCTGCGATGAGTCTGCGGGTTGAGCAGCCCCTGGGTGTCGAACTGGCCGTGGACCTCGACCAGCAGCGCCCCGACCTGGCGCAGCAGACCGACGCTGACCGCCTGATCGCTGACGAAACAGCGGCTGCGCCCGTCGGCGCTGACGCTGCGGCGGAGCACCAGCGGCGTCTCCGCCTCCAGCTCCTGTTCGCGCAGCAGGGCGAACACCGGGTGGCCGGGCGGCAGGTCGAACTCGGCGGTGACCGTGGCGCCGTCGGCGCCGTGACGCACCAGATCCGCGCCGCCCCGCCCGCCCAGCGCCAGCCCCAGCGCATCGAGCAGGATCGACTTGCCGGCGCCGGTCTCGCCGGTCAGGGCGCACAATCCCCTGGCGAAGCTGAGCGAAAGCTGCTCGATCAGAACCACGTTGCGGATGGTCAGTCCGACCAGCATGGCGCGGCAGCCGTCATCGTTCAGAACACCGACGACCAGGCCCGGCCGAGGAACCCCTGATTGGTTCCCGGCGGCAGGCGTCCGTCGGTGACGAGGGCATAGCTGTCGCGATACCACTCGCTGCCCGGATAATTGTGGCCGAGCACGGCGGCCGTGGCTTGCGCCTCCTCGACCAGACCGAGGGCGAGATACGCCTCGGTGAGGCGGTGCAGCGCCTCGGGGACATGGGTGGTGGTCTGGAATTCATCGACCACGCGGCGGAATCGGTTGATCGCGGCATTGTACTGCGCCCGGTTCAGATAGAACCGGCCGATGGTCATTTCGTGCCCGGCCAACTGGTCGCGGGTCAGATCGATCTTGAGCCGCGCGTCGCGGGCATAGTCGGTATCGGGGAAGCGGGCGACGACCTCGCCCAGGGCGTTCAGCGCGAGCTGGGTGGTGCCCTGGTCGCGCTCGACATCGGTGATCCGCTCGTAATAGCACAGCGCCTTCAGGTAATAGGCGTAGGGAATGCTCTCGTTGCCCGGATGAAGCTGGATGAAATTGTCCAGCGCCAGGATCGCGTCGTCATAGCGCAGCGCCTGGTAATGGGCAAAGGCGGACATCAACTGCGCGCGGGTCGCCCAGCTCGAATAGGGGTGCTGGCGCTCGACCTCGTCGAACAGTTGCGCGGCGCGGCGGTAATCCTCTTCCTCCATCGCGGTCGCGGCATCGGAATAGATCAGTTCGGCCGGGCGTTCGACCTGCGGCGACGCATCGTCGCCATTGCCGGCGCAGGCGGCCAGCGACAGAACCAGCAGGGCAGGGACGGCAAGGCGCAAGCGGAAGAACGGACCTGGCATGTTCGGCGACACTCGTTGAACGACCTTCTGCCCGGCGGAACCGAAGCGGGGCCGCTGTGTATAGCACGCGGCCGGAGCGAAAGCGACATGGCCCGCACGCGGCCCTGCGCTGCGCCATAGCCCGGCTTGGCGGCAAATTTGCGGCAGCCGGCCGCGCCGGCTTGCCACGGGCCGGCGAATCCGCGAAACATCGTCGCGCAGGCGGTTCGGCAGGCGGCGGCGGAGGGCGGGCCATGACCATCACCATCGAGACACCGAGCGAACGGCAGATCGCCGAGTTCGAGACCCAGCCGGTCTGGGAATGCCCACCCAGCACCTTCGACTGGTATTACGACACGCGGGAGACCTGCTACGTGCTGGAGGGCCAAGTCGAGGTCGCGACCGCCGACGGCCAGAAGGTGGAATTCGGCGCCGGCGACCTGGTAACCTTCCCCCAGGGCCTGAAATGCACCTGGACGGTCAAGCAACCGATCCGAAAACACTACCGATTCGGGTGATCCGCGCCTCGATTTCGACACGGCCGCTATTTTCGGTTGTTCACCGGATTGGCCAGACCCTCTCTCAAAGGTGCCGGTCGGCATCCATGCGCTGATGCAGAATACGGATGACCTCGATTTCGCCGCCTTCACCGATCCGGTAGAACAGGATATGAGACCCGGCGGCACATCTGAAATAGCCGGGGCGAATGGTCTCGGCGCGTCGGCCCTGCTTGCGGCCGGCAGCGAGATCCGCGCAAATGGCCATGATGGTTCGAACATACCGGTCGGCCTGGTCCATTCCCCAGAGTCGCGCAGTGTAGTCCCAGATTTCGTTCAGATCGGCGCGGGCGCGGGGCGAAAAGGCAAAGCCGGCCATTCCTATCCGCCTGAGCGTTTCGCGCTCAGAAAGCCGTCGATATCGAGCGGCCGGGCGGGACCGCTGTTTTCCCCCTCGATCAGGGCCGCGCGCAAGGCCTCGATCTTCATCTCGTGCTCTTCGAGCAGCCGCAGGCCGGCGCGCACGACATCGCTGGCAGAGCCGTATCGCCCGCACGCAACCTGCCGATCGACGAAGCCGGCGAAATGATCACCAAGGGTAATGGAGGTGTTGCGAGACATGGACCAGCTCCTTTGCAACAGCAATGGAGATATATACCATTTATTGGTACAGGGCCAGTGGCCTGGTCCAGTATCACGCTGCACCGCGTTTTTGATGCTTCCGGTATGCCCGACCGCCCGCCGCTCACGCCGTCTGCGCCAGCCGTCCGGCGAACCAGCCGCCATGGCTGAAATCGGTCGCGTCGACGGTGTCGTAGCACCACGCGGTCTCGTCGGTGAACAGCGTCTTCAGCAGGCGGTTGTTCAGCATGTGGCCCGATTTGCAGCCGTGGAAATGGCCCAGGATCGGGGCGCCGGCCAGGTACAGGTCGCCGATCGAATCGAGAATTTTGTGGCGCACGAATTCGTCGTCGTAGCGTAGTCCGCCCTCGTTCAGCACCGCGCCGTCATCCATCACCACCGCGTTGTCGAGCGAACCGCCCAGCGCCAGCCCGTGGTCGCGCAGGTGCTTGACCTCGTTCAGGAAGCCGAAGGTGCGGGCACGCGCCAGATCGGCCTTGAACGCGCCATTGGCCAGCCGGATATAGCCTTCCTGCCGGGGCACGGCATGGGCGGCGAACTCGATCTCGAAGCTGAACGACACGCCGGCACCGGGGGACAGGCTGGCCCAGCGCTGGCCCTCCGTGACCTCGACGGTGCGCAGCAGCCGGATGGCGCGGCGGGTCGCCGCCTGCGACACCAGCCCGGCGCA
>CAZTNV010000377.1:0-3749 GCA_964615535.1 uncultured Mycobacteriaceae bacterium | reverse complement strand
CTCCCCCATTTCACAATAACCGACGGCGCCGGTCCCCGGCAACAGCCGCCGCTGCCGAAAAATGGCGCAGGGTTGGCGGGACGGTTCCGGTAGAAGTACGAGTACTGGAACGGTCGCGCCGCCACGATCCGGCCGTTTTTGCCGGCCAAGTCTTGGCACCGGAACAACGAATTGAACCGGAAGGTCAGATCATGCCGATGTCACTGCGCGCCGCCTGTCGAAGCGGGATGGCCCTGGCCGTTGTCCTGACCGCCTGGCTGGCAATGCCGGCGGCAGCCCAGCAGGCGCCCGGCGGCCATGCCGCCGCCGGGCACGAGGCCCATGCCCGGCCGGTCTCCGACGACGCGGTGATCCGTGCGTTTCAGGAGGCCAACGACCGGATGCATCGCGACATGACCGTCGCGCTGACCGGCGACGCCGACCGCGATTTCGCGCAGGGCATGATCCCGCACCATCAGGGCGCGATCGACATGGCGCGAATCATCCTGGAGCATGGCCGCGATCCGGAGCTGCGCCAGCTCGCGGAAGAGATCGTCGCCGCCCAGGAGCGCGAGATCGCACAGCTCCGCGCCTGGCTGGCGCGCCAGCGGCAATAGGGCGGCACGGCGTCCCGCCGGCGGCCGGCCGAAGGGCGGCTACTCCGCGGTGCCTTCGGCCGGCACCCGGAAATCCAGCGTGTCGGGATCGAGGGCGAGGCTGAGGATTTCGGCGTTGGCCAGCCGCCGGCCGGTCAACCGCTGGAAGAACGTGCCGTGGCCGATCACCGCGATGCGGCGTTCCGGCCGCCGGCCCAGCCAGTCGCGGAAGGCGGCGATGCGGCGGTCCAGCACGGCATCGGGCTCCGGCACGATCGCCAGCGGGTGCGAACCGTCGGTGTGCCACCACGGGTCGTCCAGGTGATCGAAGGCCAGCATGGGGAACTCGGCGGCCAGCGCCGCCGGCGACCGGCCGATATCGCAGCTCGTCTCGACCCGTTCGCAGTGCAGGGACTCGACCCGGATCGGCGCCAGATCGCCGAATGCCGCCACCGCGGTCTGGATCGCCCGGGTCAGCGGCGAGGTCACCGCCAGTTCGACCCCGAGCGCCGCCGCCGCCCGGCGCAGCGCGGCGGCCTGCTCCTCGCCGCGCGGCGACAGCCGGGCATCGAACAGCATCGGGTCGATCCAGGGGGCTTCGGCGCAGGCGACGTTGAACGTCGAGGTGCCGTGGCGGATCAGGTGGACGGTCTTGGTCATGCGCATGGTGGGGGCGGTTGGTGGGGGCGCTGGTCGCGGGGCGGCCGCGGCCCTTGTAGCCCGCCGCCGGCACCCGCCGCAATCCCGGCGGCCCGCTCCCGCCCCGCCGATCCTCGGTTGACCGCCGGTGCGCCCCGCGCCAAAGTCGACCGCAACCGCAGAACGTCCCCGGGATGCGGTGTGCGGCGCGGGTGTGGCGGAGGCGGGATGGCGGAGCAGTCGACGGGCCGGCTGACGGGGCGGACGGCACTGGTCACGGCAGCGGCCCAGGGCATCGGCGCGGCCATCGCGCGCGCGCTGGCCAAGGACGGGGCCCGGGTCGTCGCGACCGACATGGAGGCCTACAAGCTGGCGGAGCTGGGCGGCGACGACGGCATCGTGACCGAGCCGCTCGACGTCACCGATTGCGCGGAGATCGCCGCGGCGGCGGCGCGGCTCGGCCGGATCGACATCCTGGTCAACTGCGCCGGCATCGTCCACCACGGCACGGTGCTGGAGTGCGGCGAGCGCGACTGGGAGGCCGCCTGGGAGATCAACGTCACCGCCGCCTATCGCACCATCAGGGCCTTCCTGCCGGGCATGCTGGCCGCCGGCGGCGGCAGCATCATCAATATCGCCTCGGCGATCTCGTCGGTGAAGGCGGCCCCCGACCGGTTCGCCTATGGCACCACCAAGGCCGCGATGATCGGCCTGACCCGGTCGGTGGCGGCGGATTTCGCGGATCGCGGCATCCGTTGCAACGCGATCTGCCCGAGCACGGTGGATTCGCCGGCGCTGCGCGACCGCATCGCCGCACAGCCGAATGCCGAAGCGGCCCTGGCGGAGTTCGTGGCGCGGCATCCGATCGGCCGCCTGGGCAAGCCGGAGGAAGTCGCCGCGCTGGTGGTCTATCTCGCCGCCGACGAGTCCGCCTTCATGACCGGTCAGGCGCTGGTGATCGACGGCGGCTGGACCCTGTGAGCCGCGGCGGCCGGACAGCACAAGCGCCTGACCGCCGCCCGATCGATCCGGCCTCATCCGAAAGTATAATTCTTTGGAATTATATGTTTCTGATGGAAGATCGAGGCCGGAGTCTTGCCCCATCCATGGTCGATTGTTTCGGTTTTTACCGTGGTTTAACCGATTGCCATTAACATGACAGGGTTATCGAAGGCCGAAGCGCCGGCAATCGAGCGGCAATCGGCAGCCAGAAAACAGCCGGCCGGCAGCGTCGCGGCCGGCCATTGCATTGGGAAATCTGATTGAGGGGCGGACATGTTGCGCAAAGTCAGGATCGGCACCCGGCTCATGCTCATCGTCGTCGTGGCCGTGATCGGGATGATCGCGGTCGGGGCGATCGGCCTGGTCAACCTGCGGGACAATCTGATCGCCGACCGGCAGGTCCAGACCCGAACCCTGATCCAGTCGGCGCTCGGCACGGTGAGCCACTATCATGCGGAGGCGGTCGCCGGCCGGATCAGCATGCCGGAAGCCCAGCAGCGGGCCATGGCGGCGCTGCGCGACGTGCGGTTCGGTGCCAACGACTATTACTTCATCTATCGCCATGACGGCACGGTGCTGATGCTCGGGCCGCGGCCCGATCTCGAAGGCCAGGAACTCAGTCATCTGCGCGACATCAACGGCGTCGCCATCGTGCGCGATCTGATCGCGGCGGCGCGGTCCGGCGACAACGGGTTCCTGCTCTATCACTGGCCCCGGGCCGGGCAGCAGGAGCACCAGCCCAAGCTGAGCTATGCCGCGAACTTCGAACCCTGGGAGTGGGTCATCGGCACCGGCATCTATATCGACGACGTCGATGCCGTGTTCTGGCGCGATGTCGGCTGGATCGGCGGCATCACGCTCGGCCTGCTGGCGGTGGTGGCCGGGATCGCCGCCTTCGTCGCCGGCAGCATCACCAGGCCGCTCTCCGTCGTCACCGGGATCGTGGCAAGGCTGGCCGGCGGCGAAACCGCGATCGCGATTCCCCATGCCGAAGGCAGGGACGAGATCGGCGATCTGGCGCGGGCGGTCCAGGTGTTCAAGACCAATGCGATCGAACGGGCACGGCTGGAAGCCGAGCAGGCGGCCGAGCGTGCCGAACGCGAACGCCGCACCGCCCATCTGGAACAGTTGATCGCGGAATTCCGGCACTCGATTTCCGACGTCGTTCAGGCGGTCGCCGTGTCGAGCGCCGAGCTGCAGGCGAATTCCCAATCCATGACGGCGATCGCCGAGCAGACCAGCTCGCAATCGGTGATCGTGGCGGCCGCCGCGGCGCAGTCGAGCGGCAGCGTCGAAAGCGTGGCCGCGGCGACCCAGGAGATCGACGCGTCGATCGGCCAGATCGGCCAGCAGATCGGGGTCTCTGTGGACATTGCCGCCGCGGCCGTCGAAGAGGCCCGGCGGACCAACGCGACGGTCGAGGGCCTGTCCGTCGCGGCCGGCAGGATCGGCGAAATCCTGGATCTGATTTCGGGAATCGCCGCCCAGACGAACCTGCTGGCGCTCAACGCCTCGATCGAGTCCGCGCGGGCC
>CAZTNV010000376.1:0-3793 GCA_964615535.1 uncultured Mycobacteriaceae bacterium | reverse complement strand
TCATGCCGAACGACCCGGCGGCGATCATCACCGGCACGATCGCCAGCCCGTCCAGCCCGTCGGTCAGGTTGACCGCGTTGGACGCGCCGACCATCACGAGCATCGCGAACGGGATCATCATCAGTCCGAGCGGGATCAGCACGTCCTTGAAGAACGGGATCGCCAGCCCGGAATCGAGCGGGGCGGCGGTCACGGTGACGAACCACCACGCCGCGACGCCGGACACCACCAGTTGCCAGAACAGCTTGAGCCGGCCCGGCAGGCCCTTGGGATTGCGCTTGGTCAGCTTCAGATAGTCGTCGCCGAAGCCGATCATGCCGAACCCGGCGGTGACCAGCAGCACAATCCAGACATAGGCGTTGCGCAGATCGGCCCACAGCAGGGTCGAGGTGAGGATCGCGATCAGGATCAGCAGGCCGCCCATGGTCGGCGTGCCGCGCTTGGCGAAATGGCTTTCCGGTCCGTCGCTGCGGATCGGCTGGCCGCCGTTCTGCCGGGCGCGCAGGCGCTGGATCAGCCACGGACCCAGCACGAAGGCGATGATCAGCGCGGTCATCATCGCCCCGCCGGTCCGGAAGGTCAGGTACCGGAACAGGTTGAAGGCGAAGAATTCGTCCGCCAGCGGAAAGAGCAGGAGATTGAGCACCCGTCGTTCTCCTATCGCCCCGTGGCTGCGCACTGTCCGGCGGTGCCGGACTCGACCATGACATCGGCCCCGGGCCGGGCTTCATCCAGCGCCTGGAGCGCCTCGACCACCACCGCCATGCGGCTGCCCAGCGAACCCTTGACCATGATCGCGTCGCCCGGCAGTGCGGCGGCGGCGGCCAGGGGCGCCAGGGCGCGGCTGTCGGCGGCATAGCCGCCCCGCATCTCGGCCGGCAGCGCGTCGTACAGCCGGCTCATCATCGGCCCGCAGGCGAACACCAGATCGACCCCCGCGGCGACCAGTTCGCGCCTCAGCCCGGCATGCAGCTCGGGCGAGGAGTCGCCCAGTTCGAGCATGTCGCCCAGCACCGCGATATGCCGTCCGGTATCGCCCAGATCGACCTTGGCCAGCACCTTCAGCGCGGCGGCGACCGCGGCCGGGCTGGCATTGTAGCTCTCGTCGATCAGCGTGAAGGCGCCCTCGGCGCCGCCGCGGGTCAGGCGGATGCGCTGGCGCGCGCCGCGGCCCCTGGGCGGGGCGATGCGCGCCAGACCGCGTGCCGCCTGGGTCAGATCGGCACCCAGCGCCTTGACCGCGAGCAGCACGGCCAGGCTGTTGGCGACCCAGTGGCGGCCCGGCGCGGCCAGGGAATACTGGATCGGCTCGCCCCGGATCACGGCATGGACGGCGCTGCAGGTGGCGTGGATGGAGGCGTCGAGCAGCCGGGCATCGGCCTCCGGATGCTCGCCGAAGCTCCAGATCCGGCTCAGGCCCTGGGTCCGGGCATGGGCCACCAGCCGCGCATAGTGGCGATTGTCGCGGTTCAGGATGGCGGCACCGCGCGGACTCATCCCGGCGAAGATCTCCGCCTTGGCGTCGGCGATGTCCTCGACGCTGTCGAAATTCTCCAGATGTGCCGCCTCGACCGTGGTGATGATCGCGACGTCGGGCTGGACCAGTTGGGACAGCGGCGCGATCTCGCCCGCATGGTTCATGCCCAGCTCGAAGATGCCGAACCGGACCGGGGCCGGCATGCGCGCCAGGCTGAGCGGCACGCCCCACTGATTGTTGAGGTTGCCGGCCGAGGCATGGGTCGGCCCCTGGGTCTCCAGCGCCAGCTTCAGCGCCTCCTTGGTGCCGGTCTTGCCGACCGAACCGGTCACCCCGATGATGCCCGCCCGGGTCCGCAGCCGGGCAAAGCGGGCCAGGGCAAGCAGCCCCTCCATGGTGTCGTCGACCACCAGCAGCGCCGCCTCGCGCGGCACGCCGGGCGGCGGGCGATCGACCAGGGCGGCAACCGCGCCGCGCGCCAGCGCCTCCCGGACATGATCGTGGCCGTCGGCGCGCGGCCCCCTGATCGCGATGAACAGATCGCCGGGCTCGGTGGTCCGGCTGTCGATCGACACGCCGCTGGCCGTCCACTCGCCATAGGGGATGCCGTCGGTCGCGGCCGCGGCATCGGATTCGGTCCACAGCGCCGGCCGGATCGCCATGGTGTTCATGGTGCGTCTCCTTCGCAAGCCGTCCGTCCTAACTCTGCGACGGCTGCGCGGGCCTGCTCGGCATCGTCGAACGGCTTGACCTCATCGCCGATGATCTGGCCGGTTTCATGACCCTTGCCGGCGATCACCAGCAGATCGCCCGCGGCCAGCTCGGCCACCGCTGTGCGGATCGCGGCCTCGCGGCGGTCGATCTCGACGGCGCCGGGTGCGGCGGCCAGGATCTGGGCGCGGATCGCGGCCGGGATTTCGCTGCGCGGATTGTCGTCGGTCACGTAGACCCGGTCGGCCAGCCGGGCGGCGACCGCCCCCATCAGCGGGCGCTTGCCCCGGTCGCGGTCGCCGCCGCAGCCGAACACCACGGTCAGCCGCCCCGCGGCATGCGGGCGCAGCGCGGTCAGCACGGTCTCCAGCGCATCGGGGGTGTGGGCATAATCGACATACACCGGGGCGCCGCCGGGATGGCGCGCCACCAGCTCCAGCCGGCCGCGCACGCCCTTCAGCCGCCCGAGCGCGCCGACCGCGGCCACCGGATCGGCGTCGCCGGCCAGCACCAGCCCGAGCGCGCACAGCGCGTTGTACGCCTGGAATCCGCCGACCAGGGGCAGCACCAGTACGAAGCGGCGCTGCCGTATGCTCAGCTCGAGGCGGATGCCCTCGGCCAGAGGTACGGCCTCCTCGATCCGTATGTCCATACCCTTGCGGCCATAGCTGAGCAGCGCCCGCCCGCTGCGCGCGCAGCGTGTGGCGAGCGCCGGGCTTTCCGGCGCGTCGGCGTTGAGCACGGCGGTGCCGCCCAGTGCCAGCACCTCGTCGAACAGCCGCGCCTTGGCCGCCAGATAGGCGTCCATCGTGCCGTGATAGTCGAGATGGTCGCGACCGAGATTGGTGAAGCCGGCGGCGGTGATGCGCACGCCGTCCAGCCGGTACTGATGCAGCCCGTGCGAGGAGGCCTCCATCGCCAGACGGGTCACGCCGGCGGCGGCCAGATCGGCCAGACTGCCGTGCAGCGCCACCGGATCGGGCGTGGTGGTCTCGCCGTGGCGCTCGAAACCCGGCGCGCTGATCCCGAGCGTGCCCAGGCTGGCGGCGCGGTGGCCGAGGCTCTCCCAGATCTGGCGGGTGAAATGGACGGTCGAGGTCTTGCCGTTGGTGCCGGTCACGGCAACGATGGTCTCGGGCTGAAGCCGGAAATGCGCGGCGGCCAGACGGGCGAAGCGGCGGCGCGGGGTGTCGTCCTGGATCAGCCGCACCGCCCCGGCCCCCTCGGGCAGTACCGTGCCGGGCGGGGCCAGGATCGCCGCCGCGCCATGAGCGATGGCTTCGGCGATGAAGGCGCGGCCATCGGCCCGGGTGCCGGGCAGGGCGGCAAACAGGTAGCCCGGCTGCACCTCGCGCGAATCCGCGGTCAGCCCGGTCAGGGTCAGACCGTCGAGCGCCGGGTCGGGCGGCACGGCGGGGGTCGCGGCCATGCGCGGGCTGTCGATCCCGGTCATCATCGGTCTGCCGCCATGATCGCGGCTGGGGTGGCGCTGCGCTGGCCGGTGCTGCGCTGTCCCGTGACGGGCGGTCCCTGACCCGGCCGGAGGGGATCGATGTAAATCGCCTGACGAATCTCCGGCGCGTCGTGGTCGACCGGCGGCACGCC
>CAZTNV010000375.1:0-3798 GCA_964615535.1 uncultured Mycobacteriaceae bacterium | reverse complement strand
TGACAAAACCGGTCGAGCTGCCGGCAGCGGTCGCGAATGGCGGGAAGATGGGCGGAGAGGGTGGCGCACCGAGGCCGCATTTTGTGAACTGCGCGTGATCGGCCGGAACTCTGCTTGTCCACCCGCCTTGGTCACGCTGAGATCCAAGACAATTCGGATCTTTTATGGATCTAAAATCTTGGGTTGAGTCATGGCCATCAGCAAGGACTGAAAACTGCAACCGGAGCGGTCCAACGCGCTGGAACTGCTGGAGGATATCACGGTCGCGGGCGGGTCTGCGAGATCACGTAGACCGCCACCAGCCCCACGGCCAGCGCGAACCAGGTGAACGCATATTGAAAGTGGTTGTTGGGCAAATCGATCCGGGGTTCGAGCGGGATCGGCAGGGTGGGAGAGTCCGGGCCTGGGGCGGCCTGGAGGATCAGGGGCGCAACCGGGTCGAGATCGGCCAGCGCGGCCATCGCCGGAATGTCCGGCCAGTACCAGATATTGCGCGCCGGATCATTGTCCGGTTGCGCCCAGTTGCGTTCGGACGGCAGCCGAGCGATACCCTCCACCATGACCGGGCCGGCGGGCAGGGAGTGGGGGCGAGTCGCCGGGTCGAGCCGGTCCACCGGGACAAAGCCCCGGTTGACCAGAACCGCGGGGGCATCTGGCCGATCGGTGCGGAGCAGTGGCGTGACGATGTGGTAGCCCGGCTGTCCGCCATGGATTCGGCCGGCCAGGGGCATTTCGCGACCGGTCAGAAACCGCCCCTCCACCCGCACCCGGCGGAACTCCCAGGCCGCCGGATCATCGATCCGGGCTGGCAGAACGGCCGGTGGGGCGGCATTCTGGCGCTCGATCCGCGCCAGAAGATCGGCCTTCCACTCGCCGCGCTCGACCTGCCAGAGCCCCAGGCCGATCAGCACCGCGAGCATCGGCGCCACGATCAGCGTCGGCCACACTCTTGGGCGAAAATGCGAAAGCCGAAAACGTGCGGCGGTTTCAACGGACATGGGCGCCTCGGGGAATATCGAACCCCGGATATATGGGGCCGCGGAGCACGCGGCCCCATGACGCCGTGGTCGCAGGGAAAAGGTCCGCGCGGAAGGGCCACATTCAGGCGCCGCTGCCGAAATCCTCGCTACGATGGCGGTATTGCAGGGCGATGATGTACGCCTTTGACGGCCGCAGCAGCGCCAGCGCCAGTGCCACGACGAAAATGCCCGATACCAGCGCCGGCACCCAGATCGGCACCGAGAACGAAAACTCGATCCAGAACGCCAGCGGTACCGCCAGCGCCCCCAGGATGAAGATCAGAAACACCGCCGGACCGTCGCCGGTGTCCTGCCTGGCCAGATCGAGATCGCAGACCTCGCACCGGTCCGCGACAGTCAGAAAACCCTTGTAAAGTCGACCCCGGCCGCAGCGCGGACATGCGCAGGCCAGGGCCGCCCTAAGCGGCGGGACAGGCGTCTTAAAGGAATGAGCCAAAGCCGCCTGCTCCCCGTTCCGTCCCCATTCCGTCAATGATGCGCGATTTCGCCCGCTCCCCACCAGTACACGGCGGTGAACAGGAACAGCCACACCACATCGACGAAATGCCAGTACCAGGCAGCCGCCTCGAAGCCGAAATGGCTCTGGGGGGTGAAATGTCCGCGCGTGGTCCGCCACCAGCAGACTGCGAGGAAGATCGTGCCGATGACCACATGAAGGCCATGAAAGCCGGTGGTCATGAAGAAGGTGGAAGCATAGATATTCTCGCGAAAGCCGAAAGCCGCATGGGTGTATTCATAGACCTGAAGGCCGCTGAAGGAGAGGCCGAGCAGCACGGTCACGCCCAGCGCCTGCGATGCTTCCTGGTTGTGCCCCTCGATCAGCGCATGGTGCGCCCAGGTGACCGTGCAGCCCGACAGCAGCAGGATCAGCGTCATCAGGAGCGGCAGATGGAAGGGATCGAAGGTCTGGATGTTGGCGGGCGGCCAGTGACCGCCGATCGCCTCCTTCGGAAACAGGCTGGCGTCGAAATAGGCCCAGAAGAATGCTGCGAAGAACATCACCTCTGAGGCGATGAACAGCATCATGCCGTAACGCAGGCCGAGCTTGGTCACCGCCGAATGGGCCTTCTCGACCACCGATTCCCTGATGACGTCGCGCCACCAGCCGAACATCACCGCCAGTACCGACAGGAAGCCGAGAACCAGCAGCCAGGTCGTCTGGTAATGCATGAAGACGACGGCGCCGACCGCCAGCAGGCCACCGGCAAAGGCGCCCAGCAGCGGCCAGGGGCTGGGGTTGACGAGGTGGTAAGGTTGCGGGGGCCCGCCCTCCAGAACGTGGCTCGGTTCGTGATGTGCGGTCGCTTCGCTCATACCCTTCTGACCTTTCGCCTGCCTTGTTTCGCCTGATTGGTGATACGCTGCCTTGGCAGCCGGTCGTGCTGTCGTTCGCTCCAGCCCGACATCAGTTGCCGGCCGGGATCAGCGCCGCCTGCGGCCCCGGCTGGTTCACCGCTTGAAAGAACGTGTAGGACAGGGTGATCACCTGGACGTCGTCCAGGTTGACATCCTGCGCCAGCGCCGGATCGACATAAAAGTAGACCGGCATCTGCATTCGCTGACCCGGCATCAGGACCTGCTCGTTGAAGCAGAAGCACTGGACCTTGACGAAGTAGATTCCCGCCTTGGCCGGGCTGACATTGTAGGTCGCCATGCCGGCCACCGGCTGGTCGCTGGTGTTCACCGCCTCGTAATAGACCAGGGCCGGCTCCCCGATGCGCAGAGTCAGCTCGCGGGTCTCGGGACGGAAGCTCCAGGGGAGGTTCCGGTCGGTATCCGCGGTGAACCGGACCCGCATCGTGCGATCCAGCACCACATCTGCCGTATCGTCGCCGACCTGGGTGGTACCGCCGAAGCCGGTCACCCGGCAGAACAGATCGTAGAGCGGCACCGCGGCGAAGCTGACCCCGACCATCAGGAAGGCGAAGCCGACCAGACCACCCAGCAGCATGCGGTTGCGGCGGCGAAGCGTTTCGGATGCCATCAGCCCCCTCCCATTCGCACGACCGAAACCACATAAATCAACACGACGAAGGCGATGAGCGCCAGCAGCAATACAAGGTTCTTGGCGCGCAGACGCCGCTGTTCTACCCGATCGTCATCCCCGGACTTGCTCATGTCACACCGATACCATCGCCGTGCGATCAATAATCAGCAGTGTGAACAGGACAAACAGATAGAATATCGAATAGCCGAACATCTGCTTGGCGGCCTTGTGACCCGTCGTCTCACCGTTCTCGCGCCGGACCCGCACAGCGCAGATCACGAACAGCAGGCCCAGCACCGCAGCTCCGGCGGCATAGGCCAGCCCGGCAATGCCGATCAGCCAGGGCGCCTGGGCGAGCGGCAACAGCAGGAGCGTGTAGATCAGCATTTGGCGCTTGGTGGCGTCCGGTCCGGCGATCACCGGCAGCATCGGGACGCCTGCCTTCGCGTACTCGCCCGAGCGGAACAGGCTGAGAGCCCAGAAATGGGGCGGCGTCCACATGAAAATCAGGGCGAACAGCACGACTGGCGCCACAGTGACATCGCCGGTAACCGCGGCCCAGCCGATCATCGGGGGAAACGCCCCGGCGGCGCCGCCGATCACGATGTTGTGCGGCGTGCGCCGCTTCAGCCACATGGTGTATACGAAGACATAGAAGGCCGCGGCGAAGGCCAGGAGCGCGGCGGCGATCCAGTTGACCGCCAGCCCCATCATCGCCACCGCGGCGCCGCACAAGAAGATGCCGAAGGCCAGCGCATCCTCTGCCGGCAC
>CAZTNV010000374.1:0-3816 GCA_964615535.1 uncultured Mycobacteriaceae bacterium | reverse complement strand
CGGCGACCTGGCGATCCTCCAGATGATGGGCGTCGGCTCCACCTTCGTGTCGGCCATGGTGCTGGCGTTGTATGTCCAGAGCGAGGCGGTGGCGCGGACCTATGCCCATCCCGACGTGGTCTGGGCGATCGTGCCGCTGCTGCTGTTCTGGCAATGCCGGCTCTGGCTGTCGACCGCCCGCGGCTACATGCATGACGACCCGATCATCTACGCCACCAAGGATTGGGTCTCCTGGCTGATCGGTCTAGGCTTGATCGCAACCCTGATCGTGGCTAATCTGCCGATCTGACCGCAACCGTGTCTGCTCGTGCCGCTGCACCGCCGGATCGAGGATGTCGCCGCGCGCCTGCGCGCCTATGGAGGCGCCGAGGACGCCGTGGATTTCTATGCCTCGGAGACCTGGTTCGCCAATTTCGCGGCGACCTGCCTCGATCCGCACGACCGGCTGAGCGTCCATGAAATCCCCGCCGGACCCGGCGCCGCCGTGACGCTGGTCATGCGCGAGCGGCAGGAGCACTGGCGCGGGCTGCGCTGGCGCGCCCTGGCCAGCGCGACCAATTTCTACACCTGCCGCTTCGCCCCGCTCGGCCTCGCCCGCGCCGCCGACCCGGCCGGGCTGATCGCCGGCTGGGCGGGCGATCTGCGCCGCTCGCGCGACCGGCCCGCCCGGCTGTGGTTTCAGGCGCTCGACGCCCCCTGCCCCGCCACCACGGCGCTGATCGCGGGATTGCGCCGGGCGGGCTACCGGGTCGAGGTCTACCGGCAATTCGGCAACTGGTATCTGCCCCTGGCCGGGCTCGATTTCGCGCGCTACTGGGCGGCGCGCCCGTCGCGGCTGCGCAACACCACCGACCGCAAGGAGCGCGCGCTGCGCCGCGAGCGCGCGGTCGATATCGCGATCCTGACCCGGCCGGACGAGGCCCCGCGGGCGATCGAGTCCTATGACTCCGTGGCCGGCCGGAGCTGGAAGGCGGCCGAGCCCTATCCCGGCTTCATGCCCGGCCTGATCCGCACCGGTCTGGCGACGGGCGCGGCGGCGGTCGGCGTGCTCACGGTCGATGGCGAGCCGGCGGCGGCTCAGCTCTGGGTCACCGGCGGCCGGCGCAGCACCATCTTCAAGCTCAACTATTCGGAAGCGCACCGCCCGCTTTCGGTCGGCACCATCCTGACCCGCCACATGATGCGCTGGGCGATCGAGCGCGGCCAGATCGACGAGGTCGATTTCGGCTGCGGCGACGATCCCTACAAGCAGGAATGGCTGCCGCTGCGGCGCCAGCGCTGGACCGTCGCGGCCTACGATCCGGGCACGCCGGCCGGCCTTGCCCTGGCCGCCCGCAACCTGCTGCCCCGGCTGCTGCGCCGCCGCCCGTTCATCGATCCCGAGGCGTTGGGCGAAGCGGCCGACGGCCGGCCGGCCGCGCCCGCCGGAGCCGGCGCGGCATAGGCCGATCGCCCCGGCCCGCGCCCGCCGGCTGCGCCGGGTCACGGTTTTTTCCAGTATCAAAGCCCTACAAAATGGAGGCAGAATTATCCGGTTGACGGTGCCCCACCGGCCGGTGCGAGGCGCCGTCGCGATCGGATCGCGGTCGGGCGCCGATGGGCCCAGGACGGCGTGGCGCACCGGCCGCCCGCAGGCGGAGATCCTGTCATGACGGAAATGGATCGGGCAGAACTGGATCGGGCGGCGACGGCGCGGGAGGACACCATCCGCGAGGCCGTCGCGGTGTTCCACGACGAGGCCGCGATGGATGCGGCGATCGACGATCTGGAGGAGCACGGCTTCGACCGTGCCGAGATCAGCCTGATGGCCAGCGAACACGCGGTCGAAACCAGGCTGGGCGAGCGCTATCACCGGGTCGAGGATGCCGCGGACGATCCCTCGACCCCGCGCACCGTGGTGGTAACGCCGGAGGAAGTCGGTGCCGGCGAAGGCGCGCTGATCGGCGGGCTGACCTATGTCGGCGCGATCGCCGTGGGCGGTGCGGTGGTCGCCTCGGGCGGTGCGCTGCTGGGGGCCGCCATCGCGGCGGTCGCCGGGGGTGGCATCGCCGGGGCGGTCGGCACCGTCCTGGCCCGCTGGCTCGGCCGCCGCCACGCCCAGGAGATCGAGGACCACCTGAAGCATGGCGGGCTGCTGCTCTGGGTCAATCTGCGCGATGCCGAGCGCGAGGCCACCGCCACGCGCATTCTCGCCCGGCACACCAAAGACCCGGTGCGCGTCCACGACATCGCCGCCCACGACCCCCAGGCCGCGCCACCCGCCACGCTGGAACCCTACCTGATCGGCTTCCCGACGCTGTTCAGATTGAAGGGGTGACAATAGTCCTCCAAACGTCGCCGGTCAGCACGACCGCAAGCAAAGACGTTCGGCTATAAGGTGCTGACCGGTAGTATATTTCATACTAAATCTACATAGGCAGAGCAGCCGCTTAAAAAATGAGCGGTTCCGAGCGTGACGGCTATATGCTGCTTGGTCACGACAGTCGACCGACGAATGGGGGCTGCATCTATGGCCCTCCGTCTCTTGGTCAAGGTGATTGAGATACATCAGATACCGCCTCGCGAATACAGGTCACAAATGATCGAATGTACTCAGCGTCTTCACTGTTAAAACTATTTCTATCTTGGCTACTTGTTGAGTTCTGAGAGAGAGCATGACCGGAACCGTTTTCATAATTCGATTCTTGTGGCTGGGTGCATCGTAAGATGCTTTGTCTGACTCGACTAATTTGCTCATTCAGACGCTCTAGACTACCCAGGCGCTGCTCGGCTGTCGCCAAACGGGACTCCAGCGCTTCAACCCCAGCCAGGCGCTGCTCGGCTGTCGCCAAACGGGACTCCAGCGATTCAACCCCAGCCAGGCGCTGCTCGGCTGTCGCCAAACGGGACTCCAGCGCTTCAACCCCAGCCAAGCGCTGCTCGGCTGTCGCCAAACGGGACTCCAGCGCTTCAGGCCTTCCGCCAAAACCATGGAGAAAGAAAGACGTGGCCGACAGAAGAATTGCCACACTTGCCAAGCTCAATGCCCAGCTCGGAACCCTATGCCGCATCGGCATGGTACGAACTCGGCTTGACGAAACGTTGCCTTGCAAGTAGTTCACCGTATCCTGAAACCTCTCAGCGCCCGAGTCGGCATGGTCGTCTGGCCCCTTGTCTCTTGATCCCATGTCATCACCCAATTATGATTCGACAACAGCCGTACTAACCAAAAGCTTCTCCAATTCCGGCATGCCGTTTCCTGTCATGAAGCTACCGTAGAAACACCTAAAATTTGCTTTAGGATGTGACTTCTGATGCCATTGAAATAATCGGGATTCCAATGAACTATAAAGGCTCTCTAGCTGAGATATGGCATAATCATTTACCAGTAAATCGCATTTATTTACAAACAAAAAAATATTCTTTAACGCTGGATTAGTCAAAAAACCAAACATCATGTCAACAGTACTATCGGGCCAATGAGCTAAATTCTTAGTTATCCGCCCATGATCAGGTTCAATTCGGATTTCTCTACTATCATCTGGTTCAAATAGGTCAACAACCAAAATAAACGTGTTGATATCCCCATGAATCACTCCACGCTTTGCCGCCGTCAAGGCCATCAAAGCTTGCATAAGATTAGCGAAATCCTGCCCTGAATAATCGATGACATGGTAACGCAGCATCGAGGACTCAGATGCTTTATGAAAAGGTTTCACTAATGTAGTATGACTTACGTGCTGATATAGACACCAATCCTCAGTTTCTATATGAGGATTAGCTAAGTTTCCCTATCCAGCTAATGCAGGTGCTGCAACCGAACCGGATCGGCGCCGC
>CAZTNV010000373.1:0-3836 GCA_964615535.1 uncultured Mycobacteriaceae bacterium | reverse complement strand
CGGCACCGCTCTATCTCCGGGCGCCCGACGCCGTGCCGGCGGCGCCGGCCCGCCTGATCCTGCCCTGACCGACGATGCCCCGACCGACCCTGCCCCGAGCGACGATGACCGGGTCCGACCATGGCGCTGATTGAACCGCCGCCGCCGATTCTGACCGATGCCGGCCCCCTGGATGCCGAGCAGCTGGCCGAGCTGCATGCCCGCAGCCTGGACCAGGACTGGGCGGAGCGGCCGTGGGACTGGACGGCCTGGACCCGGATCATGATCATGACCGGGGTGTTCGGCGCGATCGCCGCGCCGCCGGCCGGCGAGCCGAGCGGCTTCGCCGTGGCGCGGGCGGTTGCCGGCGAGGCCGAAATGATCATGATCGGGGTGGTGCCCAAGGCCCGCCGGCACGGCCTGGGCGGCGCCCTGCTGTCGGCGGTGATGGCGCGCGGCGCCGCCCTGGGTGCCGCGGCGCTGGTGCTCGAGGTCGCCGAGTCGAACCAGCCGGCCCGCGAACTCTACGATCGGGCCGGCTTTATCGTCACCGGCCGGCGGAAGAATTATTACCTGGGCCGAAATGGCCGCCACGACGCGCTAGTGCTGCGCCGGTCGCTGTCAGTCTAACGCTTCTCGACCCATAGCCGATGCACCCCATCGCCCGCGCCTTCGATTTCCGGCGCGAGATGCAGGATGCGGTGACCCAGCTCTTCGATTGCGCCCGGTACGTTGATCAGCGGCTCTCCCGCGTTAAGCCGGATCTCCACGATTTCGCCGGGGCCGGCCCGTTCGACCAGCAACTTCGCATACACAAAGGTAAATGGACACACCTCTTTGGTTATATCGAGAAAGTGAAGCGGGTGCTTTGCTGCGACCATAAATTCCTCTTTCTCGTTCGGGATCATGATTGCCATCAACAGGCAAAGCACTTATACAATTGACATGGTATTGTGCGGAGCGTTGGCAATGAGCAGTGATACACCACCCAATGAACTATTGAGCCTGACCACCCAAATCGTGGCGGCGCATGTCGGGCACAATCCGGTCGATATGACCGAGCTGCCGGCATTGATCGAGCAGGTCTACAAGACCCTGGCCAATGTCGGAACCGAGCCGGCACCTCAGCCGGAACGGCCGCAGCCGGCGGTGCCGGTCAAAAAATCGGTCACGCCCGATTACATCATCTGTCTGGAAGATGGCAAGCAACTGAAGATGCTGAAGCGCCATTTGAAGACGGCGTACAACATGAGCCCGGAGGAGTATCGGGAGCGCTGGGGTCTGCCGGCGGATTATCCGATGGTGGCGCCGAACTATGCCCGCCAGCGCAGCAAGCTGGCCAAGCAGATCGGCCTGGGCACGCGAGCCCGCCGCGGTTCCGGCAAATGAAGTGAACCGGGCCTGGGCAGCGAGAGGCCGTGGGGCCCGACGGTTGCGGCCGTCGGGCGGCTCACGCCATGAGCGACGCGCGCCCGCCTCGGCCCGGTTCGTTGCGAACCGGGCGGGGTCTTGCGTACACGCGGCACGGATCTTCGCCGACCCCTCATGCAGGAGTGGCAAGTCGCGTCGGGTTTCTGGCATAATTTGTTCTATTGCGTTCGGCTGGCCGATTCGCCCGGTCTGCGACCGGGCAGCGGGGGATCGGCGATCGGGTGTCCCCTCACGGGCAGTCCTCGGGCTGTCCAAAGCCGTCCAGCCGATGCTTTCCGGAAGGAACGAGTACCAGGACCATGGCAGAACTGACCACGGCGGATGAGTACGGCTGGAGCGTTCGCGCCGGCGCGCTGGAGGTCCGGCTGGCGGAGTGCCGGGCCGAGATCGAGGCGGCGCAGGAATTACGCTATCGCATCTTCTATGAGGAAATGGCGGCCAAGCCCTCGGACGAGATGGCCAGGCTGGGACGCGATTTCGACGCTTTCGATGCGTTCGCCGATCATCTGCTGGTCCTCGATCACAATCGCGGTTCCGGCGCGCGCGGCGTCGTCGGCACCTATCGGCTGATCCGCCGCGAGGCGGCGCAACTGGCCGGCCGGTTCTATTCCGAGGCGGAGTACGACATCAGCCGGATCGAGGCCTATCCCGGCGGGATTCTGGAGCTCGGGCGATCCTGCGTCGATGCCGAACACCGCACCGGCCAGATCATGCAGTTGCTGTGGCGCGGCATCGCGGCCTATGTGTTCCAGTTCGACATCCAGCTCATGTTCGGCTGCGCCAGCCTGCCCGGGGTGGATGCCGAGCAGCTCGCGCTGCCGCTGTCCTACCTTTATCACTATCATCTGGCACCGCCCGCGCTGCGGCCGCGCGCCCTCGAGCTGCGCTATACCGACATGCGGATGATGCCGGTCGAGGCGGTCGACCAGCGCCGGGCGCTGGTCGCGCTGCCGCCGCTGATCAAGGGCTATCTGCGGCTCGGCGGCACCGTCGGCGACGGCGCGGTGGTCGATGACCAGTTCCAGACCACCGATGTCTGCATCGTGGTCAAGACCGATCTGGTCACCGAGAAGTATTACAAGCATTATGAACGGCAGGAGCGCCGGCCGGTGCTGGCCTTTCCACCAGCTTGATCGAGTTCCGGGGCATGAGTGAACTCCAGGGGATGGCGGCGATACCGTGGCGGTCATGACGGGTTGCCGGGCCGATCAGCAGGGGCCCGACGATCAGGGAAATCGATATCCGGGATGGGCGCATGGCGGAGCGGCGTTCGGTGCGCCGCCCGAGCCCGGCCGATCCGGTCTGACCGCCGGGCAGAACGGTTGACCGCCGCCATGGGCTCCACCCTGCTCGCCCTCTGCCGGATGCTGGCCTATGTGCTGTGGACCCTGGCGATGGCCCCGCTCCAGGCCCTGGCGCTGTGGCTCGGCCTGCCGTGGCGGACGGTCCTGCCGCGCACCTATCACCGCGTGTGCGCCGCGATCATGGGCTTCGATCTGAAGACCCGCGGGGAAGTGTCGGCGACCCGGCCGACCCTGTTCGTCGTCAATCACTCCTCCTATCTCGACATCACCATGCTGGGCGCGCTGATCAACGGCAGCTTCGTCGCCAAGAGCGAAGTCGGCACCTGGCCGGTGTTCGGCATGCTGGCCAGGCTGCAGCGCACGGTGTTCGTCGATCGCCGCGTCCGCTCGACCGGGGACCAGCGCGACAGTCTGGTCGGCCGCCTGCAGGCCGGCGACAATCTGATCCTGTTTCCCGAAGGGACCTCGAGCGACGGCAACCGCACCCTGCCGTTCAAGAGTGCGCTGTTCGCGGTGGCCGATCCGGCGGTGGCCGGGCGGCCGGTCGCGATCCAGCCGGTGTCGATCGCCTGCATCGCGCTCGACGGCATTCCGCTGGGCCGAAGGCTGAGAGGCGCTTATGCCTGGTATGGCGACATGGATTTGATTACCCATATGTGGGCCATGGCCAAGCTCGGCCGGCTGAGCGTGGTGGTGCTGTTCCATCCCGTGGTGGGTTTCGAAACATTCGGCGCGCGCAAGGCGCTGGCCGAGCATTGCTGGCGCGAAGTCGCGACCGGCGTCGCGCTGGCCAATGCCGGGCGGCTGGACTGGGCCGGCCGCGGGTCGGCGGCGCGGGCGCGGGGGCGGACCCGCCGGCATCTGCCGCGCTGGCTGCGCCGCCGGGGACGCCGTTCGGGCATCGGGAGAGTCGAGGGCGCGGAAAGACCGGAAGGCGCAGGAAGACAGGAAACCGCCCGGTGACGAAAAAGCTGTTCATCAAGACCTGGGGCTGCCAGATGAACGTCTATGACTCGGCGCGCATGGCCGAGGCGCTGGCGCCGCTGGGCTATGCCGCGACCGGGGCGATCGAGGACGCCGATCTGGTGATCCTGAACACCTGCCATATCCGCGAGAAGGCGA
>CAZTNV010000372.1:0-3838 GCA_964615535.1 uncultured Mycobacteriaceae bacterium | reverse complement strand
GAAAGTGGTCGTGCCGTCGGGTTTGGGATAGGCGATCGGCTGGCTGTCGGCGGCCTTGCGCAGGGTTTCGTGGTCGCCATGCTTGTGATGGAGGGTCCAGGGCGTGCGGCCGCGCAGCATCATCTCCATGCCGGCCCAGCCCAGCCCGACCCAGCGGCCATAGCGGAACACCGGGCGGCAGTTGCGCACGATCTTCAACTCCTGCCACAGCCAGCTCTGCTTAAGCGCCTCGGGATAGGCGGTGATCTCGTCATGGCCGGTGCGGCCGTCCTTGAGCGCCTGGAACAGCGCCTCGCCGGCCACGATGCCGCTCTTCATCGCGCCGTGAATGCCCTTGATCTTCGGCACGTTGAGGAACCCGGCCGAACAGCCCACGACAATGCCGCCGGGGAAGGTCAGCTTGGGGATCGACTGGAAGCCGCCCTCGTTGATCGCCCGCGCGCCATAGGCGACCCGCCGTCCGCCCTCGAAAAACGGCCGGATCTTCGGGTGGGTCTTGAACCGCTGGAATTCCTCGAACGGCGCCAGATAGGGGTTCTTGTAGTCGAGCGCGATCACGAAGCCGACCGAAACCTGATTGTTCTCCAGGTGGTACAGGAAGGCGCCACCATAGGTCTCGCCGTCCAGCGGCCAGCCGATGCCGTGGATCACCAGCCCCGCTTGGTGCTTCGCGGGGTCGATCTCCCAGAGCTCCTTCAGTCCGATGCCGAAGGTCTGGGGGTCGCAGTCGCGGCGCAGGTCGAACCGGTCGAACAGCATCTTGGCCAGCGAGCCGCGCACCCCCTCCGCGATCACGGTGTATTTGGCGTGCAGCTCGACGCCGGGCTGATGGTTGGCGGTCGGCTCGCCATCCTTGCCGATGCCCATGTCGCCGGTGGCGACGCCCTTGACGCTGCCGTCCTCGTGATAGAGCACTTCTGCCGCGGCGAAGCCGGCGAAGATCTCCACGCCCAGCGCCTCGGCCTGTTCGCCCAGCCAGCGGCACAGATTGCCCAGGCTGATGATGTAATTGCCGTGATTGTGCGATTCCGGGGGCAGCATCCAGTTGGGAAACTTGATCGAGCCCTTCTCGGTGAAGATATGGAACTCGTCGCGGGATACGGGCGTATGGAGCGGCGCTCCGCGGTCCTTCCAGTCGGGGATCAGCTCATCGAGCGATCGCGGCTCGATCACCGCGCCCGAGAGGATATGGGCACCGATTTCGGAGCCTTTTTCCAGCACGCAGACGGAGATGTCGTGCCCCTGCTCCTGGGCCTGCTGTTTCAGGCGGATCGCCGTGCTGAGACCGGACGGGCCGGCGCCCACGATCACGACGTCGAACTCCATGGGTTCGCGTTCCATGTTGATATCTCGGTGTCTGGTTGATGCCCCCGGCCGCAGCCCGCGACCCGCGCCACCATAGACCACTGGCGAGCCATAGAGCCATGCCGAGCCTGCAACAGATTGCCGCGCTGCTGCGCTGGTACCGCGATATCGGGGTGGACGAGGCGGCGGACGACGCCGGGGCCGATCTCACCGCGCTCCGCCCCGCCGGTCAGGCCGGCGGATCGTCACGCCCCGAGGGTTCGTCACGCCCCGAGCCGCCACACCTCGATTCGACCGTGCCGCCCGCGATATCCGAGTCGCGCCCGGCGCAGGACCCGGCGCGGCTGTTCAACCCGGCGCCCCAGCCCGCCGCGCGGCGGGCGCTGGGCAGCGAGGCGGCGATCGCCGATGCCCGCGGCTTGGCCGCCGCCGCCCGCACGCTGGCCGAGCTGGAGCAGGCCGTGCGCGGATTCGAAGGCTGCCCGCTGAAGCAGACCGCGACCCATACGGTGTTCGGCGACGGCAATCCGGCAGCCGACATCATGGTGATCGGCGAGGCGCCGGGCGCCGAAGAGGACCGGCGGGGCAAGCCCTTCGTCGGCCCGGCCGGCCAGTTGCTCGACCGCATGCTGGCGGCGATCGGGCTGGACCGGACCACCGTCTACATCACCAACGTGCTGTTCTGGCGCCCGCCCGGCAATCGCCAGCCGACCGCCGCCGAGATCGCCGTCTGCCTGCCTTTCGTGGAGCGGCATGTCGAGTTGAAGGCGCCGAAGCTGCTGATTCTGGCGGGCGGCACCTCGGCCAAGGCGGTGCTCGGCACGAGCGAAGGAATCACCAAAAGTCGCGGACGCTGGGTCGAGTATGCGCTGCCGCGACTGACGGGACCGGTCCCGGCGGTGGCGATCTACCACCCGTCCTATCTGTTGCGCCAGCCGGCCGCAAAACGCGAAGCCTGGCGCGATCTGATCCAGATTAAAAAAAAGATAGACTCGATGGCTTCCTAGAAAAGCCCTTGATTTTCCTCAGTTTGTCCGGAGAACGGCAGCATTTTGACAAAACTGTAACGACTCGGAGGGTTGCGCGGACAAATTTCGGCGGCTATGAGGCACCGGTGTCAAGACTTCAAAGAGCGGTAGCGGGGCCATGCCAATGCAATTAATAAGCATTCTCAGTATCCCGCACCGCCTATCGTACAGATCCCTGCCGCTCGCCTTCCCCTGCCGATTGCCGCGCCTTCTGATCGTCCCGGCTGCGGCCGCGGTGATCTGCGGCCTCGCGCCGGCCGCGGGGCATGCCCAGTCCCGGGACCAGCTTGCCCTGACCGCGCCGGCCGGCCCCCTCTCGGACCAGCCGCCGCAGAGCGGCGCCCTGGCCGGCATCGCGACGGCCCGGCCGGGCGACCGCCTGTCGGATGCCGATGTCGAGCGCTATCGCCGGATCTTCGCACAGCAGGATGCCGGTGGTCCGGGCGCGGCCGATCGCGAGATCGCCGCGCTGCAGGACCGCAGCCTGCTCGATTACGCGATGGCCGAGCGCGGCCGACGCTCTGCCGCCGCACCGGCCGCCTACGCGGCGCTGTCTGGCCTCCGCGGCCATGGCGACTCGGATGACCGCCGCTGCCGGGCCTATACCCGCGATCGCCACAGCGTGTCGCTCGGCCGGCGGATCGACGGTTTCCGCCGCAATGGCCGGCCGGAGGACGCGGCGCTCTATCTCGACCGGCAGAGCCGCAACGACCGGCTGGCGCCGCTCCAGGTCGACCGGCTGCGCGCCGGGGTCGCCGCCGGCTTCTATTACGATGGCCGGATCGAGCAAGCGCTGGATGCGGCCACCGCCAGCGCCGACCGGGCGGGCGAAGCGGCCCCCGAGGCGGCCTGGATCGCCGGGTTGGCCTCGTGGCGGCTGGAGCAGTATTCCCGCGCCGCCGGGTATTTCGAGAGCGTCGCACGATCCGACTGCGCGTCGAGCTGGCTGCGCAGCGGCGGCGCCTACTGGGCCGCCCGCGCTCATATCCGCGACCGCAACCCCGCCGAAAACAGCCGCTGGCTGCGGATCGCCGCGGACTCTCCGCGGACCTTTTATGGCCAGTTGGCGCGGCGCGCGCTGGGCATCGATATCGGGCTGAATTTCGATCAGCCGGCGCTGACGGCCGACCATATCGCGGTGCTGGCCGCCGATCCCGCCGGCCGGCGGGCGATCGGTCTGCTGCAGATCGGCCGGCGCGATCTGGCCCGGCAGGAGATCGCGCAGGTCCGCCCCGATCCCGACGACCCGCGCGGGCTGGAAGCGCTGCTCGCCATGGCGATGGAGCTGCGCATGCCCCGGCTGGCCATGCGGCTGGGCGAGGCGCTGCGGCGGCCCGATGGCGGCACCTACGACGCCGCGCTCTACCCGACCTCATCGTGGCAGCCGCCGGGCGGGTTCCGCGTCGATCCGGCGCTGGTCCACGCGATCATGCGGGAGGAGTCGCGGTTCAACCCGACCGCGCGCAGCCATGCCGGGGCTGCCGGCCTGATGCAGGTGATGCCCG
>CAZTNV010000371.1:0-3863 GCA_964615535.1 uncultured Mycobacteriaceae bacterium | reverse complement strand
GGCCGGCATCACCACTCTACCCCATCCCGATCAGACAAGCGGGAATCCAGTGCGCATCGCCGACTGATCTCGTGTTTATTAAAGGAATATATGCCAAAAGTTGCGACGGTGTCTGGAGTCCCGCTTTCACGGGAATGACGGAATTCTTATGAACCGCTCTTATCCCTATCAACACGTTGCCCTGCCCACACCGCACACCGCCCCCACGCCGCGGCTCCGACACCGCACGGAATGGCGCACCGTCCGGTTCCCTTCCACCCCGACTCCTGGCACTGTGCCTGCCATGAGCGAACAAACCGACGGCCCGGCCATCGCCCGCCAACGCATCGCCGAGGAGGCCGAGGCGCAAACCGGCTTCCTGGATTTGGGAATGCTCGGCCTGACCGAACTGCCGGAGGAGCTGTTCCGCCTGAAGCATTTGCGGCGGCTGAATCTCGGGTCCGCGATTCTCGATAACGATGGCTTTTTACGGGCGAGCAGCGCCGACCTCGCGCCCAACGTCCTAGCCACATCACTCGATCGGTTGCGGGATCTGCCGGAACTTGAAGAATTATTCGTCTCCAGCACCAAGCTGCCCAGCCTGAATGGTATTGGCGGCCTGACGGGTCTGCGCCGACTCGATTGCTCGGACACTCCGGTGAGCAGTCTCGGGCCACTGGCCGGGCTCGCTGCGTTGCTAGAACTGGATTGCTCCAACACCCGAGTGAGCGATCTCCGGCCGTTGACCGGGCTCGCCGAGCTCCAATCGCTGCGGTGCTATCTTACCGACGTGGAAGACCTTGATCCGTTGGACCAACTAGCCAAGCTGAGACTACTTCTTTGTTCAAGGACTTATGTGAATTGTCTTAATCCTCTGGCAAGGCTCCCAAGTCTAAAATACTTGGATTTCTCTCATACTCGGGTGAGCAGTATCCAACCGCTGACAGCATTGGAGAAGATGGAGTGGACTCACTGTTCACACACTCAAGTGAGAGATCTCGGGCCGCTGGCCGGGCTCGCGGCGCTGCGAGAATTGGATTGCTCCGGTTGTGACTTGTCCGATTTTCCGGAACGGCTGCTGTTCAGTCCTTCTCTGGAAGAACTGTTCCTGTACGATTGCCGCCTGCCGGGCGTGCCCGCCGAAGTGCTGTCCCAATCCGGCGGTGCCAACTGCCTGCACTCGCTCCGCGCCCATGTGCGGGATCTCGCGGCCGGGGCGGTGGCGGTGGCGGATGTCAAGCTGATGGTGCTGGGCAATGGCCGGGTCGGCAAGACCCAGCTCTGCCGAAGGCTGCGCGGCGAGCCTTTCGACGAGACCGTGGCCTCCACCCATGGCATCACCGTGACCGCCGTCGATCTGCCGGCGGCCGGGGACGGGCCGGCGGTGCGACTCAACCTCTGGGATTTCGGCGGGCAGGATCTCTATCACGGCACCCACGCCCTGTTCCTGCGCTCCAACGCGATCTTCCTGCTGGTCTGGACCCCCGAATTCGAGGAGTCGGGGGAGCACGAACACGGCGGCATGCGCTTCCGCAACCATCCGCTGGCCTATTGGGTGGATTATGTCCGCCATCTCGGCGGGCGCAACAGCCCCGTCCTCGTCGTCCAGACCCGCTGCGACCGCCCGGAGGACGAGGCGGCTTGCCCGGTTCCGGAAACGACTCTGTTCAAGGCGTTCGAGTTCCACAAGCCGATACGCTTCAGCGCCCGGACCGGTCGCGGCCGTGCCGCCTTGGCCGAGGCCCTGGCCGATGCGGCGCAATGGCTGCGGGCGCGGGAGGGCATCGCCACCATCGGCGCCGGCCGGCACCGGGTGAAAACCCGGCTGGAGGAAATGCGTAACGAAGATGCCAAGGCGCCGCCGGACAGGAAGCGATACCGCACGATGACCCAGGCCCGGTTCCGCGAGATCTGCGACGAGGCCGGCGGGGTCGGAGCGCCCGAACACCTGCTGGCCTATCTGCACAATGCCGGGATCGTGTTCTATCAGCCCGGCCTGTTCCAGGACGACATCATCCTGGATCAGGGCTGGGCGCTGGACGCGATCTATGCCGTGTTCCACCGCGAGAAATGCTACAGCCTAATCAAACGGCTGAAGGGCCGGTTCACCCGCGCCGACCTCGCGGACTGGGTCTGGGGCGGTCACAGTGTCGCGGAGCAGGAGCTGTTCCTCGGCATGATGAAATCCTGCGGGATCTGTTTCGTACACCGCCGCCTGGGACCTGGGGACGCGGCCGAAATCGAATACATCGCCCCCGACCTGCTGCCCGACCGCGCCGACATCCAGGCCGATCTCGACCAGAAATGGGACGCGGACCAGCCCACGGAGACCGCGGCGTTCGCCTACAAGTTCCTGCATTTCGGCGTGATCCGCAGCGTGATCTCCCGCATCGGCCGGCAGGCCGGGCTCGCCGCCGAATACTGGCAGGGCGGCGTTTATTTCAGCGAAGCCGAAACCAGCAGCCGCGCGATCATCGAGCAGGAGATGAACGATGACTGGCGCGGCATCATCCGCATCCAAACCCAGCGCGGCCAATCCGCCGCCCTCCTGACCCGCCTGTCGGCACTGGTCGAGAAAGAAAACGAGCGGGCCGGACTGAAGCCCGAAAAGGTCACGACCACGACCTCTATTCGCGAACAGGACGTGCAGGCGCCTGGCAATGTGGAGCCGCCATCCCCCACCCGCGAATGGTGCGTCTCCTACGCCTGGGGCGACGACACGCCCGAAGGGAAAAAGCGGGAAGCCATAGTGGACGCCTTCTGCGCCGCCGCGGCGAAGAAGGACATCCAGATTCTTCGCGACAAGACCGCCTTGGGCCTTGGCGAGCGCATATCGAAATTCATGCAGCGGATCGGCCGCGGCGACCGGGTATTCATCTTCCTGAGCGACAGATACCTGAAATCGCCCTCTTGCATGTACGAGCTTCACGAGATCTGGCGGAACAATCAACAAGACAGTGAGAAGTTCCGCCGGAACACCAGGTTTTATCCTCTCGGCTGTGCCAAAATCTGGAGTATCCATGATCGGCTTGACTATGCCGAGTTCTGGAGAAGTGAATACCAATCCTTGAAAACGCGAATTCAAGGACCGTCCTTCGACAGCGTAAGCACCGAAAGCTTCGAGCAGCACAAGCGAATGAGGATATTTTCTGAACATGTTGACCAAATCCTCGCCAACGTCGCCGACATCCTCCAGCCCCGCAGCTTCGACGAGCTGATGACCTATGGCTTCGCGGGTCTACCCTCCTGCCAGCGGCCCGCCCCCGGCGCCGTGACGAACCGTGACATTCCGTGACGCCCGCCGCAATTTTCACCCGCCCGTCAGTTTGTCCATTTTGGACATTTTGTCCATTTTGGACAAAATCGCCATTGCGGACCCGGTGCCCACCCTCTCCCCGCCCCACCCCCCCGCCCGGCACTCCCTTGAAGGGTGGAAAAGTGGTTCGATCCGGCGTATAGCCTCGTCTTATTGGCCCAGGCCGTCGAGTCGGGTGGTCTCGGGCGGGGCATGATGGAGGATGGACCGATGACCGAGCGGTGGGCGCGCGATAGCTGGAAGACCAGGACCGCGCTCCAGATCCCCGATTACCCCGACCCGGCCCGGCTGGATGCGGTGACCGAGCAGTTGACCGGCTATCCGCCTCTGGTGTTCGCCGGCGAGGCGCGCTCGCTCAAGACCGCGCTGGCCAAGGTGGCGCGGGGCGAGGCGTTCCTGCTCCAGGGCGGCGACTGCGCCGAGGCGTTCAACCAGTTCCACCCCGACAAGATCCGCGACACCTTCCGCGTCCTGCTCCAGATGGCGGTGACGCTGACCTTCGGCGGCGCCATGCCGGTGGTGAAATGCGGCCGCATGGCCGGCCAGTTCGCCAAGCCGCGCTCGGCCG
>CAZTNV010000370.1:0-3881 GCA_964615535.1 uncultured Mycobacteriaceae bacterium | reverse complement strand
GGCCGAGATCGATGTCCTCGATCCGCAGCAGAACCCGTCCGCCGGCCGCTCGCGCCGCCCGCCACCCCACGAAGGCCGAAAAGGCATGGCCCAGATGGAGATGCCCGGTCGGGCTGGGCGCGAACCGGGTGACGACGGATCTCGATCGAAGCGAGCGGTCCATGCGGGATCACGCCGGCCGCGGGACCACGCCGTCGCGGCCGGCGGCAGTCTTCAGCCGGCGGTCGCTCCGGGCCCCGGCCCCGACGGCCCGACGCCGTCCATTCCTGGTCGCCGGTTCAGCCATATCGCGAAACAGATTAGGCCGCGGCCGGCACCGACGCAACACGATGGCGCACCGCGCGGGCGCGCCGCGCGCGTCCGGCGCCAACGCTCCGAGCGGCCCTGCGGCGCGTCAAAAGGTTGACAATCCGGCCGGCGTTCGGGCACATGGCGTCATGGATCAGGTTCGCCCCCGTCTTGATGGACCCAGTCATCCTCCGGCCGCCGGCGGTGCGCCCCGGCAACTGGTCGTATTGCTGCACGGCGTCGGGGCCGACGGTCACGATCTGATCGGGCTGGCGCCCTATTGGGCGCGCGTCCTGCCCCATGCCGAATTCGTCTCGCCGCACGCGCCGTTCCCGTATGACATGGCGCCGTTCGGGTATCAGTGGTTCAGCCTGATCGACCGGTCGCCGGAACGCCTGCTGGCGGGTATCGAGCGGAGCGCGCCGCTGCTGAACGCCTATATCGACCAGGAGCTGGCGGCGCGCGAGCTGACCGTGCGGCAGCTCGCGCTGGTCGGGTTCAGCCAGGGCACCATGATGGCGCTGCACGTCGCACCGCGCCGGCCTGAACCTTTCGCCGCGGTGATCGGTTATTCGGGAGCCATGGTCGGCGCCGATCGGCTGCCGGCCGAGACCGTGTCGAAGCCGCCGGTGCTGCTGATCCACGGCGATGCCGATCCGGTGGTGCCGGTGCAGATGCTGCCCCTGGCGGTGCAGGGATTAAAAGCCGCGGGCCTTTCGGTCGAACACGAAGTGCGCCCCGGCCTGGGGCATGGCATCGACCCCGAGGGGCTGGAGCGCGGCGCGCGGTTTCTGGCGGAACGGTTTGCCGAGGCGGCGGTCTGACGAAAGCCCGGCAGGCGGCCAGCGCCGCGTCCGGCAACCGGTTACAATGACGTGACATTTTGGGTCGAATGACCACGCGATATTGCGTATTTCGATCCGCCGGTTTATCCAGGAGTTCGCCGCTTCCAGGCGGCGACCCGGTGTAGCAGACGACGGAGGCGTGGGCCTTGGCTCCCCCACCCGACAGTTGCCCGGCACTTGTGCTGAATGCGGACTTTCGTCCGCTGAGCTACTTTCCCTTGTCGCTGTGGTCGTGGCAGGATGCGGTCAAGGCCGTGTTCCTCGACCGGGTCAATATTCTTGCGGAATACGACCGTGTGGTCCGCAGCCCGACCCACGAGATGCGCCTGCCCAGCGTGATTTCGCTGAAGGAATACATTCCCTCGGCGCGCCGGCCGGCCTTCACGCGGTTCAACGTGTTCCTGCGCGACGGCTTCACTTGCCAGTATTGCGGCTGCCGGTTCCCGACGCATGAGTTGACCTTCGACCACGTCGTCCCGCGCTCGCGCGGCGGCAAGACCACCTGGTCGAACGTCGTGACCGCCTGTTCGGAGTGCAATCTGCGCAAGGGCAACCGCATGCCGCACCATAGCGGCATGCGCCCGCTGGTCCAGCCGGAACAACCCAGCACCCACAAGCTGCAGGAGAACGGCCGCGCCTTCCCGCCGAATTTCCTGCACCAGAGCTGGCGCGATTTTCTCTACTGGGATACCGAACTCGATCCCTGGTGAGGGCGGCGGTTCGGAGAGTTTGCCCCGGACATCCGCCGAGTCACCGGCCCGATCGATCGCGGGAACCCGCGCGTTCGTGGCCGCGTTATCCAGTCGGTTTTCAAGGGTTGTTCGGGAGGGCCGACCATGATTCCCGCCACCGCCGACCGGGTCGCGCTGCACACCGCTCCATCGATCAGCCGGGCGATCCGTCACGACATCGAGGACAGCGTCGTCCATTACGCCCGCCATCCCGAACGGATCCAGCATCGTCTGCGCGAACTGGACCAGGAATGGGACATCGAGCGCGCGATCGAGGCCAATGCCGCGACCCTGGCGCTGCTCGGCATCGGCCTCGGGGCGACGGTGGACCGGCGATTTCTGATCCTGTCGGGCGCGGTCGCCGCCTTTCTGTTGCAGCACGCGATCCAGGGCTGGTGCCCGCCGGTGCCGGTGCTGCGCCGGCTGGGCTTCCGCACCGCCGAGGAAATCCATGAGGAGCGCACCGCCCTGAAGGCGGTGCGCGGCGATTTCGACGATCTGCCCGACGGCCGCGGCATCGACCCGGATCGCGGGGCCGCGGCGGCATTGGACGCGGTGCGGCACTGACGGCAAAAGGCCGTACACGGGCCGAACCGCATCCTTGATGCCGCCCGGCAGAGGGGGACGGATGCCGCGATCGATCGAACTGAGCGTATCGCCGGACAAGACCGCCGCGTTGCTGGACCGCGTGGCCGGGCTGGATGGCGTTGTCGGCATCGCATTGCAGCGCGGCGCATCGCTCCGGCCGGCCGGCGATGTCCTGACCATACGGGCGACCAACGACGGATGCCGGTCGGTCTTCCGGGTTCTGAGCGAACTTGACATACTGGCCGAGGGCTCGGTCGTCACCAGCGAGCCGTACTGCCTCGTTTCATCGCAAGGCCAGGGCAGCCTGGAGCACGAGTCGAACGAGGCCGGCTGGGAAGAGATGGCCTCGATGCTCCGGCGTGAGACCAACCCTTCGAACAATTTCATGCTGCTGATGTTTCTGGCCGGCGGGATTGCTGCCGGCGGGCTGTGGACGAACACGCTGCATCTGGTGATCGGGGCGATGACGATCGCCCCCGGTTTCGAACCGCTGCTGCGCATGCCGTTCGGGCTGATCACCGGCATGGGCGGCATCGTCCGCTACGGCGCGACCGGCACGGTGATCGGTTACGGGCTGCTCGCGCTGGGGGGAGCCATTGCCCTGCTGGTGCTGCGGGCGGTCGATGCCGGCGGCCCGGCGGATCTCGAGGCCAATTCCTGGGTCCGCTACTGGACTTCGGTCAGCCCGACAGGCGTGGTGGTTGCCCTGCTGGCGGGCGCGGCGGGCGCCGCCGTCGTCAGCATCTACCGCTCGGTCCTGTCGGTCGGGGTCATGATCGCGCTGGCCCTGATCCCGACGATGAGCCTCACCGGCATGGCCCTGGCCGAGGGGGACTTGCCGCTCGCCGGGGCGGCGGCGGTCCGCTGGCTGGTCGATGTGATCTGCGTGCTCGGCGCGAGCACCGCCGTCCTGGCGGCCAAGCAGGCATTCATCCATCGCCGCGCCTCGCTCGGCTGATCCTCGACCCGATCACCGGGGCCGGGCCGTGCCGGCTGTTTTCGGCAGCGGGAGCGACTTCGCTCCCGGTGCTGTCGCCCGATTTCGTCGCACGAGGCGGAAGACCGTGTCGTGCGTCGGGTCGCAGCACACTTTCGCCGATCGCCGCCACACGCTATCTTTCGAACGATGGCCAATCTGGCCGGAATTCGAGGATTGGCGCCCGTCCATGCCCACGCCGCGCACGCTGTTCGACAAGATCTGGGAGAGCCACGTCGTCCACCGGCAGGAGGACGGCACCTGCATCCTTTATGTCGATCGCCATCTGGTTCATGAGGTCACCAGCCCGCAGGCCTTCGAGGGGCTGCGCATGGCCGGGCGGCAGGTGCGCCGGCCGGAGGCGACGCTGGCGGTGCCCGATCACAACGTGCCGACCAGCGGTCGCGCCCAGGGCATCGCCGACGAGGAAAGCCGCATCCAGGTCGAGACGCT
>CAZTNV010000369.1:0-3891 GCA_964615535.1 uncultured Mycobacteriaceae bacterium | reverse complement strand
CCTGTACAATCCCAAGACCAAAAGCCTGGACGTCCAGCGCTGGCTCCAGGCCGAGGCCTATCTGCCGCCTGAGCAGGGCCATGACCACGAGCACGGGCATCACCACCACGGGGAGCATGGCCATCAGGACCACGGCCACGGATCCGACCATGACCACGGTGCCAGAGAAGAGGGTCATGCCTCGAACCATCAGCATGATCACGTCCATGACGTGAACCGCCACGACGATCACATCAGATCGGTTTGTCTGGTAATGGATGAGCCTGTGAATGGCGACGCGCTCGATCGCTGGCTCGAGGCCCTGCTGTTGCTGAAGGGGCCCGATATTCTCCGCGTGAAGGGGATCGTGAATGTGGGGGGACTATCGGGACCCTTCGTCATCCATGGCGTGCAGCACATCTTTCATCCGCCGGTGATGATGAAGAAGTGGCCCAGCGCTGACCGCCGGACGCGCATCGTCTTCATCACGCGCGACGTCGATGAAGCGATGCTGCGCGACACCTGGAAGCTCTTCGCCGCCAAAGAGGGCGAGGAGCTTCTGGAGGCGATTGCCCTGAACAAGCGCAACGCCGAAGCCCTGGCCAAGCGGCAATCGCAGGAGGTTGCCCATGTCGCCGGCTGAACAAGGCGCGCTGCGCAACCCGACAGACGCGCCGCGCTCCGACCTGACGCCGAAGCTCACCAACACCATGACCCGGCGCAAGGACGTCTTTCGACCGGCCGATCCCGACAGGGTGACGATGTATGTCTGTGGGCCGACCGTCTACAACTACGCCCATATCGGCAATGCCAGGCCGGCGGTCGTCTTCGATGTGCTGTTCCGCCTGCTGCGCCGCACCTACGGCAACGTCGTCTATGCCCGAAACTTCACGGATGTGGATGACAAGATCAATGCCGCGGCCCTGGCGCGGCACGAGCCGATCCACGTCATCACCGCGCGCTACATCGACGCCTATCACGCCGACATGGTAGCGCTTGGCGTGCTGGATCCGGTCATCGAGCCACGCGTCACCGACCATATCCCGCAGATCATCGACATGATCTCGCGGCTGATCGCGCAGGGGTACGGCTACGCGGCGGAGAGCCATGTGCTCTTCCACGTGCCCTCCTACCCCACATACGGTCAGCTTTCCCGCCGCAACCGCGAGGACATGATTGCGGGAGCCCGGGTGGAGGTCGCGCCCTTCAAGCGGGATCCGGCGGATTTCGTGTTGTGGAAGCCCTCGACGCCAGACCTGCCGGGTTGGGACAGCCCCTGGGGGCGGGGGCGGCCGGGCTGGCACATCGAATGCTCGGCCATGATCGAGCACCATCTTGGCAGCCCCATCGACATCCATGGCGGTGGGCAGGATCTGATGTTCCCTCACCATGAGAACGAAATCGCGCAGGGCACGCGCGCGCGCTTCTGGATCCACAACGGCTTCGTCACCGTCGAGGGGCGGAAGATGTCGAAGTCGCTCGGCAATGTCCTGCTGGTGCGGGATCTCCTGTCGGAAGCGCCTGGCGAGGCGATCCGCCTTGCGCTTCTCGCGGCGCATTATCGCCAGCCGCTGGACTGGAGCAGCGAGGCACTCGCCCAGGCCCGACAGAACCTCGACCGGCTCTATGGCGTGCTGCGGGACCTGGAGGATGTGCCCCCGCTGAATGGCAGCGCCATGGCAGCGCCCGTGCTGGAGGCGCTGGCCGACGACCTGAATACGCCGGCGGCCTTGGCGGCGCTGCTGGCCCTGGGCAAGGCCGCGCGGTCCGCCACGCCGGGCGAGGCCGGCGCGCTGAAGGGCGCCGTCGTGTCGGCTGGCGCCGCCCTGGGACTGCTCCAGCAGGCGCCGCACGCCTGGTTCCAGGCGCAGGACCGGTACGATCATGGGATGGCCGTGACCATGATCGAGGATCGGTTGGCCCAGCGTTCGGCTGCCCGCGCGGTGCGCGACTTCGCCGCCGCTGACCGGATCCGGATGGAACTCGAGGCCGCCGGCATCCTCATTGAGGATCGCGCCGGAGGCTCAACCTGGCGGCGGGCGGGCTGATGGACGACCAGCGCATGACACCGCCTGTCGAGAGCATCGACCAAGCCCAGCTCGAGATCATCGAGGTCTTTAGCTGCTTCGATGATTGGCCGGAACGCTACCAGTACCTGATCGATCTTGGTCGATCCTTGGCGCCGCTGGCACCGGAGGAGCGCATCGAGCACGCCCGTCTGCGCGGGTGTCAGTCGCGCTCCTGGCTTGTCGCGCGCCAGGACCAGGAAGGGCGCCTGCACTTCCGCGCGGCCAGCGAGTCTGTGATTGTGTCTGGGCTGCTGGCGCTTGTGCTGCGGGTCTATTCCGGGCGCATGCCGGAGGAGATCCTGCGCAGTGAGCCCCGCTTCCTCACGGAGAGCGGACTCCAAGAACATCTCTCGCCGCATCGGCAAACCGGCGTGGCGCATGTCCTGGCGCGGCTGCGCGAGGCGGCACAGCGCGCTGCCAGCGTGTCCGCGGCATGATGGATCATCTCGCGCTCTATGACCGGCAGCTTCGCGACCTTGCGGCGCGCGCCGATGACACGCCGCGCCTCGTCAACCCCGATGCTTCGGCAAGCGCTGACAGCCGGCTTTGCGGAAGCCGCGTGACCGCGGATATCCGCGTCTCTAACGGCGTGATCGTGGCGCACGGGCACCGGGTTCGAGCCTGCTTGATCGGGCAGGCGAGTGCGGCCCTGCTGGCGCGGCTCATTGTCGGCCGGCCGGCCGAGACCTTCCATCTCGGCACCAAGGCCATGCGTGCGATCCTGGCCGGCCAGCCAGCGCCAGCCGATCCGCCCTGGCATGCCTTCGAGATCTTCCGCCCCGTCGCCGATTTTCCGTCCCGCCATGGCGCGGTACTGCTGCCGTTCGAGGCGGTCGAGCAAGCGTTACGCCAGCTCGCCAAGAGCGCGGATGCGGCAACCTCACTGTCAATAAGGTCCATTCCGTGATTCGCATCAGTCTCCCCGATGGCACTGTCCAGCTTCATGCCGCCCCGCCCACGGCCAACGACATCATCCGGGAGCACGGCCCCGGGGTTGCACCGGATGCCCTCGCGATCCGGGTCAACGGCATGTTGCGAGACCTCTCGACCGCCATGGAGGAGGATGCGCAGGTCGAGATCATTGACCGCAAGCACCCCGAGGCGCTGGGCCTGATCCGGCATGACGCCGCACACCTCATGGCCGAAGCAGTCAAGGAACTCTACCCCGACACCGAGGTGACGATCGGCCCCGCCATCGAGAACGGCTTCTACTACGACTTCGCGCGCAGCACGCCCTTCGGCACCGAGGACCTGGCCGCCATCGAAGAACGGATGCGTGAGATCGTGGCGCGCAACGAGCCGATCGAGCGGGAGGTCTGGTCGCGCGACAACGCGATCGCCTATTTCGAGAAGCTCGGCGAGCGCTACAAGGTCGAGATCATCCGGGACATTCCCGCTGCCGAGACCCTGACGATCTACCGGCAGGGCCGGTTCCGCGATCTCTGCCGCGGGCCGCATCTGCCGTCCACGGGCAGCCTGGGCACAGCGTTCCGTCTCCTCAAGGTCGCTGGCGCCTACTGGCGTGGCGATCAGCGCAACCCGATGCTCCAGCGCATCTACGGCACCGCTTGGCGCGACCAGGCGGAGCTGGATGCGCATCTCCGCATGCTCGAGGAGGCCGAGAAGCGGGACCATCGCCGCCTCGGCCGGCAAATGGATCTGTTCCATTTCGAGCCGGAAGCGCCGGGAGCCGTGTTCTGGCATCCCAAGGGTTGGACGCTGTTCCAGACCCTGATCGACTACATGCGCCGCCGGCAGAACGCTGCCGGCTATGTTGAGATCAACACGCCCGACATCATGGACCGTAGCCTTTGGGAGGCCTCCGGCCATTGGGAGAAGTTCG
>CAZTNV010000368.1:0-3920 GCA_964615535.1 uncultured Mycobacteriaceae bacterium | reverse complement strand
TTGCACTATACCAGGCGGCGGGCGACCTGCTGGCGAAAGACGGCCGGACCGGGGAGGCGGTCGAGCTGCTGCGCCAGGGCATCGACCGCGTGCCGCCCGAAAATGATGTGCGTTCTCTTTATCAGGCGGCGGGCGACCTGCTGGCGAAAGACGGCCGGACCGGGGCGGCGGTCGAGCTGCTGCGCCAGGGCATCGCCCGTGTCCCGCCCGACAAGGGACTCCCCATACTGTACCAGGCGGCAAGTGCCGTGACCTGGGCCGCGAACCGCCCGGACGAGAGCATGGCGATCTTGCGGGAAGGCATCGGGCGTATCCCCGTTGGGAAATGGAACAGGCCGCGTTTGTGCGTTGCGGCACTGCTGCTGGCGCTCAACGAGCGCAATGCCGAGGGCCTGCAGGACCTGTTGCGCGGCACCGGTGCCGCCGCTCTCGAGGCGCCAAACATGGCGCTCGGTCTTGCCTTCGTCAAACAGATGGCGTTCGACTGGGCCGGGGCAGCCGGGGATCTTGCCCAGGCCCGAACCCGATCCGAACGGGTTGCCGATCTGGCATTGCACGAAGCTTTTTCATGGCTTTGCGCGAACGAGCCCCGGCGCGCGCGGGCGGCATTCGACGGGTTCGGGGGCGAAATCCGCCTCGACGCCGGATCGAGTGCAGCATGGCTCGATGCGTTCATCGCCCTGCGATGCGGCGAACCCGAGCGGGCGCGCCGGGCGCTCGGCAGCTTTCTCGAACGGGATCTGGTGGGGAATGAAACACCGACGGAGCAATGGCTGGTCGCGCTGTGGGATACCGGCGTCATCCGGTTGGGCACCGCCGCTCCAGCCTACTATTTCCCCACGCTGCCGCCGTCCTTGACCGGGCTGGACCATCCGGTCACGCGAACCGCCCACGGTGGCCCGGTCTTGCCGGCAGCGATGCCCGCACCCGACCCGCCGACAACGCTGGGATGTGTCATGAACGACAAGCCCACTGACTCCGCGCGGCCCCGGACCGTTCTGGCGGTGGCGACGGAATGGCATTCGCGCCATGGCGGCCTCTCGACCTTCAACCGCGAACTGTGCCGCGCGCTGGCCGCCGCCGGATGCAAAGTTTTCTGCCTGGTGCCGCGGATTGCCGAAGACGAGGCGGCGGCGGCGGCATCGGCCGGCGTCACCCTGATCGCGGCGCCCCCGATCCCCGGATCGGACGACAGCGCGCTGCTCATGCTGCCTGCGAAGCTGCCGGATGACGCCCGGATCGACATCGTCATCGGCCACGACCGGATCACCGGCCCGGCCGCCCTGGCCCAGGCAGACCAGATCAACCCGCGACCGCGCCGGATTCAATTCATCCACACCGCGCCCGGCGAAATCGAATGGTTCAAGGACCACAGTACCGGCCCCGGCGCCGCTGTCGTCGGGGAAAAGCGGCAAATCATCCAGGCCGAGTTGGCCTGCGGCGCCGATCTGGTGGCAGCGGTCGGCCCGCTGCTGCGCGAAGAGATCGCCACGGAGCTGCATTCCAAAGGCGGAATTCAGGTTTTCGAATTCAATCCCGGACTGCCGGAAATCGAACGCGTCACCGAACCCGCTGCGATGCCTCAATGCCTCCTGCTCGGGCGGGCGGAGGATTTCGAGCTGAAGGGCTTTGATATCGCGGCGCGAGCCATGTCCCTCGTGAGTTTGCCCGGTTCGTTGCCGCTCGATCCCGTACTGTTGATACGGGGCGCACAACCGGGCAGCGGGAACGACCTTCAAAAGCGGTTGCGGCAGATCGCCGGGAAGCCGGCACTGAGGATTCGCGTTCGCGAGTACACCGCCGATGCCGATCGGGTGATCGATGACATTCGGCGCGCCTCTGTGGTGTTGATGCCGTCGCGCACCGAGGGCTTCGGTCTGGTCGGTCTGGAAGCCATCGCGGCAGGCGTGCCCGTCTTGCTCAGCGAGCGCAGCGGTCTCGCCCGGCTTCTGCGCCGGATTGCACCTTGCAACGAGGTGGATTTGGCCATACTGCCGGTCGATGACGATCTGGAAGCCGATGCCACGGCCTGGTCCCGTCAAATCGAATTCGTATTGCAGGATCGAGACGCGGCGTTCCGCCGCGCCGCGAAATTGCGAGAAACCTTGGCGGCGCGCCTGTCCTGGGATAGGTCGATTAATGACTTGCTGAGCTTCGATGCTGAATCGCTGTCACCGGTGGCGGCTTGACTTGTGGCGCGTAAGATATTTTTTCTCAACACGGTGCTTGCATTTCCCGGCGCAGGAACGGTGAAGGGAAACGCTATTTTAAGGTGCAAGACGATATAGCCGATTCTTCTCCACGTCCCCACCGCCGCCCCCGCAAGGCCAGCGCGGCTTCGCTGGAGAATGTTGCGCTGCATTATCTGGGGCGGTTTGCGGCGACCACGGCGGATTTGCGGCGGGTGCTGATGAACCGGGTGCGGCGCTCGGCGCGGGTTCACGGCACCGATCCGGCCGAGGGCGCGCAATGGGTCGAGGCGGTGATCGCCAAATGCCTGCGGCTCGGACTGGTCGATGACCGCGCCTATGCCCGCGCCAGGGCGGCGAGCCTGCGTGCCGGAGGGCTGTCCCGGCGGGGCGTGCTCGCCCGGCTGGCGGCCAAGGGGATCGACCGCGACTCGGCCGCGGTGGCCCTGGCCGAGGCCGATCTCGACGCCGCTGCGGGCGCCTCTGCCGAAACCGCGGCCGACCCGGATCTGGCGGCCGCCACGGCCTGGGCGCGCCGCCACCGGCTCGGCCCGTTCGGCCGGCCCGAGCTGCGCGCCGCGCGGCGCCAGAAGGATCTGGCCTCGCTGGGCCGCGCCGGGTTTCCGTACGCCGTCGCCAAGGCGGTGATCGACGGCGATGGCGACGACGGGACCGGCAGCGATCACGGCTCGGCATAGCCTTCCGCACGCACGCGCAGCTCGAACCCGGCGGGGTCGCGGGTGAAGAACAGACCGCCATCGCGCTCCGATCCGGCCGGGACGTAATCGAACATGATGTGACCGGCCTGCACCAGGGCCGCCCCGTCGCGCAGCTCGCCGGTGACGCGGGTCTGCGCCGCGGTCTCGCCGCCCCGGTTCAGCACCCGGATCGGCACCAGCCAGCCGCCGGCCACCGGCTGCGCGGGCTCGGCCAGAACGACCAATGCGGGCGGTGCCGGGCGGGCGGTGAGGGCCTCGACCAGCATCAGCCCGATCGACCCCGTCACGAGCACAAGTCCGAAACCCGCGACTAGCCGTTCGGCCAGCGGGATGCGGCGGATGCGATCCCGGACCGTGGCGCCTCCGCTGTCTCCGCCCGATCCGGTCTGGTCCTGCCTGTCGCCGCTGCCTGCCATGGAGGGTCGCCCGGAGTCGGAGGAGTCGGGATCACAGGATCAGCCGTGCGAGCGCCGCGCCGAGGGTCGCCGGAAAACCCAACACGATCGTCGCCGCGATGATCTGGACCAGCGACATCCCGTCGGTCCTGCCGAAGGTCCACAAGACGTAGAGGCTGATCAGCAGCGCGATGGCGTAGCCGGGGATGCTGAACCGCAGAACCGGCCGGAGCACCGAGTCGCCGGGCGCCCGTTCCTGTCCGCCGAAGCCGACCGTGTAGACCAGGGCATGCATCACGATCACGGAGAATGCCGCCAGGGCGATCGCATGCCAGTGGGTCAAGCGGAAGGCGATCAGCACCATTTCCTCGGTCGGTGCGACGTTGAAGGCGAAGAACAGCGCACCGGCACTCATCAGGAACAATTCGCCGCCATAGCTGGCCTCGTCCTTCCGCTGGTCGGCGGCGACGGACTTCTGGCCGAGCTGCTTGCGGGCCACGATCGCGCCGATGCTGGCCGGCACCGCCTGCAGCGTGATCTTGCCGACGATTTCGCGCGGGGCCATGTCGGAGGTCAGAATGCCGAGCAGGCCCAGCAGGGCCGCCGCAGCGGCGAAT
>CAZTNV010000367.1:574-3932 GCA_964615535.1 uncultured Mycobacteriaceae bacterium | reverse complement strand
CGGAAGGCGTCGGGCCGGTCGGCGGCCAGGGCGTGGTACAGGCCGGCGGCCTCCTCGGCGGCGGCGAGCGCATCCTCGCGCCGGCCGAGGTCGCTCAGGCGAATGGCCAGGTTGTTGAGGGCCAGGGCCAGGTCGGGCCGGAAGGCGTCGGGCCAGTCGGCGGCCAGGTCGCGGTACAGGGCGGCGGCCTCTTCGGCGGCGGCGAGCGCGGCCTCGCGCCGGCCGAGATTGCTCAGGCGAATAGCTAGGTTGTTGAGGGCCATGGCCAGGTCGGGCCGGAAGGCGTCGGGCCGGTCGGCGGCCAGGGCGCGGCGGAAGGCCACGCTCTCCTCGGCGGCGGCGAGCGCGGCCTCGCGCCGGCCGAGATCGCCCAAGGCATTGGCCAGGGTGTTGAGGGCCAAGGCCAAGTCGGGCCGGAAGGCGTCGGGCCGGTCGGCGGCCAGGGTGTGGCGGAGGGCCACGCTTTCTTCGGCGGCGGCGAGCGCCGCCTCGCGCGAACCGAGCGCTCTCGATGCACGGGCCAGATTGTTGAGGGCCATGGCCAAGTCGGGCCGGAAAGCGTCGGGCCGGTCGGCGGCCAGGGTGCGGTACAGGGCGGCGGCCTCTTCGGCGGCGGCGAACGCGGCCTCGCGCCGGCCGAGGTCGCCCAGGCGACTGGCCAGGGTGTTGAGCGCTCCGGCCAAGTCGGGCCGGAAGGCGTCGGGCCGGTCGGCGGCCAGGGCGCGGTACAGGCCCGCGGCCTCCTCGGCGGCGGCGAGCGCCGCCTCGCGCGAACCGAGCGCACTCAAGGCACGGGCCAGATTGTTGAGAGCCATGGCCAGGTCGGGCCGGAAGGTGTCGGGCCAGTCGGCGGCCAGGTCGCGGTACAGGGCGGCGGCCTCTTCGGCGGCGGCGAGCGCGGCCTCGCGCCGGCTAAGTTCGCTCAGGCTATTAGCCAGGTTGTTGAGCGCTCCGGCCAGGTAGGGTCGGAAGGCGTCGGGCCGCTCGGCGGCCAGGGTGCGGTATAGGCCGGCGGCCTCCTGGGCGGTGGTGAGCGCGGCCTCGCGCCGGCCGAGTTCGCTCAGGCGAACGGCCAGATTGTTAAGGCTGCTGGCCAACCCGGGTCGCATATCGGCAGCGGTTTGCGCACCCGGCAAGGACTTCAGCCGTTCAACGAGTTTGGATTGTATCAATACCGCGACCTCGCGCAGCCGAACCGTGTGCTGGGGGATCTGATCGCCGATCCACCCAAGCCCGTCCGGATCGTCGATCGCCTCGGCAAGATCGACCAGCCAGCGGATTGTCGGATGGTCCGGAGACTCGCCGTAATCCTGCGCGGCGCGGATAAGGGTGGCGATCGCGGTTGCCGGTGCCGCGGCCAAGGCCCGGAATACGATCTCCCGCTGCTGCTCCGGAGTCCGCTGCCGCCACGCCTTCAGGATGGCCGCCTCGCCGATCAGGTCGGGGCGGATCGGGGCCAGCGCGTGGGGGGCGTCGCCGGGCAGGGCGTCGCGCAGGGCCAGGGCCAAATCCGGCGGATCGCCGGCCGACCGGTGGCCCAGCGCCTCCTGCTCCGCTTCGATCAGGGCGGCCGCCTCGTCGACCGTGCAGCCGCCGCGCAGGGTGACGCAGGCGGCCAGATGCTCGGCGAAGGGGCCGCGCAGCCCGCGGCTCTCCGCCAGTCTTGCAATGCGCGACAGTTCGCGCCCGGCCAGGAACTCGGCCAGATCGGTCCGGGTCGTCCGGAGCAGCTCCGCCACACCGCTGTGCACCGCCGAGATCCCGGCCATCAGCAGGTCGAGCGGCACCACGTCCAGCGCCGGGTCCGCCAGCCGGGCGTCGAACTCCGGATCGCGGCCCGGCTCCGGCGGGCAAAGCGGCGTCGTCCGCTTGGCCAGTCGAGAGGCCGCGGCCATCACCGCGGCCAGGATCGCCCGCCGCTCCGCCGGGTCGCGGGTCTCGGGCAAGGCCACCGGCCACCGCGGGTCGAACAGGTCGGGCAGGCCGGTTTCGGCGTAGCCGCGCGGCGTCACCAGATCCGCCCACCAGCCGAGCTGCGCATCGGCATGGCGCTCCAGCAGCAGCAGGCGCAGCTTCGGCCGCGCCGGCTCGGCCGGCTCGGTCAGCGCCGCCAGCCAGTCGTGCAGCTCCTTCGCCCCGGCGGCGGCATCATCGGCCACCACCAGGGTCGGCTTCGGCCAGCTCCAGGCGGCCAGGGCGTGCTGCGCGTGGAACCGCCGCAGCTCGTCGCCGCGCAGCCGGCATCCCAGCCCGCCGCCTCGGCCGCCGCGCAGAGTTCCAGCGCCAGCCGGGTCTTGCCGCTGCCCGCCCGGCCGATCACGCAGCGCGCCGACACCGCCGCCGCGCCGTCCAGCCAGCCGCCAAGATCCGCCGTCTCCCGCTCCCGGCCGATCAGGGGGATCGCGCGGAACGACGGGTCCAGCAGGTCGAGCTCCTTCGCGGGACTCCTCTGCCGCCGGTGGTCGCGGCAGAGCTGCAGCCACGGCCGGTTCACCACCACGGTGATGCCGTCGCCCTGGGCCTGGATGCCGATGTTGTGGTCGCCGTCGAAGGTGATGTGCTGGGTCACGCGGCCGTCCGGGGTGCGCCGTCGGGGCGGGCGCCAGAGATGGTAACGCAGTATGGCGGGCTAAATCCAGAATGGCAATGTTCGGGTTCGTATGCCGCGCTACGCGTGTGCCCGCCCCGCTTACCGCTCCGGCATGCCGCCCTGGGCCGGCTCGCCGGCCATGCCGCGCTGGTCGGTGCCGGGGAGTTCGGCGACGGCCTCGCCCCATTCCTCGATCAGTTTGGCCTGATGCTCCTGCATGCGCTTGATTTCGGCGTCGTTGCGGGCGGTGGTGATGGCGGCGATCACCGGCGGCACCGCGTAGTAGAGCAGCCAGCCGAACCCCGCCGCGACATACATGATCATCAGGGTCAGCGGGTCGCCCATCAGGCTCGCCGCATGGTCCAGGGTATGACGGCCGCGCCACAGCTCGATCAGGAAGGGCAGCACGCCGCAGAAGTTGAGCGGTCCGACCGTGATCGGGGCGTACTTGTCGGGGTCGCGGTCGATGATCACGGCGACCATGGTCGGCAGCATGCCGATCGCCAGCAGCAGCGCCGAGGGCAGAAACATCAGCGCCGCCGGCACCAGCAGCACCAGCACCAGAAGCAGCCCCGGCAGCGGCGCTTTCGATCGCCCCAGCCCCGACGGACCCAGCCCCGGCGGACCCAGCCCCGACGGACCCAATGCCGGTGGTCCCAGCCCGCCCCCGTTGATGCCCCCCGGGCCCATCCTGGACGCGCCGGGCCGGGCCGCCGCGGCGCCCGCCCCGCTCGGCACCGGCAGGCCGGGGCGCGGTGCGGCTGCCGG
>CAZTNV010000367.1:0-564 GCA_964615535.1 uncultured Mycobacteriaceae bacterium | reverse complement strand
ACCCACACCACCGACTTCGGCGGCTTCGGGCTCGCTGCCGGCTTGCGTGCGGCGCCGGGCGGCTGGCGGCGAGGAGGGGGCTTTGCCATGGCCGGGCGTCTCCCGAACTCAGGTCGCCTGGAGCAGGATGATGCCGACCAGCAGGATGGCCGAGACCAGGCTGCTGCCCAGCGCCGCCATCTGCCGGCCGATCGAGGTGGTCGCCTTGTCCCGGGCCCGGCTGTCGTCCTGGCGGAACTGGATGACCCGCGCGGCAATCTGGTAGTCGCGCCGGGCCGCCTGGAAGGCCTGGGCATCGCGGGTCGCCAGACTGCTGTTTTTCAGGATCAGATAGATGTCGCGGAACACGCCGGTCGAGGCCTGGGTGGCGATCGCCTGGCGCATCCGGTCGCGCAGGGTGCGGCTGTTGTACTGCTCGATCACGGTTTCCATGAGCTGCGCCACCCACTGGCACAGCTTGGGCAGCGGGAACACCTTGGTGTGGCGCTGCAATTCATAGAGGATTTCCAGGGTCGCGACGGCGCGCTGCGAGGGCGGGGATTCCGCCGCCAGAGGTTGCAGCAG
>CAZTNV010000366.1:0-3956 GCA_964615535.1 uncultured Mycobacteriaceae bacterium | reverse complement strand
TTCGCGGTTCACCGACTGGTCGCGCCGGCCGCTGTCGGACAAGCAGCTCCACTACGCCCTGGCCGACGTCACCCATCTGCGAACGGTGTATGACAAACTTCGGCGGCAGCTCACGCGCACCGAACGGGAATCCTGGCTGGATGAGGAAATGGCGGTGCTGACCGATCCGGCGACCTACGCCATGGTGCCGGAAGATGCCTGGAAGCGGATTCGCACGCGCTCGACCGATCCGAAATTCCTGGCGATCCTGCGCGAATTGGCGGCGTGGCGGGAGCGCGAGGCGCAAAAGCGCGACCTGCCGCGCGGCCGATTGCTGCGCGACGACGCCCTGCTCGAGATTGCCGCCAGCGCACCGCGCACGGCAGAGGATCTGGCACACACCCGCGGGCTCAGCAAATCCATGGCCGAGGGCCGGCAGGGCACGGAGATTCTGGCGGCGGTCGAGCGCGGGCGGGCGGTGCCGCCCGACCAGCGGCCGCGCGTGGCAGACCGTCCGCCCCTGCCGCCCGGCATCGGCCCGCTGGTCGAGTTGTTGCGCGTGCTGCTGAAAATGCGCTGCGAAGATGCCGACGTCGCGCAGCGGTTGGTCGCCAATTCCGACGATCTCGAAGCGATCGCCGCCGCCGACGATGCCGACGTGCCGGCACTGCGCGGCTGGCGCCGCACCGTGTTCGGAAACCATGCGCTGGCGCTCAAGCATGGGCGCATAGCCCTTGCGGTCGAAGGCCGGCGGATCAAAATGGTTGAAATCGGAGAGACCGCGCCGCCGCCCTGACCATGTCGGGCCGATGCGGCGTGCCGGGAGCAGGAACCGGAGCAACCATGAAACGGACCGAGTGCAGCCTTTTGCCCGCAGTGCTGGCCCTGGCTGCAGCTGTTGTTCTGGGCGCGGCCCCGGCCCTGGCGCAGAGCCCGGAACAGGTCTGGGGCGAGGCGCAGGGCACGCTGGAGGATATTCTGGCCCGGCGGGCCGATTCGGGATTCGCGCCGATCGATTCCGACACCCGCGCCGGACGGCGACTCGACGGCCTGCTCGACCAGGCGGTGGACCTGCTGGCGGCCTCCGACGTGACCCGCCTGCGCCAGCAGATCCGCGAGCGCCGGGCGCAAATCCAGGATCTGAATCGCCGGATGGCCGACTGGCAGATCGCCATGATCGGCGCGCCGCCGGAAAGCGGGCTGGCGGATGATATGCTCGGCTGGCTCGGCCCGCGCACCCGCGACCAGTACCAGAGCCGAATCGATGCCGCCCGCACCGAACTGGCGCGGCACGAGGCCGAGTTCGACCGCCTGAAACAGGATTTCGTCGATGGGTTGAACCGGATCGGCGTACAAATAGACCGCGAGCAGGTCGATGGCCTGCTCGGCATGGCGACCGCCGACGACCTTGTCGGGATGGCCGCGGTGTTCGAAAACATGCGCGGAATCAATCAGGCGCTGCTCGAAGCGACCCGTGCCACCGGCGAATCGATGGAGGTCGCGCGGCGCTACTACGGCATCCACGCGGTGATGATGGACATCGCCGTGCAGATGCACGAAAGAGTCCTCAACCGCGTGGACGAGGACTATCTGGCCCGGCTCGGGCGGCTGGTCGAAGAGACCACCCGGCTGCACGAGCAGACCCGCCGCCAGCTTGCCGCGGAGCGCGACGACCGGCTGCGCGCCGTGCTGCGCAACAATGCCGCCGCCCAGGAACTGACCCTGCGCGCCGCCGACCAGTACCGCGCACGGCTGACCGCCCAGCGCCGGCAGGTCGCTGCGGCACATGACCGGCTTCGGCACGAGCGGGATGTGGCCGTAAACACGTTCCGCACGGTGGATCTGTCGGGCAGCCTGCTCGACCTGATCAACGCGTCCGGCCGCGCCTTCGACGCGCTGATGCAGTTGCAGATTCCGGAACTGCGGCCGTTCGAGAACCTCGACATGCAAAGGGAGTTCGAGCGGCTGACCAATCAGATCGGCGGCAGCTCCTGAAACCGGGACGATCGGCCCCGCAATCCAGCGCTCGCTCTAGCCACCAAATCCTTTGAGGATTGCCGCAGTTCGGCCGGCTCGACATGTCGGGATTGATACGTTCAATCGGGAGAGGGTGGCGATGGGATTGCCGTCTGGTACCGCGGCCAATCGCCGCATTAGACGGCCAAAAATCATTAATTTTTTATGAATTTCTAATACTTCGTCTTATGGTCAAAAGACCTAGCCAAAAGACCAATTTCGAAACAGCCTTCAACGAGACGTCTCATGCACCGACACTATCAGACTCTTGGCCTTTCACCTCATGCAAGCAAAGATGATATTCGCAAGGCGTTTCGCAGTCTTGCAAAGAAATACCATCCGGATTGCAATCTCGGCAATCCTTCGGGAGATGAGCATTTCAAGAGAATTGCTGAATCCTATGCAATTCTGATGGGACGAAACAACGGACCGGCGCCGGACACGATCAGACCCAGGCCTGGCCTTGCCCCGTTCGGGGCCCTTTGGGTCATGATGGCATGGCCCATGCTTGGCTGGCTGTTGGCGGTCTGCCCGGACGCCGGCAGCAGGCTCCGGCGATCCTGAGAGCGGAGCGGCACTGTTCGAGATCCGCGATCGGGCCATCGCCTCAGGCGCCTCGCACTCGCCATCAGAACGCCTCCGGGCGCGCATGGCCGCCACCCTGCCGGTCATCGGCCGGCCGCTCCGGGCCATGCGATTGCTGCCTCCGGGCGCGCAATTATCTTGCCCCGATCCGGCCGGATCGAGTATATCGAACACCGTACACATCTCCTCGATAGCTCTGTGACGCGCGCTTTCGCGTCGCATGATTGGCGCCGTATGGTGACCGTTTTTCAGCAATCAGAGCGCGTTGTCGGGCCGACGCCCGATGCCTTTTCCGTGTCGGCCGGGTCCGTCGGCGCCATGGTTCCGGCAGGGAGTGCCGGTGGCGACCGGCCTTGGATCGCCCGTGCCATGACGGAGATCGCGTCAACGCCCGGCGCAATGCATGTGAGGATTTTTGACTTTGATGCGCGCTGCGCTCGAACCTTTTGCTGTTCCGGCCGGTGGCCGGCCGGTGGAGGGGTCCGGGCGGTGACGCGCGTACCGCTCCCGGCCGGAGTCTCGACTCCGCACCGGCAATACGGTGCCTTGGCACCACCCCTCCGGGGTCCGAGCCGACCGGCGCGGTCGCCCCGACAGCCCCCTTGGCGCCCCTGCTCCTTTGGGGTACCCATCCTGAACCGAGACGAACGCGACATTCCGATTGGAGACATGCGATGAGCAGCACAGTAATCCCTGGCGGCATCACGACCAATGCCGCCTTGCTGGCCTGGGTCAAGGAGATGGCCGACCTCTGCAAGCCCGACAGGGTGCACTGGTGCGACGGCTCGGATGCGGAATACGACAGCATGTGCCAATTGCTGGTCGATGCCGGAGCGTTCACCAAGCTCAACCCGGTCAAGCGGCCCAACAGCTATCTTTGCCGGTCCGATCCGCGCGACGTGGCGCGCGTCGAGGATCGCACTTTCATCTGTTCGGTCAGCAAGGGCGATGCCGGTCCGACCAACAACTGGGTCGAACCGCATGAAATGAAGGCGACGCTGACCAAGCTGTTCGACGGCTGCATGCGCGGCCGCACCATGTACGTCATCCCGTTCAGCATGGGTCCGCTCGGCTCGCCGATCGCCCATGTCGGCATCGAGATCACCGACTCGCCCTATGTCGTGGTCAACATGCGGATCATGACCCGCATGGGCCAGAAGGTGCTGGACGTGCTGGGCACCGACGGCCATTTCGTGCCGTGCATCCACTCGGTCGGCCTGCCGCTGGCGCCGGGCCAGCAGGATGTGGCCTGGCCGTGCAACCCGGAAAACATCTACATCGCGCATTTCCCGGAAGAGCGTTCGATCTGGTCGTTCGGCAGCGGCTACGGCGGCAATGCCCTGCTGGGCAAGAAGTGCTTTGCGCTGCGCATTGCC
>CAZTNV010000365.1:2808-3962 GCA_964615535.1 uncultured Mycobacteriaceae bacterium | reverse complement strand
CGGCGCGCCGCCTCGAACGCCGACCGGGCGGTCTCGGCCGTTTCGGCCGCGGCGGCGATCCGGGTGGTCAGCTCGGCCAGCCGGTTGCGCTGGGTGAGCCGCGCCGCCGCCGCGGTCGGCGCGCCCGCGGCGCCGCACAGCCCGTCCCAGCGCCAATGGGCGCCGTCGCGGCTGACCAGATGCTGGCCCGGACCGAGCCGCGCCGCCAGCGCCTGCCCGGTCGCGGCATCCGCGACCACGCCGATCTGGCCCAGCCGGCGGGCCAGCACCGCCGGCCCGCGAACCCGGTCGGCCAGGCACTCGACGCCGTCGGGCAGCGGCGGCGCAGTCTCGAACGGCGGCAGCGCGCGCCAGTGCACCGGCGCGGCCGGATCGGCCGGTGCGGCGAGGTCCTCGCCCAGGCTGGCGCCCAGCGCGGTCTCGTAGCCCGGCGCCACGGTCAGGGCATCGAGCACCGGGGGGAAGCGCCCGGCCTCGCCGGCCTGCAGCACCGCCCGCAACCCGTCGGCCTCGGCGCGCAGCCGGGCCAGCGCGGTTTCGGCGGATTGCTGCGCCTCGCGCGCGGTGGTCTGCGACGCCTCGGCGGCATGGCGGGCGCGATCCGACCGCTCGGCCTCGGCGCGCGCCCCGTCGAGCGACTCCTCGGCGGCGGCCAGCGCGGTTTCGGACTCGGTCAGATCCGGGCTGTCGGCCAGCGCCTCTTCGAGCAGGGCGCGCTGATCGGACAGGGCGTCGTAGCGGCCGGTCAGATCGGCGGCGCGGCGCTCCAGCTCGGTGCGGCGGCGGGTCAGGTCCTGGCGATGCGCCTCGTCGGCGGCGACCGCCTCGGTCAGGTCGGTCAGCGCGACTTCCAGCTCGGCGACGATCTCCTGCCCGTCCTCCAGCTTCGCCCGCGCCTCGGCCTCGGCCCCGGCTTCGCCGGCCTGGGCGTCGAGCAGGCGGGCGGCCTCGCCGTCGAGCCGGGCCAGCGCCTGCCCGGCATCCTCGGCCAGGGTCTGCTCCCGCGCCAGATCGCCGTCGATCTGGCCGAGCCGCCGGCGGGTCTCGCGCTCGGCCTCGGCGACCCGCACCGCCTCGGCGTCGATCCCGTCGCGCGCCTGGATCAGCCGCTGATGCGCAGCGGCCGCGACCGCTTCGGCCTGCCGTAACGGCGG
>CAZTNV010000365.1:0-2798 GCA_964615535.1 uncultured Mycobacteriaceae bacterium | reverse complement strand
GGCGGCAGCGCGGCGGCGGCCTCGGTCTGGGCGGTGCCGGCCTGGGTCGCGGCCAGCATGCGCTCGCGCACCGTGGCCTCGGCGGCCTCCCAGCCGGCCAGGGCGGCGGTCACGGCGTCCTGCGCCTGAACCCAGCGCAGATGCAGCAGCACCGCCTCGGTGGTGCGGATGCGCTCGGCCAGCGCGCGATAGCGGGCGGCCTGCCGCGCCTGCTTCTTCAGATTGGCGAGCTGGGTCTCCATCGCGCCGATCACGTCGTCGAGCCGGGTGAGATTGTTCTCGGCGGCGCGCAGGCGCAGCTCGGCCTCGTGGCGGCGGCTGTGCATGCCCGAAATGCCGGCGGCCTCTTCCAGCAATTGCCGGCGCTCGCCGGGCTTGGCGCTGATCAGGGTGGCGACCCGGCCCTGGCCGACCATGGCCGGCGAGCCGGGGCCGGAGCCGTTGTCCTGGAACAGCAATTGCACGTCGCGCGCCCGCGCCAGCCGGCCATTGACCCGGAAATCCGAGCCCGAGCCGCGCTCCAGCCGTCGCGTCACCTCCAGCTCGTCATGCTGGTTGAACGCGGCCGGGGCGCTGCGGGCGCGGTTGTCGAGCAGCAGGACGACCTCGGCCAGATTGCGCGGCGGCCGGTCGGCGGTGCCGCCGAAGATCACGTCGTCCATCTCGGTGCCGCGCATCCGCCTGGCCGAGGATTCGCCCATCACCCAGCGCAGCGCCTCGACCAGATTGGACTTGCCGCAGCCGTTCGGCCCGACCACCCCGGTGATGCCGGTCTCGATCAGCAGCTCGGTCGGGTCGACGAAGGATTTGAACCCGGTCAGGCGCAGCTTGGTGAACTGAAGCAGGGCGCGGCTCCTCCGGTCGAGCGGCGGCGGGCGGTCAGCGCGCCGCGGCGGCCCGCTCGATCGCCGGCGCGATCGCATCGATCGGCTGATTGCCGGTCAGCTTGGCGCCGGCGACGATCAGGGTCGGCGTCGAGTCGATCTGATAGCGCCGCTCGCCGTCCTGGCGCAACTGATAGACCCGGTCGGCCAGGGCGCGGTCGTCCATGCACGCCTGGAACTCGGCCTCGCTCAGCCCGGCCAGCCGGCCGATCTGGCCCAGCGCCTGGACCGGGTCCGGCGCGGTCGCCCATTGCTGCTGGCTGGAAAACAGCACGTTGACCATGCTGAAATACTGATCCTCCGGCACGCAGCGGGCCAGCAGGCTGGCGCGCAGGGCCAGCCCGTCCAGCGGGAAATCGCGGAACACGTAGCGCAGAACGCCGGTTTCGACGTAGCGACGCTGGAGTTCCGGCAAGGTCTGCAGGTGGAAGCTGGCGCAGTGGCCGCAGGTGAACGAGGCGTATTCCAGCATCGTCACCGGCGCGTCGGGCGAGCCGAGCACGCGGTCGAACTCGGTGATCTGGGGGTCCCAGCCGGTTCCGTCCGACACCGCCTGAGCAAGGATCGCTCCGCCCCCGCCCGGCGGCTCCTGTGCGGTGCGGAAAAACCCGAACCAGGCCACCGCGGCGACCAGGAGGGCGGCCAGAATCCCGCCGACGGCGAGTGTCCGGTTGGTCAAGATCGTCTCCTATCCACAACTGGTTGAGGACTGTAATCCGCCGACTCGGGCGGCGGCAAGCGCCGCGGCGGCGGCTTCAGGGATCGCCGTCATTCCGGGCCGCCGCGCCGGTCGGTCGCGAACAGCGCGCGGCCGAGCCGGGCCAGCCGCTCGCGCAGCTCGGCATCCTCGACCCGCGCCAGCACGGCCTCCAGCGCGGCGCGGTCGGCCGGGTCCAGCGTGCCGGCGGCGGGCCGCGGCGCCGGCTGGGGCCGCGGCGTCTGGATCAGTTTGACCCGCGCGATCGCGGCATAGCCGTAATGGCGGTTGATCCGGTCGATCAGGCGCGGCATCTCGTGCTGCACTTCCAGGGCGTCGGCCGGTTCGACGCGCAGCACCAGCTCGCCGCCGTCGCGCTGGCCGCGCCGGAAGGACAGCCGGTCGGGGATCGTCCGCCGGGCCAGATCGTCGCCGACGATCGCCGTCCACTCGGCCAGCAGCGACCCCACCGCCGACCGGCTCCGGCCCAGCGCCTGGCGGGTGATCGGCGCCATCAGGGCGGCCAGGGCGCGCGGCCGGCTCATGGCGCGTGCCGCCGCCACGCGGCGCGCGGCGGGCCGATTCGGTCGCGCCGGCCGGCTCCGCGCTCTACATAGCCTCTGACCGGAAACGGGACGTCGACCGGAAACGGAAGGCGCCCGGCCAGCCGAACCGTCCCGGCGCCTTCGCAGGCAACTCCTACACCTTTTGGTTCCCCAGCATGACCGATGCCGCGCCCGGCGCTCCGCCGTCTCCCGAAACCGCCGATCTGTCGGTCCGGCTGCTCGCCTGGTACGACCGGCACCGGCGGGCCCTGCCCTGGCGCGCCCCGCCGGGACAGCGGCCCGATCCGTATCATGTCTGGCTCAGCGAAATCATGCTGCAACAGACCACGGTGGCCGCGGTCGGTCCCTATTTCCGCGCCTTCGTGGCGCGCTGGCCGGATTTCGCGGCGCTCGCGGCGGCGCCGCTCGACGACGTCCTGCATGCCTGGGCCGGCCTCGGCTACTACGCGCGGGCGCGCAACCTGCACCGCTGTGCCCGGGAGGTCTGCGCGCGGTTCGGCGGTCATCTGCCCGACGATGAGGCGCGATTGCGGCAGCTTCCGGGCATCGGCGACTACACCGCCGCGGCGGTTGCGGCGATCGCCTTCGAGCGGCCGGCGACGGTGGTGGACGGCAATGTCGAGCGGGTGGTCGCCCGGCTGTTCGGCGTGA
>CAZTNV010000364.1:0-3978 GCA_964615535.1 uncultured Mycobacteriaceae bacterium | reverse complement strand
CTCGCCCGCGGCAAGGCCGGCCTCGGCGCGGTCGAGCTGGCGCGCCAGCGCGGCCGGATCGGCGGCCTGCCCCTCGGCCAGCTCGATCAGCTTGGGGTGGCCCTGGACCAGCCGCAGCGTCCGCCGCACCAGCGCCCGGCCGTGCTCCGTCGCGATCCCCGCCGCCCGCCCGCGCAGCAGCGCGCCCAGATGGGGCAGGTCGCGCATCAGCAGCAGCGCCTCGTCCAGCGGCAGGGCATGGACCGGGATCACCGTCATGGCGTCGGGCAGGTCGGCGGGGCGGACGCGGCTGGTCAGCACCGTCCGCGCCTGCCCGCCATGGCTCAGCAGCGCCTCGACCACCAACCCCCAGTTCGGGTCGCGCCACTGGCCGTCGGGGGTCAGCAGGGTTTCCAGATTGTCCAGAACGATCAGGACGCCGGTGGTCCGCAGGAGCTGCATCAGGTTCGGAAGCCAAACCTTCAACTCGCTGGTGCGGTCCACCAGATGGACCATGGCCAGTTTCTCAAACCGCGATTCCATCGCCATGGCGAAATTGCGCAGCGACAGGGCCACGTCGCTGTCCGTCTCCGGCCCGGAATACCAGACGAACCACCGAAACCGGCCGACATCGCCATGGTGCAAAGCGAGTTCGACGGCGCAGCTCGTCTTGCCGCCGCCCGCCATGCCGTGGAACAGCACGCCGGTCTTGCCGCTGTCTTCGGCCAGCGCGGCGCTGGCCGCCGTCATCGCCGCCACCCGCCCGACGAAGCGCGGAGGCTCCCTCTTCATGAAATCGTACAGACCGTTGTTCGGCAGCTCAGGGCTGTCGCTGGCGGCGCGCGGCGGCAGCAGCCGCAGAGCGGCCGCCCGCGTCCCGAACAGGGCAGGAGTCGCCACCGACAGCGCGCCGGTTGCCCGCGACTCGCCCTCGCCGGTGCAGTCGCGCAGCGCCGTCTGCGCGGCGCGCGGCAGGGGCTGCTTCTTGTCGAACAGGTTTTCGTAGAGGGTGCCGGCAAGCGCCATGGCGAAGTCGTCCTCGACGCTGTAGCGCATCGCCACCACCGCGCAATCCAGCGCGGCGACCAGGGCACGGGCCACGCTCGGCGCGGTCTCGGCCGCCAGGGCGGGCTTGCCCATGTCGCGCCGCGGCGCGCCGTCGAGACCCAGCCAGTCCTTGGCTTCGTCGAGGGTGCGGGCGGCGGACAGGCAGGCCGACAGGGTGACCAGCTTCAGCCGCCCGCGCGCCCGGCGCAGCAGCCCTGCCAGTTCGCCGGAGGACACGACATCCATGGTGCCGTCGGGCTGCTCCAGCACCAGTGCGCCTTCCAGGCCGTGGCCGGAGAAATGCACCAGATCCCAGCCCTCGCCGTCGTCCAGGATCTCTTCCAGCATGGCGCGGGTGACGCCGTACTGCACCACCCGCAGCTCGACCGCGAGGCTGCGATTGCCGGTCAGCCGGGCGGCCAGCGCCTTCAGCATCTGGCGTTCCTGCCGCAGATTGAGCGGGCTGGCCGCGGGCGGCAGGCTGAACAATGCCAGGATTCGCAAGCTTTCGCCGACCGGCCGGGCGGTCACCGGCGGCTTTTCCCCGGCGATCTCGAACACCAGGCTGACATCTTGCAGCGCCAGCGGCCGTCCGCCGGCATGGGCCAGTTCCAGCGGGTAGAACAGCAGCCCCTCAGCCTGCGGCGGCACCACCACCCGCACCACCACCGGGGTGCCCCGGTTCAGGATGGCCGGGGCGATCGGCCCGAACAGGTGTTGCCCGATCCACTCGCCGATCTCGCCGATCAGCCGCCGCTCGTCGGCATCGCGCCGGTGGTCGGGTGCGGCATAATCGTGAAGCCAGCGGGGCAGGTCGATCAGGGCCTGACATTTCGGCTCGGCCGCCGGATCGAGCGCGACGGTGTGATCGGCCAGGAACGCGCCGTCCGCGGTCTTCAGCACCCAGCGCCAGTGCCACGCATCGGTGACCTGCGCCACCTCCAGAACCAGCCCGTCCGCCGCCACCGCGCCCGCCTTTTGCTTCCGCCATTCGGATCAAGAATAGGCGGGGTTGCCCACAGTAGCAACCCAAAGCGGTGCGGGGTCCGGATGATACGGTTGCGGGGATGTGGCCGGGGTGACGGCGCGCTGCCGAACTTCTGCGCTGTTACCGCACAGGCTACACCCCGACCGGCAGGTCGTGGGCGCGGCCGCCCTGGCGGATGAGGGCGGCCAGATCGGGGAGCTGTTTGGCCATTTCGACGTGGTGTTCGCGAAGCGCGGCGACCAGTGCGCCGCGGCGGCCGAGCAGGTCGTCGGCGATCCGGATCATCAGGCTGTTGGGCCAGTTGCGCGGCCGCACCTTGCGAATCTGGGCGAAGCATTCGGCCTCGCGGCCGGGCTGGCGCTGGGCCATCAGGATCGCCGCCGCGGCGGTCGAGCGGGACACCCCGGCATGGCAGTGGATCAGCAGATGCTCGACCCGCGACTGCGCCAGCATCATGCCGTGGGTGAGCAGATCGGCGATGTGCTTGCGTTCCGGATGGGCATGACCGGGCCGCGGATCGACCACATCGTCGAACCGGAAGGTGACCCGCGAATGCACGCCGTACCGGACGAACACCTCCGGATCTTCCCAGCTCGGGTCGAGGATCGAGATGACATGCGTCACGTCGGACGCGCAGAAGCCGTGCAGCTCGTCCAGGCCGCAGATCGACAGCTTGTAGGGCAGGAGGGGCCCGGAAATGTCCGCGCCCCCGAATTCGGTGCTGACCATGGTGCCGCCCGTCGTGGTTTCCGAACCGGTATGCCGGGGTGTCTAGCACAAATCGTTGCAGCCGTCGCCCTTTCCGGGCTGCGGCCGATGGCGCAAACGGGCCGATGGCGCAGGCGCGGGCGGCCCCCGGTCGGGCCAGTCCTCAGACCGCCGGATCGGTCACCCGCTGAATGGTGATGGTCTTGGTCCGGCCGTCGGGGGTGTCGTAGGCGATCGACTGGCCGGGCGACAGGCCGAGCAGGGCGCTGCCCACCGGAGTCAGAAGCGACACCGCATCCGCAATGCCCTCACCCTGGCCGGGAAAGCACAGCGTCGCCGTCAGGACACGCCCGGTGTCCTCATCGCGAAACTCCACCTGCGAGCCCAGCTTCACGAAGGGCTGGTCCGGCGGCTGGCCCTCGGCCGAGCCGGCCCGATCGACCTCCTGCTGCAGGAACTCGATCACCGGCGATGCCGGACGGTTGCGGAAACTGCTCAACAAGGCGTCCAGTCGCTCCAGGTCGTGATCCGTAATCCGGATTCCCGGCGGATCGCCCACCAGCAGCTTTCTCATGACATGGCTCCTCCCCAGCAAAACGCCCCCAAAGAAAAACGCCGCGGAGACCGCGGCCTTATCAGAGTCAGATGGGCCAACGTCATGGAATTGCAATGGAACGGGTGGGGGAGCGGCCGGTGCGGTCCCTGCCCGAGTCATCGCACCCGCGCGGCGGGGAAGCGATCGGACGGAGCGGCGATCTGATCCTGAGCGGCGATCAGTTGAATCTCGCGGGCACCGGATCGGTGGGTGGCCTCCATCACCGCATAGATCGAGGCCGCGGTGCGCGCCAGGGCGATTGCCGGGTCGCGGTCGCGCAGGACATGGGCCAGGAACAGCGCCGCGGTCGCATCGCCCGCGCCGTTGACCGACAACGGCAGCAGCGGCGTCGCCGCCAGCCATGCCCCGGCCCCCGACACCGCCAGCAGCTCGATGGTGTCGGCCGGCCCGTCGACCCGGCGCAGGCTGGTCACCAGCACCAGATCGGGGCCGATCGCCCGCGCCCGGTCGGCTGCCGCCAGCGCGCTGTCCAGCGTGGTCACCTGGGCACCGGTCAGGTATTCCAGCTCGAACTGGTTGGGCGTGATGATGTCGGCGGCCGGCACGGCGCAATCGCGCATGAACTCGGGAATCCCCGGCCGCACGAAGAAGCCGCGGCCGACATCGCCCATCACCGGATCGCAGCAATAGATCGCCTTCG
>CAZTNV010000363.1:0-3999 GCA_964615535.1 uncultured Mycobacteriaceae bacterium | reverse complement strand
GCACCACATTGCGGCCCTTGGGGCCCAGAGTCACCTTCACGGCATCGGCCAGGATATCGACGCCGCGCAGCATGCGGGTGCGGGCGTCGCCGCCGAACTTCACGTCTTTGGCAGCCATCGTTCGTTCCTCGATCGGTTCTGCTGATGATCAGCACAGGTGGGGCAGCACGGAGTTCGGCGGGATCAGGCGGCTTCTGCGGCGGACGCGGCCGGCTCGACGATGCCGAGGATGTCGGATTCCTTCATGATCAGCAGGTCTTCGCCGTCGAGCTTGACCTCGGTGCCCGACCATTTGCTGAACAGGATGCGGTCGCCGACCTGGCCGTCCAGCGCCACCAGCTCGCCCTGTTCGTTCCGGGCGCCCGGACCCGCCGCGATGACTTCGCCTTCCTGGGGCTTTTCCTTCGCGGTGTCGGGAATGATGATGCCGCCCTTGGTCTTTTCGGTCTGTTCGATGCGCCGCACCACGACGCGATCATGCAGGGGACGAAAACCCATGCGTCGATCTCCCATTCGATCGGGCCCGAGCGATCGCAGGCCCGCACCCTGACTCGGGTTTGTTGAGACTTCGGTTCGTCGAACCTGGTGGCCGGGAACCTGGTGGCCGGCGGAGCCTGTTAGCAGCCACCGCCGATGAGTGCCAAGGAGGTGGGCAGAGTAGAGGAGCCGGTCAAGAGGGCCGCCTGGGACGGCGGGCGCCGCCCTTTGGCAGCAGCTTCGGTCGGCTGCTGCCAAGGCCTTGTTTCGGCGAAATTTTTCGGCTTGTCATCTGGCCGTTTCAACGATCACAATCAAGTCGATGAGAACGACGATCCAACGGACGAGCCAAGGATCGCGACCAGCCACCGGGAGACCGCGCAACCACGCACAGGAGACAGGACCGGCCATGACCACGGCGCCCCTCGCTCTTCAGCTTCGCGGCTATCGCCTGACGACGGCGGAGATCCTCTATCACCTGCCGGATCATCCGCGCGTCCTGCAAAGCTTCGTCTGGCAGGATCTCGACCTCGTGCCGGGTTTCCCGCAACTGTGCAGGTTCCTGGAGTTCTGGCAGCGCGAGATCGAGGGCAAGCTGCATTCGGTCAAGGTCGGTGCGGTCGGCCTGATCACGCCCGGCGAGCTGCGGTTCTGCAACGGCGAGTTCCGGGTGCACTGATCGGCCCCAACCAGGGTTGATAGGCCCTGAGCGCCCGCCCCCTCCGGCGCCGCTCACGCTCCCGCGGCGCGGCGCTGGAGGTCGGCGGGCAGCTCGAACTGCAGCGCCGCCAGCCGGGCATACAGCCCGCCCTGGCGGATCAGTTCGGCATGGGTGCCGCTGGCGATCAGGCGCCCCTCATCCAGCACGGCGATCCTATCGACATGCTGCACCGTGGCCAGCCGGTGCGCGATGATCAGCGTGGTCCGGCCGTTCATCAGACGGTAGAGCGCCTGCTGGACCATCCGTTCGCTCTCGGCATCCAGGGCGCTGGTCGCCTCGTCGAGCAGCAGCACCGCGGGATCGCGCAGGATGGCGCGGGCAATGGCGATCCGCTGGCGCTGACCGCCCGACAGCCGCACGCCGCGTTCGCCCAGAAAAGTGGCGTAGCCGTCCGGCAAGTCCTCGATGAACCGTGCCGCATAGGCCGCTTCGGCGGCGGCGCGGACCTCGGCATCGGTGGCATCGGGGCGGCCGTAGCGAATGTTCTCCAGCGCGTTCTCGGAAAAGATCACGGCGTCCTGGGAGACCCAGCCGATGCGCGCCCGCAGCGCCGCCGGATCGGCGCGGCGCAGTTCGACCCCGTCCAGCCGGATGGTCCCCGCCTGGGGATCATAGAAGCGCAGCAGGAGCTGGAACACCGTGGTCTTGCCGGCGCCCGACGGTCCGACCAGCGCGACCGATTCACCCGGCGCCACTGTCAGCGAGAACTCACGCAGCGCGGCGTCGTCGGGCCGCGACGGGTAATGGAAGCGCACCCCGCCGAACGCGATCGCCCCCCGCGCCGGTTCGGGCAGCGGCACCGGCTGGGCCGGTGCAGCAATTTCCGACGGCGCGTCGAGCAGGTCGAACATCCGCTCGGTGGCACCGGCGGCCCGTTGCAGATCGCCGACCACCTCGCTGACCGCGCCGACCGCGCCGGCCACGACCACGGCGTAGAACACGAAGGCGGACAGCTCGCCGCCCGAGATCCGCCCGGCCAGCACGTCATGGCCGCCGATCCACAGGATGGTGCCGACCGCGCCGAACACCATCACGATCACGATCGCGGTCAGCAGCGCGCGGGCCCGCACCCGGTCGATCGCGACGCGGAACGCACGCTCGACCCGGCCGGCAAAGCGGCGCTCCTCGATCGGTTCGTGGTTGAACGCCTGCACCGTGGGCAGCGCCTGAAGGGTTTCGTCCAGGCTGGCACCGACATCGGCGACGCGATCCTGGCTTTCCCGGCTGAGCCGGCGGACCCGGCGGCCGAACATCACGATCGGCACGATCACCAGCGGCACCACCAGGAGCACCAGCCCGGTCAGCCGGGCGCTGGTGATCAGCAGCATGATCAGGCCGCCGGTCATCAGCAGCAGGTTGCGCAGGAAGATCGACGCCGACGAGCCCACCACCATCTGCAGCACGGTGGCGTCGGCGGTCAGGCGCGAGGCGATCTCGCCAGTCTTGTTGACCTCGTAATAGGCCGGATGCAGCCGCACGATATGGCGATAGACCGCGTTGCGCAAATCGGCGATCACCCGCTCGCCGATCCACGACACCAGATAGAACCGGCCATAGGATGCCGCGGCCAGCACCACGATGACGCCCAGCATCACCAGCAGCGCGTGGTCGAGCAGCGCCGCATTGCCCGCGCTGAAGCCCTGATCGACCAGGGCGCGCAGCCCCATGCCGAGGCCGAGCACGGTCGCCGCCGACACGGTGAGCGCGACCATGGCCCCGGCGATGGCGACGCGATACGGCCGCAGGAACGGCAGCAGCCGGCGCAGCGGCCTGAGATCGCGACGCCGCGGCGCGGCCGGGACAGCCGGTGCGCCGGGCGTGCGTCGGGCAGCGGCCGAACGGTCGCTTTCGACATAGGAGGGTTCACGAAACACGGCCGGGGCCTTCGGTTGTATCGGCTCTGGACACACCCTCAAAAGGGGTTATGTCGCACTTGTGATCGCCCATACGGGGAGCCTTATGGACCGAAGGTGATATAGCAGCCTCACCGGGCCGCAACAAGCCGCCCGTCCCGCCCGCCGCGCCGGGCGGGCGGCCCAAAGCGACGCAGGCCGCCCGGCGGCCGACCCGCCAAAGGCGGTGTGCCGATCAGGTCATGCCACGCGCGGCAAGCCGGCTTCGGCCGAGGCCGCGGCGACGGACCCGGTCGCGACCGCCCGGATGCGATCCTCGGTCAGGGGCGTGCCGTCGAATTGCAGATGCACGGCGCCCTCGGTGATCCGCTTGACCTCCCCGGCCAGGGTCCAGCCGGTGCCCGGCACCATCACCTTGATGCGGTCGCCGGCCGCCGCCTCGACCGCGCCCTCGAAGCGCAGACCGCCGGCCGAGAGATCGGCCACGATGCCGTCGGCGACGCCGCCGGCGCCGACCACGCGGGCCGGCAGGCTGCAGGCGAAGCGCTCGTGAGTGCGGCGGTCGGCATCTTCGGTCGAGCCGCGCACGATCCGGGTCAGTGCGGCCGACAGCGCCTCGACCTCGCCGGTCAGGCGCTGCGCCGTGGTGCGAACCACGGCCGCCTGGTCGCCGGTCACCGCGGCCTCGGCGACGACCTGCGACATGCGGGCGGTGACACCCTGCGCGACGCCCGCGGTTTCGTGGACGTTGCGGGCGATTTCGCGGGTCGCGCCCGATTGCTGTTCGACCGCGGCGGCAATCGCGGCGGCGTAGCCGCCGATCTCGTGAATGGTCGCGGCGACCTTTTCGATCGCCTGACCGACCCGGCGCGAGACGCCCTGGATCGAGCGGACCTGCCGGGCGATCTCGGAGGTCGAGCCCGCGGTCTGCTGGGCCAGGGTCTTGAC
>CAZTNV010000362.1:0-4009 GCA_964615535.1 uncultured Mycobacteriaceae bacterium | reverse complement strand
CAGCGCGTGGTCCATCGCGGCCGGGCGGACCTGGCGCTGCTGCTGTTGATGGATGCCCTGAAAGGCGAACGGGTCTGGTTGACCCGACGCTTCGATCTGTTCGGCTATTCTGGCGGTGCGCAGTTCTGCCACCGCTTTGCCATGCTTTATCCGCATCTGGTCCAAAGACTGACGGTTTGTTCGGCGGGCTGGTGGACGTTTCCGGATGGTGCGCCCTATCCTTACGGCCTTGGCGCCGGGGCAGGACCAAACAGCGATTGGGGCGCCCGGATGGCGGCAGGGCTGTCGCGATTTCTCAAGATCGAGATCACCGTCGCCGTCGGCGCCGAAGACGACATCCCCGATGAAAACACCCGTAGCGGCGCCGATCTCGATCGCCAGCAGGGCCCGGACCGCAAGTCTCGCGCAACCCGCTGGGCCGGAGCGTTGAAGATCGCGGCGCAAGCCCGCGGCATGACACCGAATGTCACGCTCGCGGTGCTGCCGGGCTGCGGACATGATTTCGGCGCCTGCGTGGAGCACGGCAATCTGATCGAGCTGGTCCTGCCGCCGCTGCCCGGCAAGGCCTGATCCTGCCCCTGACCGGCGGCGCCATGCCGACCCCGAGTACCGAATGGAGTTCTCAACAAGGTCCGCACGCAGGTCGAGCGTTGCGGCCTCAACGATGGGGAGTTGAAAGATGACAGTCAACATACTGACGGCCTGCATGCCCACGAAGTTCCATTTGACACCTCAGATGAAATGGGCCTTCACCACCCGCCGCGTCGTTCGCGGCGATGCCGTCCGCCTGAACGGCGACGTCAAGGCTGCGGTCTCCGGGGATGTCGTGCTCGGCAGAATCGAACGGATCGGGTCGCACAAGAACCTCCAACTGGCCGAGGGGCGGCCGTCGGAACTCTACGAAGGCGACCTCGTCGTCGCCGTCTGCGGCGCCCGTTACGCCCCGGACCAGTTCGAGGGACTCGACGATATCGATCCGGACGGCGCCGACATGCTGGCGAGCGGCGGAGTGCTGGGCCGGATGCGGCAGCACCATCAGCGGATGGTCGCGCCGACGCGGGTGGTTCCGATCGGCCTCCTGGCGGACCGCGACGGCCGGACGATCAACCTGCAGAGCTATGCCCTGCCGCCGGCACCCCGTCCCGGTGGGATCACGGTGATCGGCGTGGTCGGGGCCACGATGAATTCGGGCAAGACCACCACCACGGCCAGCCTTGCCCATGGCCTGCAGCGGGCCGGCCACCGGGTGGCGGCGATCAAGGGCACCGGCACGGGCGCCTACGGCGACTTCAACGCCTTCCGCGACGCGGGCGCGGCCTTCGTGGCGGATTTCACCGATGTCGGCATGGTCTCGACCTACCTCCAGCCGATCCCGCGGATCGCGGCGGGTCTCGACACGATGTTGGCCGCGGCAGCGCGCGAGGGCTGCGAGGTCGCCGTCGTCGAACTGGCCGACGGGGTGCTCCAGGCCGAGACGGCGGCGCTGCTGCGGGACGCCGCGGTGCGGTCGATGTTTGCCGGGTTCCTTTTCGCGGCGTCCGACGCCCTGGCCGGCGCCGGTGGCTGCCGGGCTCTGCGCGAGGTCGGGATCGAGCCGGCCGCCCTTTCGGGCATGCTGAGCTGCTCTCCGCTGGGCGCGGCGGAGGCCCATGCGGCGACCGGCATACGGGTGCTGACCCGCGGCGAGTTGCGCGATCCCGCGATCGCGACAGCCCTGCTGCTGCAGTTCGACCCCGTCGTATGCAACCGGGTGGCGGCGTGAGCCGGCTCCCTGCTCTGGCCGGCCAGGGCCGCGGCCGACGCATCGCGCTGGTCGCGATCCTGGCGCTGGGGCAGGCCGCGGCGGCGGGGCTCGCGGCCTTCGCCATCCGCGACCTGTTCGCCGCCTTCCATGCCGGGGCGGCCGCACTGCCCCTGCACGCCCTGGGGCTGGTAGGCGGCGCCGGGATCGCGATCGCGCTGCTGCGGATCGGCGAACGGGTAGCGGCCGAGCGGCTCGGCCAGGACTACGCGACGGCGGTGCGGTTGAGGCTGTTCCACCATGTCACGCGGATGCCCGCGCGCGACGTGGCACGCCGTCGCCGGGGCTACCTGACCCTGCGGTTCGTCGGCGATCTGGCAGCGGTGCGCGGCTGGGCGAGCCTGGGCGTGGCGCGCCTGATCTCGGCCTGCATCGTGCTGCCGTCGGCAACGGCGGTGCTGTTTCTGCTGAATCCCTCCTTCGCCCTGGCGGCGATCATCCCGCTCGGCGTCGGGGTGCTGGCGATGGCGCTGGCGGCGCCGCTGCTTGGTCCGGCACACCGGCGCCTGCGCAGCCGGCGCGCGCGGCTTGCGGCGGATATGAGCGAGCGGCTGCCCCATGCGCCCGAACTCCATCTGATGGGGCGCACCCGGTTGGAGTTCGCCAACCTGGAGCAGCGGACGGATCGCATGGTCGATGCCGCCGTCGAGCGGGCCCGGCGAGCGGCGTTCCTGCGCACGGCTCCCGACGCGGCCGGCGGCATCGCCGCTGCAACCTTGATCCTCACCGCCTTCCTGGCCGGCGCGTCCCCGGCTGCGGCGGCCGGCGGGCTGGCGGCGCTCGGCCTGATGATCAAGCCGCTGCACGACCTGGCCGGGGTGTGGGATCGCCGGCGGGCCTGGATCGTGGCGCGCGACCGGTGCGCCGCCCTGCTGGCGACGCCGACGCTCCGGCGCGACCGGAGCGCCGCCGCGGGGGCGCCCATCGACCGGCCGCCGGCGGTCCGCTTCGCCGGGGTTGTGGCCGGGGTGCTCGACGGGATCGACATCGAGGCCGAGCCGGGCCTGAAGGTCGCCATCGTCGGACCCAATGGCGCCGGCAAGTCGACGCTGATCGACCTGGTCGCCGGTCTGGATCGGCCGCTGCGGGGCGAGGTCATCGTGGCGGGCTGCCCGCCGACCGCCTTCAACGCGGCGCAGCGGCGGCGGATGTTCGCGCTGATCGGCGCACGGTCGCCGATCCTCGCGGGGAGCCTTCGCCGCGCCTTGACCATGGGGGCGGCCAAACGGCCGGCCGACGCCGACATCCTGGCGCGGGCCGAGGCCTTCGGCCTCGGCCCGGTGGTGGCGCGACTGGGCGGGCTCGACGGTACGCTGGCCGAGGGCGGGCGCAACCTGTCGGCGGGCGAGGTCCGCCGGGTCCTGCTGACCCGCGCCGCGCTGTCGGGCGCGCGGCTGCTGCTGCTGGACGAGCCGGACGAGGCGCTGGATGCCGACGGGCCGCGTCTGGTCGAGGCACTGATCCGGGCGACCGATGCCACGACGCTGATCGTGACGCACGACCTCGCGCTGGTCCGCCGGGTCGATCGGCTGTGGTTTCTGGACAACGGCCGGGTGGTGGAGTCGGGGCCGCCGGAGCGGCTGCTTGCGGGGGACGGGGTTGCGGCGCGCTTCTTCAAACCTCGCTCCGCGGCGTGATCAAGGGGCGGGGACATTGAAACGCCGCGGGGCAGGGGTATAGGTTGCGGCCGCGCCGTTCTGCCGTCGTGTCGGGCCGGTGCGGGATGAACCATGCAGAGGCGCCGCCATGGCCGCTGTTCCGCCGCTGATCACCGCGGCTTATGCCGGGCTGCTGGCGCTGATGCTGGTGGCGCTGAGCATCCGGGTGATCCGCATCCGCCGCCGCGCCCGCATCGCGCTGCTCGATGGGGGCGACGAGGCGCTCCGGCGCGCCATCCGGGTCCAGGGCAACTTCACCGAATACGTTCCGATGGCGCTGATCCTGATGGCGCTGGTCGAGGCGGGCGGCGCGCCCGGCTGGGCGATCCATGCGCTGGGCCTGGTCCTGCTGGCCGGCCGGGCCGCGCATGCCCATGCCATCGCCGCCGCCAATCTGCGCGCGCGGGTGGCCGGCATGATGGCGACGTTCACCGTGCTGGCGATCGCGGCGCTGCTGGCGATCGGCCAGTTCCTGTTCGTCAGACTCGGCTGATCGCCGGCCGCCCGACCCCTTGGAGATCCGGCGACCGGCTTGCCGCGTCAGCCGCTC
>CAZTNV010000361.1:0-4011 GCA_964615535.1 uncultured Mycobacteriaceae bacterium | reverse complement strand
CAATACCGGGAGCACCGCGCCGTTCATGGTCATCGACACGCTCATCTTGTCGAGCGGGATGCCGTCGAACAGGGTCCGCATGTCGATGATCGAATCGATCGAAACGCCGGCCATGCCGACATCGCCACGTACCCGCGGATGGTCGCTGTCATAGCCGCGATGGGTGGCCAAATCGAACGCCACCGACAGGCCCTTTTGCCCGGCCGCCAGATTTCGGCGGTAAAAGGCGTTGGAATCCTTGGCGGTGGAGAAGCCGGCATATTGCCGGACCGTCCAGGGCTGGGTGACATACATGGTCGGGTACGGCCCGCGCAGGAAGGGCGCGATGCCCGGCATGGTGTCGAGATGGTCGAGCCCGTCGAGATCGGCGGCGGTATAGAGCGGCTTGACCGGGATCTTCTCCGGCGCTTCCCAGATCAGGTCTTCAGGCGATTTGCCGGTGGCCGCGATGAATTTTTCGCGCCAAGCGGCCGTTCCGCTGCCATTGCCGTGGGCCGGGGCGTTGGACGGCTCGAGATGGATCTCGGAGAAATCGGGAATGGCGGTCATTGCTCAATCGCTCCCAGTCGCACGAGGGTGGCGCGCAACGTGGCCAGCACGTCACCGCCCATGAAAATGAAGTCGTCGATGCCGGCCGCTTGATAGGCTTCTTTCTTGTCTCCCGGACTGCCGGCCAGGAACAGGTATTGCACCCCGGCCTGCTTCAGCGCCTGGGCGACTTGCGTGGCGTGCTCCTCGTAAATCTTGTCGGAGGAGCAGATGATGGCGATCTTGGCGCCGCTGTCCACAAAGCCCTTGGCCGCCTCGGCGGCGTCCTTGAAGCCGTTATTCGTCAGGGCCTCGATGCCGCCGACCTCGAAAAAGTTCTTGGCGAAGGAGGCGCGCGCCGTGTGCTGGGCGATCGGCCCGATACTGGCCAGGAAAATCGCCGGCCGCTGCCCGGTCCTGGCCAGGAAGTCGTCGCTGGCGTTGCGCAACGCCTCGAACGGCTCGGCCAGCCGGCGCCTGCTCAGCGCCGCGATCCGCACCGGCTCACCGGCCAGCGCCTTGGCCAGGGCACCCAGGGTCGCCCCGCCGGCCGCCGCGGCGACCGCCGCCGCGGTCAGCGCCCCCGCTTCGCCGCCGCCCAGCTCGCCGACCGCCGGGGATCGACCCCGGAGGTCACTCAACCGTCCGGCCGCGGCACTGCGCAGCGCGGCGTAATCCGGGGCCGGATGCTCGACCGGCTTCTCCTTGATGTTGGGGAATTCGCTGACCCCGGTCAGCGGGTCCTTGCGCTTGGCCAGGTTCTTCAGGCGATCGTTCCAGGTCGCGTCGATCCTGCCCTGGACGGCGCCTTCGGTCAGCGACTTGACGATGCCGCCGCTCTTCTCGATGTCCTGGAACAGCGTCCAGGCGGCGCGGGCGAGCTGGTCGGTCAGCGCCTCGATGTACCAGGAGCCGCCGCCGGCATCGATCACCCGGCTGAGATAGGCCTCCTCGTTCAGCACGACCTGGGTATTGCGCGCGACCCGCCGCGACAGCCCGTCGGGCAGGCCGAGCGCAGCGTCGTAGGGCAGCACCGACACGCTGGCCGCGCCGCCGATACCCGCCGCGAACGCCGCCACGGTGGTGCGCAGCATGTTCACCCAGGGGTCGCGCTGGCTCATCATGCGGTCCGCGGTCCGGGCATGGGCCACCATGGCGCGCGCCGGCTCGGCGGCGCCGCACGCCTCGGCGATCCGCGCCCACAGCTTGCGTGCCGCGCGCACCTTGGCAATCGCCTCGAAGAAATCGCAATCGACCGCATAGGTGAAGGCGATCTGCCGGCACGCCGTGTCGATGTCCAGGCCGGCCGCGGTCATCGCCTTCAGATAGGCGATCGCGGTGGCCAGGGACACCGCAAGATCCTGCGCCTCGCTGGCCCCGGCATGGTGATAGGCGGTGGTATCGACCCCGACCGCGCGGGCCTTGGGATGGGTCCTCGCGGTGTAGACGGCCAGATCGGCCAGATGGGCCAAAGCGGTATCCACCGGAACCGGCAGTGCGCCGGTCGCCGCCAGGGTGCCGATCGGGTCGGCGTTGAACAGGCCGAGCAGGTCGGCCGCCGCCACGCCCTTCTTCTGTGCCACCGCGGCCAGCAGGGCCGCTGCCGGCAGGAACTGCGCGCCCGGCTCCAGCGCCACCGGCGCCGCCTCGACATAGACGCCGTTCAGCACGGTGGCGAGATCGTCGGCGGAATAAACCATCACGCCGTCGCGACCGGCCAGGTCCGCCGCCTCTGCCGCGTCGCCATCCAGCCCGGCCCGCGCCGCCGCATCCAGGCGCAGCAGGACCGAGTTCACCCCGCGTTCGAGTTCCGTCAAGATCGTTTTGTTGGCGCCGGCCGGGTCGGGCTCGACCTGTTCCTGGCGCACATCCCAGCCATTGGGCAATGCGCCCTGGGCCTGGCCGCCGCGGGTGAACGGCATGAAGCCGGGGAGACCCGACGGATCGCCCTCCGCCGGCCAATCCGTCTTGGTATAGATCGGCTGGATGGTGATGCCGTCATAGGTCCGGTGCAGCAGCCGCTTTTCGAACGGCGCGCCCTTGAGCGTCTTTTCGGCCTCGGCCTTCCAATCCTCGTAGCTGGTGGGGGAGAATTCCTTGGTGAACTGGTAGGTGTCTTCGCTCATCGCGCTGCCGCCCCGTTATCGCCATCCCACAACCCGCCCCGGCCGCCGAACGGCCATGACGCCTTTTTTTGCCCGGACGGGACCGCCCAAGGCCATTGGATCGGCCGGGCCGGCCGGTCAGTCCAGACGCTACGGGACTCCGCCAGAAGCGTCAAGCCGGGCCAACATGCCGACCCAACAATCTTCGGTTTCGAAGGGGGCGGCGGGGTTCGGGGCCGCCGCGCGCCCTGCCTCACGCCCGCATCAGCGGCTTGTACTTGATCCGGTGGGGCTGGTCGGCCTCGGCACCCAGGCGGCGGTGGCGGTCGGCCTCGTAGTCCTCGTAATTGCCCTCGAACCACACCACCTGGCTGTCGCCCTCGAACGCCAGAATATGCGTCGCGATGCGGTCGAGGAACCAGCGATCATGGCTGATCACCACGGCGCAGCCGGGAAAGTCGAGCAGCGCGTCTTCCAGAGCGCGCAGCGTATCGACGTCCAGATCGTTGGTCGGCTCGTCGAGCAGGATCACGTTGGCACCGGATTTCAGCATCTTGGCCAGATGGACCCGGTTGCGCTCGCCGCCCGAGAGCTGGCCGACCTTCTTCTGCTGGTCCGTGCCCTTGAAGTTGAACGCGCCGACATAGGCCCGGCTGGGCATTTTGCGCTTGCCCAGGTCGATCTCGTCCAGCCCGCCCGAGATCTCCTCCCACACTGTCCGGTCGGCGGCCAGGGTGTCGCGGCTCTGGTCGACATAGCCGAGCGCCACGGTGTCGCCCAGCCTGACCGCGCCGGCATCGGGGGTTTCCTGGCCGGTGATCATGCGGAACAGGGTGGTCTTGCCGGCGCCGTTCGGCCCGATCACCCCGACCAGCCCGCCGCGCGGCAGGCGGAAGTTGAGATCCTCGATCAGCAGGCGGTCGCCATAGCCCTTGCGCACGCCCTCGGCCTCGATCACCAGATCGCCCAGCCGGGGCGGGGCGGGAATCAGGATCTGCGCGGCGCCGGGGGCCTGATCGCGCGCCTTGGTCAGCAGCTCGTCATAGGCCTTCAACCGGGCCTTGGCCTTGGTGCCGCGGCCCTTCACCCCGGCCCGAATCCACTCCAGCTCGCTGTCCAGGGTTTTCTGGCGGGCCTGCTCCTGCTTGGCCTCCTGGGCCAGCCGCTTCTGCTTCTGCTCCAGATAGGCGGAATAGTTGCCCTCATAAGGAATGCCGCGGCCGCGATCGAGTTCGAGAATCCAGCCGGTGACGTTGTCGAGGAAATAGCGGTCATGGGTGACCATCACCACGGTGCCGGCATAATCGTGGAGATGGCGTTCCAGCCAGGCAACCGATTCGGCGTCGAGATGGTTGGTCGGCTCGTCCAGCAGCAGCAG
>CAZTNV010000360.1:1758-4029 GCA_964615535.1 uncultured Mycobacteriaceae bacterium | reverse complement strand
ATGGAGTTCCTGCTGATCAACCATCCGCTCGACTGCCCGATCTGCGATCAGGGCGGCGAGTGCGACCTGCAGGATCAGGCGATGGCCTATGGCTTCGACCGCGGCCGGTTCTCCGAAGGCAAGCGCGCCGTCAAGGAAAAGTATCTCGGGCCGCTGATCAAGACCTTCATGACAAGGTGCATCCATTGCACCCGCTGCATCCGCTTCGCCGACGAGATCGCCGGCGTGCCCGAGCTGGGCGCCACCGGCCGCAGCGAGCACATGGAGATCGGCACCTATGTGCATCACGCGATCACGTCCGAGCTGTCGGGCAACATGATCGACATCTGCCCGGTCGGTGCGCTGACCTCCAAGCCCTACGCCTTCGCCGCGCGGCCCTGGGAGTTGCGCAAGATCGATTCGATCGATGTGCTGGATGCGGTCGGCTGCAACATCCGGGTCGATGCCCGCGGGGCCGAGGTGATGCGCATCCTGCCCCGGCTGCACGAGACCGTCAACGAAGAGTGGATCAACGACAAGACCCGCTTCGCCTATGACGGTCTGAAGCGCCAGCGCCTGGACCGGCCCTATCTCCGCGAGAACGGCAGGCTGCGGCCGGCCAGTTGGCCGGAGGCGTTCGGCGCCATCGCGGCCCGGATCAGGGAGCTGGAGGGCAGGCAGATCGCCGCTCTGGCCGGCGATCTGTGCGACGCCGAGTCGATGGTGGCGCTGAAGGATCTGATGACCGCGCTCGGCTCGCCCCATCTGGACTGCCGGCAGGACGGTGCCGCGCTCGATCCCACCGTGCGTGCCAGCTATCTGTTCAACACCGGCATCGCCGGGATCGAGCAGGCCGACGCCATCCTGATCGTCGGGTCGAACCCGCGCTGGGAAGCGACCATGGTCAATGCCCGCATCCGCAAGCGCTGGCTGGCCAGCGGCCTGAAGATCGGGCTGATCGGCGAGCCGCGCGACCTGACCTACCGCTGTCAGCACCTCGGAACCGGGCCGCAGGCGCTGGAGGATCTGGCGCGGGGCAAGCTGGATTTCGCCGCCGTCCTGGACAAGGCCGAGCGCCCGATGCTGATCCTCGGCATGGGCGCGCTGATCCGCCCGGATGGCGAACGGGTGCTCGGGCTGGCGCGAAAGGTCGCCGAGACCTTCGGCATGGTGCGGGACGACTGGAACGGCTTCAACGTGCTCCATACCGCCGCCGCGCGGGTCGGGGGGCTGGATCTCGGCTTTGTGCCGGGGCCGGGCGGGCACGATCTTGACGACATTCTGGACGGCGCCGAACACGGCCAGATCAGGCTGGTCTGGCTGCTGGGCGCCGACGAGATTGATACCGGCCGGCTCGGCGAGGCCTTCGTGATCTATCAGGGCCATCACGGCGACCGCGGCGCCCATCGCGCCGATGTGGTCCTGCCCGGCGCGGCCTATACCGAGAAGAACGCGACCTACGTCAACACCGAGGGCCGGGTGCAGCAGGCCCGGCTGGTGGTCTATCCGCCGGGCGAGGCGCGCGAGGACTGGAAAATCATCCGGGCGTTCAGCGAGACGGTCGGGCATCGGCTGCCCTACGACTCGCTGCACGAGGTCCGGCGCCGGCTGGTCGAGGTCAATCCGCTGTTCGGCGCGGCCGACCAGCTTCAGCCGGCGGCCTGGGGCAAGTTCGGCACGGTGCGCGGCAAGCTGGAGGCGGCACCGTTCGAGTCGCCGGTTCGGAATTTCTACATGACCGATCCGATCAGCCGCGCCTCGGTCACCATGGCGAAATGCGTCGAGGAGATCCTCGGCGCCGGCGAAGCCGGGAGCGGCGCCGGCGAAGCCGGGAGCGGGAAGACGGGCACCCATGGATAGCTTCTGGACCGGATATGCCTGGCCGACCCTGTGGATCGTGATCCAGGTGCTGGTGATCATCGTGCCGCTGCTGGTCGCCGTGGCCTATCTGACCTATGCCGAACGCAAGGTGATGGGCGCCATGCAGCTCAGGCAGGGGCCGATGGTGGTCGGGCCGTTCGGCCTGCTGCAGCCGATGGCCGACGGCCTCAAGCTGCTGGTCAAGGAAACGATCATCCCGTCCGGCGCCAACCGGGTGGTGTTCATACTTGCGCCGATGCTGACCTTCCTGCTCAGCCTGGTGGCCTGGGCGGTGATCCCGTTCGGCGAGGGGCTGGTGGTGGCCGATATCAATGTCGGCATTCTCTACCTGTTCGCGATCTCCTCGCTGGGCGTATACGGCATCATCATGGCGGGCTGGTCGTCGAATTCGAAGTACGCCTTTCTCGGCGG
>CAZTNV010000360.1:0-1748 GCA_964615535.1 uncultured Mycobacteriaceae bacterium | reverse complement strand
GATGGTGTCCTACGAGGTGTCGATCGGCCTGATCATCATCTCCGTGCTGCTGACCGCCGGGTCGCTGAACCTCAGCCAGATCGTGCTGTCGCAATCCGGCGGGTTCTGGCAATGGTACTGGCTGCCGCACCTGCCGATGTTCGTGATCTTCTTCGTGTCGGCGCTGGCGGAAACCAACCGCGCGCCGTTCGACCTGCCCGAGGGCGAGTCCGAGATCACCGGCGGCTTCATGGTCGAGTATTCGGCCATGACCTACGGCATGTTCTTCCTGGGCGAATACGCCAACATGATCCTGATGAGCGGGATGACCACCATCCTGTTCCTCGGCGGCTGGCTGCCACCCTTCGATTTCGTGCCGTTCACCTGGATTCCGGGGCCGGTATGGTTCCTGCTGAAGATTTTCTTCTGCCTGTTCGTGTTCATCTGGATTCGGGCGACGATGCCCCGGTTCCGCTATGACCAGTTGATGCGGCTGGGCTGGAAGGTATTCCTGCCGTTCTCGCTGTTCTGGGTGGTGCTGACCGCCGGGGTTCTGATCTCGTTCGGATGGCTGCCTCAGGCGGTCCAGTAAGGGAAAAGGGGCCCGAGACGACATGGCGTTCATCGACCGCACGGCGCGGAGCCTTCTGCTGAGCGAACTGGTCAGCGGCTTGGCCCTGACCTTCAGCTACATGTTCAAGCCGAAGGCGACGCTGAACTATCCTTATGAAAAGAACCCGATCAGCCCGCGGTTCCGCGGCGAACATGCCTTGCGCCGGTATCCCAATGGCGAGGAGCGGTGCATCGCCTGCAAATTGTGCGAGGCGATCTGTCCGGCGCTGGCGATCACCATCGAGGCCGAGCCGCGGGCCGACGGCAGCCGCCGCACGACGCGCTACGACATCGACATGACCAAATGCATCTATTGCGGCATGTGCCAGGAGGCCTGCCCGGTGGATGCCATCGTCGAGGGCCCGAATTTCGAGTTCTCAACCGAGACACGCGAAGAGTTGTTCTACAACAAGGAAAAGCTGCTGGCCAATGGCGATCGCTGGGAGGCGCAACTCGCGGCGAACATTGCCATGGACGCGCCTTACCGCTAGAAAGGTTGGGGTTTCTCCGGAGCAGTCCGGTGTCGTCGTGGCCGGCGGCGGATCGCCTGACCGGAGAATGGTCGTCGCGTCCGGATGGGTGCCCGCCGCGGCGCCCGGCTCTCTCGATCGCTCGACAGGAGCGTGTTGGCATGATCGTTCAGGCTTTCGCCTTTTATCTGTTCGCCGGCATCGCCATCGCCTCGGCGCTGATGGTGATTTCCGCGCGCAATCCCGTGCATTCGGTCCTGTTCCTGATCCTGACCTTTTTCAATGCGGCCGCCCTGTTCGTTCTGCTGGGGGCGGAGTTCCTGGCGATGATCCTGGTCGTGGTCTATGTCGGCGCGGTGGCGGTGCTGTTCCTGTTCGTGGTGATGATGCTGGACATCAACTTCAGCGAATTGCGCGAGGGATTCCTTCAGTATCTCCCGGTCGGGGCGCTGGTCGGGCTGATTCTGCTGGTCGAGCTGGTCTTCGTGTTCGGGGCCTGGGTGTTCGCGCCGACCGCCGGACTGGCGGCCCGCGCCCCGACTCCGCCGCCCGAAGCCATCACCAACACCGAAGCCCTGGGGCGTCTGATCTACACCGAGTATGTCTATCTGTTCCAGGCCGCCGGCCTGATCCTGCTGGTGGCGATGATCGGCGCGATCGTGTTGACCCTGCGCCAGCGCAAGGGCG
>CAZTNV010000359.1:0-4067 GCA_964615535.1 uncultured Mycobacteriaceae bacterium | reverse complement strand
GGGTTCGAGTTTCAGCGGCTGCACGGCATGGGCGAGCCGCTCTACGACCAGATCGTTGGGCCCGACCTGCCGGTGCGGGTCTATGCCCCGGTCGGGAGCCATGAGGACCTGCTGGCCTATCTGGTGCGCCGCCTGCTGGAGAACGGCGCCAACAGCAGCTTCGTCAATCGCCTGCGCGACATGGCGGTGCCGGTCGAGCGGATCGTGGCCGACCCGGTGATGCGGATCGATGCGCTGACGCCCAAGCCGCATCCGAAGATCCCGCTGCCGGCCGATCTGTACCGGCCCGATCGTGCCAATTCCCGCGGCCTGGATTTCGCCAATCCGTCGGCGCTGCGCCCGGCGCTGGAAGCGATGGCGCAGGCGGCGGCCGAGCCTTGGGCTGCCATGCCGATGGTCGGGGGACCGGTCGTCGGTGGGTCAAGGGACGGCGACGGGGCCGGGCGGCCGGTGACCGATCCGGCCGACCGCACCCGCCGGGTCGGCACCGTGGTCGAGGCGTCCGCGGCGGAGATCGACCGCGCACTGGATCTCGCCGGCCGCGCCTGGCGCGATTGGGACGGGCTGGGCGGGGCGGCGCGGGCGGCAATCCTCGACCGGGCCGCCGAGCTGATCGCGCGCGACCGCGCCGCCCTGATGGCGATGGCGGTGCGCGAGGCCGGCAAGACCCTGCCCGACGCCCTGGCCGAAGTGCGCGAGGCGGCCGATTTCTGCCGCTACTACGCCGCGCGGGCACGCGAGAGTTTCGCCGGGCCGCGCCGGCTGGCCGGACCGACCGGGGAGCGGAACACCCTGGCACTGCACGGGCGCGGGGTGTTCGCCTGCATCAGCCCGTGGAACTTTCCGCTGGCGATCTTCACCGGTCAGGTCGCCGCCGCGCTGCTCGCCGGCAACGCCGCGATCGCCAAACCGGCCGAGCAGACCCCGCTGATCGCCGCCCGCGCGGTCGCGCTGTTCCATGAGGCGGGGGTGCCGCCGGCGGTGCTGCACCTGCTGCCCGGCGCGGGCGCGGCGGTGGGCGGGCGGCTGGTCGCCGATCCGCGACTCGCCGGGGTGGCCTTCACCGGCTCGACGGAAACGGCGCGGGCGATCAACCGTGCCCTGGCGATGCGGCCCGGCCCGATCGTGCCGCTGATCGCCGAGACCGGCGGGCAGAATGCGATGATCGTCGATTCCACGGCGCTGCCCGAGCAGGTGGTGGTCGACGTGCTGGACAGCGCGTTCCGCAGCGCCGGGCAGCGCTGCTCGGCCCTGCGCGTGCTGTTCGTGCAGGACGACAGCGCCGGGCGGCTGCTCGACATGCTGCGCGGCGCGGCCGAAACCCTGTCGGTGGGCGATCCGGCGCTGCTCGCCACCGATGTCGGGCCGGTGATCGACGAGGCGGCCCGCGCCGCCCTGGCTGCCCATGCCGAACGGATGCGCCGGGAGGCGCGCGAGCTGTTCGCCCTGCCGCTGGGGCCGGACTGCGCGCGCGGCAGCTATTTCGCGCCGTGCGCCTTCGAACTCGACCGTCTGGCCCTGCTCGAGAGCGAGATTTTCGGCCCGATCCTGCACGTGATCCGGTATTCGGCGCACCGGCTCGACCGGGTGCTGGATGCGATCGAGGCGACCGGGTACGGCCTGACGCTCGGCATCCACAGCCGGATCGACGGCTTCGCGCAGCGGATCGCGGCACGGCTGGGCGTGGGCAACACCTATGTCAACCGCAACATGATCGGCGCGGTGGTGGGCGTGCAGCCGTTCGGCGGCCGCGGCCTGTCCGGAACCGGACCCAAGGCCGGCGGCCCGCACTACCTGCCGCGCTTCGCGACCGAGCGCACGCTGTCGATCGACACCACCGCGGCCGGGGGGAACGCAACCCTGATGACGATGGCCGGAGACGGCGAATGACCGGTTCACGGAGGCAAAGCCTTGGCTGGATTTTACTGGGTGGCGCTTTGAGCTTCGGATAACGTCGTCGCGGCGCAAGATTTCAAAGGTCCGTTCGGTCTATGAAATCTGGTGCGCAGGCACGTTCGGAAAAACCGATCGGGATAAGTTGGTTCGATCGGGCCTGATCCTTGGGAGCGACTCACTGACTGAGGGCAATATTGCGTTTACTCAGGATCAGTATAGGAGGTTTTGACACCGGCATAGATGCTCTCGTCTCGATGGGGAGGAAAAATCAATCAGATAAGGCGGATTGACGCACCTTGTTCAGCGGTCATCCTCAAACTTGACTTTGCCGGCCGTCCCAGCCTATGAAGGGGTCCGATTCGGGGGGCCGAAGGTTCAGCGTGGGCTATGGCTCGGGTGCCGACGTATTGGTGCAACTGGAATCGTGAGTTAAAGCCGAAACACTGGTGATCAAAAGCCAGAATGCAAGAGAGGGGCGCGTGGGTTATGGGAGTAGTTTTGGTTGTATTGGCTGGGGTCATAGGCTTAACCGGCATTTTATTGCTCATCATCGCGAACCGAATTTCGCGGGCGCCTCAGTATAATTACATGCGGAACATGGAACGTACCCGCGATAAAATGACTGCTGCAACTGGCCGTTTGGCGCCCATGACCGACGATCAAAGGGATTTTTGGATAAAATGTGGTTTGGCAATCGACACAGAGAAGAATGAGTGGGTTGAACAAGTGGGGCTTTCGAATGAAGCAGTCCGGTCCGTGATTGGCGGGCGGCGCAGATCGGTTGACCGGTGACATCCTGAAGTTGAAGTCGATCGAACTTTATCTAGGTTGTGGTGGCGAATGGTCAGCTATGAGGGATGGATTCCTACGATCACAGGCCGTCTCGCATTCAGATTGATTGGCGATTGTGATAGTCGTTCTATGGTGGCGGCGCGCAATGTTACCAACGAGCAGACGCGCCTTATATTATGTTGTCAATTCAGGGACTTGAGTGACTCTGCGCTGCCTTCCGGTCTTTTTGGGTGGATGTTTGGGTCCAAGGTATATTCTGCTGCGAAGAAACTAAAGGGACGTTTTTGGTTTGTTCTGTGGGCCAAGGGAGAGCGCAAGAGCGAATCTCCTACGATATCATCTCTTAGCGGATCTGTTCTGATCTATAGGGATGCGCCGAAATGGAATAGAATCCAGAATCAGGGGATTTCTGCCGGGTCCACGGCATTTGAAAAAATTGCTGATATGCAGGAGCGGCTGAAACTTTGGAATGATAAGCTTCAGCAGGGCGAGCGTGTGGAATCTCTATCAAATTTATTTTTGCAGGGATCTCAGGATAAGAGGCTGCTCGATGATTTGACGATCCAGTGCGACGCACGAGTGGATTTCGATTTGGATCGTGCCGGCATGTTGAAAATTTTCATGCATGAGCCGGCCGCTTTTTCCCCGCTTGCACCTCGTTTACCGAGTGATGAAAGAGCCGCCAATCGTTTACGCAAATACATCTGTACTCAAAGTTACTATTTTATAAAGGATCTAACCCATACGCACCAGCACCACGATACGACGACGGACACGCTGCTGGATATATACAATTCAGAGGAAGAGAATTGGCAATATTCAACTTTGCGGTCATTATTTCGGAAAGCAATTCAGTTAAAACGGTCGAAAGATCCTGCAGACTACAGCGACTCCATCGGATTGCTCGCTTATGCGCGGTCATTCAAGAGTCTGGTTACTGATAGTCTGCAACAGCCTGATAAATCCGGAGGCCTGAAGGCGAATAACGACATAGTTTTCGACGAATTCTCTAAAGTGCTGGATCGAGAGTTTCTTGAACAATCAATCAATTCGGCTCGATCGTCTATCGTCAAGCAGATCGATGACTCTAGATATGTTAAGAATCGCCGACGCCAATGGATGATTGGCTTGGTTGCTATAGTAATCGCTCTTGTTGGCTTATTAAGACTGGCTCCAACCCAATATAATGATGTACAAGTTGACCCACTATTGGATTGTCTTGGGCGCCTTATTTTAGAAGAGCCGTTGTGGATGCTCGCGCTTGTATCGTTTATGATGTTAGCATATTTCAAGATCGAAGGCTCAATAGACGCTGCTGAAATGCCTATTTCCCTATCCAGCTAATGCAGGTGCTGCAACCGAACCGGATCGGCGCCGCA
>CAZTNV010000358.1:0-4069 GCA_964615535.1 uncultured Mycobacteriaceae bacterium | reverse complement strand
GCCTCCAGCACCTCCCATGTTCCGATCAGGTTTGCCTCGACATAGGACCGCGGCGCCTCGATCGAATGGCGCACCCCGGCCTGGGCCGCCAGATGCACCACCACCGGCGGTCGCAGCTCGGCGAACAGCCCGGCCATGCCGTCGCGATCGGCCAGATCGAGCCTGACGAACCGGAATCCCGGCCGGCCTTCGAGCAGTGCCAGCCGGGCCTCCTTGAGCGCCGGGTCGTAGTAGTCGTTCAGGTTGTCGATCCCGATGACCTCCCGACCCTCGGCCAGGAGGCGCCGGCCGAGATGAAAGCCGATGAAACCGGCCACCCCGGTGACCAGGATCGGTCCCGTGCCGTTCAGCCCGGCGCCGTTCGCCGCGCCGCCATCCGTTTCGGGATCAGCCATGAGGCCCCCTTCTATCAGAATTGGGAGGGAGGTCGGTCGACGTGACCGAGGCATCGCCGGTACCGCCGGCCACGATTCACCTTGACGACGTCTGGTCTCCGCGCAACGGCCCGCAGGCTAACCTAGATCGAGGAAGCGTCGGGCGCAGAGCGCATCGACAGAGTCTGCGCATGCAGCAGCCGTTATAGCCGCAGATCGGCGGCTTTGCGCGGGGAAAGCGGTGCGGGGATAGGCGAGATCCATGGACTCCGCGGTGCCATGCCCGCCGGCCAATCGCGTCGGTCAATTGGCGATCGGCGCACGACCTGGCCGGGTGCATTCGCCACGGTTCGCCGTCATGACATCGCTGTCCGCCCGGCATGCAGCCAAGGCGTCGGACCGGGCGAGGGCGGAGGTCTGGACCGGTTCGGCCGCGGACACCAAGGGTGATGATGGCTGTGCCGGCGCGGCAGGGGGGCTGTCCGCCTGCCGCAGGTTCACCGTGATCTGGTCGGGAGAGTGGTGCATGGCGCCCGACGCGGCATCCACACCCAGGCCGATCACGCCACCGAAAAGGATGTTTCCAGCGGTCATGCCCTGAAACCGGGAGTCGATGACCACGAAACCTTCCTGATGGCCGGCCAGTTCGCAGCGAACGTCGATGTTCTGGGCGCTTTTGCTCACGGTCACGGTACCGGGAGTCGGATTGACGACGCCGATGATCTCGCCGTCGCGGTTGAGATGGCAGGCCGCACCATCGGGTTCCGTCAACAGGGTGACGGTTTGCGACCGGCCCTCGACAATCGTTGCGCAGCCGCCGAGCAACGCGGCGGCACCGAAAAGCATCAAAGTTTTCATTGTAACCTTCATCATAGAAGACGTAGTATACGACTATAATACGTGATCAATCCATCATAAATTACTAAAAAGAAGAATTTTTTGTTAAGATAGCAACAATAACTTGTGCGCTCAGAGTCTTCATCTTATCCGCACAAATCGAATTATCCATTGCATACCGCCCGCCGGGCCTTTATGGTCATTCCACAAGCGATGCATGTGGTTAAGGGGGCATCTCCCGTGCTGTCCGGCAAGCAGATCCTTCTGATCATCTCGGGCGGGATCGCGGCGTACAAATCGCTCGATCTGATCCGCCGGCTCAAGGAGCGCGGCGCCAGGGTGCGGTGCGTGCTGACCCGCGGCGGGGAACAGTTCGTCACGCCGCTGTCGGTCTCGGCGCTGTCCGAGGACAAGGTGTATCGCGACGTCTTCTCGCTGACCGACGAGGCGGAGATGGGCCATATCCAGCTCAGCCGCGCCGCGGATCTGCTGGTGGTGGCGCCGGTCTCGGCCAATCTGCTGGCGCGGATGGCGGCCGGAATGGCCGACGATCTGGCCGCGACGGTGCTGCTCGCCACCGACAAGCCGGTGCTGGTGGCCCCGGCGATGAACGTGCGGATGTGGCAGCATGCGGCGACCCAGGCCAATCTGGCGCTGCTGCAATCGCGCGGCGTGAGGGCCGTCGGCCCGAACGAGGGTGCCATGGCGTGCAACGAGTTCGGGCCGGGGCGCATGGCCGAGCCGCTGGAGATCGTCGCCGCGATCGAGGCTTTCTTTGCGGCGGGCGTCGGGGACGCCGCAGGGGCGGCCGGATCGCTGGCCGGAATGCGGGCGATCGTGACCTCCGGCCCGACCCACGAACCAATCGATCCGGTGCGGTACATCGCCAACCGGTCGTCCGGCAAGCAGGGGCATGCCATCGCGGCGGCCCTGGCCCGGCTGGGCTGCGCCACCGTGCTGGTCACCGGTCCGACCCGCGAGCCCGATCCGCCCGGCGTCACCGCGGTGCACGTGACCACCGCGCGCGAGATGCTGGCGGCGTGCCGGGCGGCGCTGCCCGTCGATATCGCGGTATGCGCCGCCGCGGTGGCCGACTGGCGGGTCGCCGACAGCGCGCCGCAAAAGCTCAAGAAGGGGGCGGGCGGGCCGCCGACTCTGGTGCTGGCCGAGAACCCGGACATTCTGGCGACCCTGAGCGAGGCCGGGCCGCGTCGGCCGCCGCTGGTGGTGGGGTTTGCCGCGGAAACCGAGAAGGTGGTCGAGCATGCCCGCGCCAAGCTGCTGCGCAAGGGCTGCGACTGGATTCTGGCCAATGATGTCTCCCCGGCCTCGGGCACCTTCGGCGGCGCGGAAAACGCCATCCGGCTGCTCCGCCGCGACCGGCCCGATGTGGTCGAAGACTGGCCGCGGCTGGGCAAGGCGGCGGTCGGCGACCGGCTGGCCGCCGCCATCGCCGGGCATTTTGCCGCCGGGGTGCCGGCTCCGGCGGCCCGGCGGCCGGCGGACGACCGGGCATGACGGCGCTGACCGTGCCGATCCTTCGGCTGCCCCATGCCGCCGATCTGCCGCTGCCGGCCTATGCCAGCGCACAGGCCGCGGGCATGGATCTGCTGGCGGCGGTGGCGGAGGATCGCCGGATCGCGCCGGGCGAGCGGGCGCTGATCCCGACCGGTCTGGTGCTGGCCCTGCCGCCGGGGTTGGAGGCCCAGATCAGGCCGCGCTCGGGCCTTGCTCTGGAGCACGGGCTGACCGTGCTGAACAGCCCGGGCACGATCGATGCGGATTACCGCGGCGAGATCGGGGTGATCCTGGTCAATCTGGGGCAGCAGCCGGTGGTCGTGACCCGCGGCATGCGGGTCGCGCAAATGGTGGTCGCGGCACATGCCGTGGTGGCGTGGGATGAACGGGCCGCGCTGCCCGCCTCGGGCCGGGGCGGCGGCGGGTTCGGCTCGACCGGCGGCATGCCGGCGCAACCGGCGGCGCCGGGGAGAGACTAGGGATGTTCCGCCTGTCGAAAAAGCTGCTGTTTGCGATCGAGGCGGTGCTGGACATCGCCTACAATGCCGCAGAGCTGCCGGTGCAAAGCACTGAGATCACCCGCCGCCAGGGGATTCCGCGGCGCTATCTGGAGCAGGTGCTGCAGCATCTGGTGCGCGACGGCATTCTGGCGGGAGTCCGCGGGCCGCGGGGCGGTTATCGGCTGGCGCGCGAGCGGCGGCGCATCACGCTGGGCGAGATCGTGCGGGTGGTCCGGTTGATGGAGCAGGCGCCGGACCCGGTGGCGGACCCCACCGGTTCGGAACTGGGCCTGCGCATCGTGCGCCCGCTGTGGCAGGAGCTTTACGAGGATTGCATGGGGCGGCTGGATGAAATTACCATCGACGACCTGTGCCGCCGCGCCCAGGACGCGGGAATCGAGCGCGACATCGGGAGCAATCCCGATTTTTCCATTTAAATCGGCGGCCGGGCCACTTAAATCCAAGGCAGGTAATGTGAAACCTGCCTTTTAACGCATAGGGAGTGTGATATGGCCGTCGCCGAAATTGACCAGACCCCGCAACCGGAGTTCCGGGGCCGTATTTACAATTCGATTCTGGAGACGATCGGGGCCACCCCGCTGGTGCGGGTCAAGCGGCTGCAGGCCGAATACGGCGTCCAGGCCGATATCCTGTGCAAGCTGGAGTTTTTCAATCCGCTGTCGAGCGTCAAGGACCGCATCGGGCTGGCGATGATCGAGGCGCTGGAGGCCGAGGGCAAGATCGGGCCGGACACCGTCCTGGTCGAGCCGACCTCGGGCAATACCGGCATCGCGCTGGCCTTCGTGGCGGCGGCCAAGGGCTATCGCCTGATCCTGACCA
>CAZTNV010000357.1:0-4078 GCA_964615535.1 uncultured Mycobacteriaceae bacterium | reverse complement strand
AATCACTGCCCGCCTTGCCTCGGAATCGCTGGCCGCTTTGCCTCGGAATACGCAGCTCGGTCTCCCGAACCGTGACCTCGGGCTCGGGCTGCTGCACCGTGACCTGTGGCTCAGCCTGTTCGACCTGCACCTGCGGCTGGGGTTGCTGTACCGAAACCTCCGGCTCCGGCTGGCGAACCGTGACCTGTGGCGGCGGCTGCTGGACGATGATTTCCGGCTCCGGCTGCCGGACCGTGACCTGCGGCTCGGGCTGCTGCACGGTCACGTCGGGCGCTGGCTGTTGGACCGTGACCTGTGGGTCGGGCCGCCGGACCGTCAGTTCCGCCTGCTGATCCTGCTGACCGCCCTGCTGCTGCTGACCCTGCTGCTCCGGCACCATCTCGCGCAGGTCTGCGACGATTTCCATGCAGCCCTGCTCGTTGCCCTCGCGCTGCATCACACGAGCGCTTTCCATCTGCCGTGTGAATTCCCGCTGTTGCTGTTGCGGCAACTCTGCCCGCTCGGAATCCCGTTGCAGGTTTGTCAACTCCTGCTGGCATTGCTGCCGGCCTTGCGCCTGCTGACCCTGCTGCTGTTGCGCAATGGCGACATCGGAGGCCGCCAAGGCCGTGATGCTGGCGCCGGCAACCAGTAGTGCGCGCAATGTGCGGTAAGACATGCCTGTCTCCCTCCTATGAACTATGGACAGACAAAGAACGCCGCCTCGAGCGGCGATGTTCCCGTCCAGCGGATGAGGGTTCAGACGGCTTTCTGCCAGGAATTAACGATCAATATATGATAGGTTGAAAGTAACTTGGCCAGAGAGAAAAGGAAGACCTTGTTCAGGTATTCAGGAAAGGGACTCTCGGTTGCCCAGCAACATTCCTTGAGAACCTGTCGTACGCGCCTTAGAATTCTGGAATTCTGGTTCCGTAGCGGTTCCGGGGGAAAAGGCAAAAAATGGAAAGCGAAAACATCCAGTCCCGGTGGTTGCAAAGCTCATCCGAAGGCGGATCGGGGACCGGACCCGCCCTCGGCGCTTGATCTCCAACGAATACCGGCCGCGGACAATTCGCTGTTGCGTGCCTGCCGAAAGGGGCGGGGGAGGATGGCCGGGTCAGGCTTCCCGGACCTTTTCGGCCTCGTCCTCGATCTGGTGGCGCGCGGTCACCATCAGTTCATCCATCTGCTGACGAATTTCGGAGCGCGACAGGGACAGCCCGCGAGCGCCGATATCCGCCATCACCTTGTCCAGCACGTCGTCGTCGCCCGGCTTTTCGAAATCCGCAGCCACCACGGTGCGCGCATAGGCCTCGCGCTCGTCATCGGCCAGGTTCATCTGCTTGGCCAGCCACAGGCCGAGCAGCTTGTTGCGCCGGTTCTGGATCTTGAACAGGAGTTCCTGGTCGCGCTGGTATTTCGCGTGCTGCTTGTCGAAGTCCGGCATGGTCGGTCAGCCTTGCGTGGAGTCAGGGAATCGAGTCTCAGGCGAACGCCCCCGGGCGAAGGTCCGGGATCGGCAGTCTCCGTGGGGCGCCGCCGCGCCTCTCAATTTGGCCCGCGGCGCCCGCCGTGCAATATGCCCACGCCCAAAGTCCGGGCGAACGGTAGCCGGAGACGCCAGGGCCGAGGATGCCGGGGCCGGGGATGCCGGGGCCGGGGATGCCGGGAACGTCGCCCCGGCCCGCTACCCGGCATCCCCGTTGCCTGATCGGGCCTACTTCTTGAGCTGGTCGATCATGTCCTGGGTGATCAGCGTGACACCCTTGTCAGTGCGATAGAAGCGGCGGGCGTCCTCCGCCGCGTCTTCGCCGACCACCAGCCCTTCCGGCACGCGGCAATCACTGTCGATGATCACTTTTTTCAGGCTGCAATGACGGCCGATGTCGCAGTCCGGCAACACCACCGAGTCCTCGACCAGCGAATAGGAATTGACCCGGACATTGTTGAACAGGCAGGACCGCCGCACCACCGCACCGGAAATGATGCAGCCCGCCGAGACCAGCGAATCGGCCGCCATGCCGCGGCGCTGGTCGTTGTCGAACACGAACTTGGCCGAGGGCCGCTGCACCTGATAGGTCCAGATCGGCCAATCCTCGTCGTACAGGTCGAGCTGCGGCGTCACCGTGGTCAGGTCGATATTGGCTTCCCAATAGGCATCGACGGTGCCGACGTCGCGCCAATAGGGCTCCTTCGACCCCGACATCTTGACCGCGCTGCCGCCGAAATCATGGGCCAGCGCACTGTGATGCTCGATGATGTGGGGCACGATATCCTTGCCGAAATCATGCGAGGAATTCGGGTTTTCGGAGTCGAGCTTGAGCAGTTCGTTCAGGAAACTGGTGTTGAAGAGATAAATGCCCATGCTGGCATAGGCCCGGTCGGGCTTGCCGGGGATCGCCGGCGGGTCCTTGGGTTTCTCGACGAACGTGGTGATGTTGTTCTGCTCATCGACGCCGACCACGCCGAACCCGGTCGCCGACATGCGTTCCACCTCGACGCAGGCGACCGTCGCTTCGGCGCCGCGCTCGATGTGGTGAGCCAGCATCTTGCCATAATCCTGCTTGTAGACATGATCGCCGGCCAGAACCAGGACGAATTCAGGAGCATGCCGGCCGATCGTGCGCAGGTTCTGGTACACCGCGTCGGCGGTGCCGACATACCAGCTATCTTCGGAGATCTGCTGCTGGGCCGGCCACAGCTCGACGAACTCGTTGAGTTCGGCGCGCCCGAGATCCTCGGCGCGGAAGAACCCCCAGCCGCGCTGGATGTGATGAATCAGCGTGTGGGCCTTGTACTGGGTCAGCACGCTGACCCGTCGAATGCCCGAGTTGATGCAATTCGACAACGGAAAGTCGACAATGCGGAATTTGCCGCCGAACGGCACCGCCGGCTTGGCCTCGTGCTCGGTCAGATGCATCAGCCGGGTGCCGCGCCCCCCGGCCAGCACCAGTGCCAGAGTGTCCCGCAGCGCCCGATTGAGTTCGTAGGGCTGGGTGGTCTTCTCGGTCATGTTTCCGTCCTTTATCTGCGGCTCGACAGGGCCACCGCCGCTTTGCCCGGATTTCGCGATTGGCAAGGCCAGATCCTTTCTGACATCAACTGCGTCAACGGACTTGCGATCCACCCTGCCGACCCGGTGCCGGCACCGATAGCACAATCCGGATTGCACTACAGTACTGCCGCAGTACCGGGGGTTCTTTAGGCAACTAATTATTTCCTTGGGCACGCTAACGTTTCCGGCTGTGTTGCCGGTTTTCAATTCTTCACATGCTGTCGTCCGCGCCGAGGCTGGGGGTTGCCGGGTGCAAGCGCCGGGTGGCCTGATCTTGACCCACTCATTAGCATAGGCTTGCCAAGGCCGGCATTGTACAAAGACGCACAGCAGGTTCAAGCACGCCGGGCAGCTCTTCAAGATGGCTCGACCATGGTGAGCCGCGCAACTCAGGGCCGAAATCGCTCAGCAGGCCTCATGGGCCGGGACCGGAACGCGAAATTCGTGCCGGTCGAGCACCCGGTCGAAGGCATGCTTACGGAGCGGGACGACGGTACGGTCGGCTTTTCGCCGGGCCATGATTTCCGCGACCTCGATGCAGGCGAGTCGCGCCAGGTCGACTTCATCTACTGGGATCTGCAGGGCGCCGCTCCCCGTCTGATCGCCGCCGCGATCACGGTGACCGGTACCACCGATGAACCGGTCGCCGGTCCAGTATCCCGTCTCGAACTCGTCGTGGCGGGCGACTCGGGCGACGCCGTATCGAAGGCGAGCAGCGGTGCCGCCCTCGCGGCCGGCACCGGTAGCGGCGGGCCTCCCGGCAGCACCGACATCGATCTGCCGGCAGGACGGGCCCATGACTCGGGGCCGAGCGTTCCATTGGCCCCGGTTGCTCCTGTGCATCCGGTTCAGGTCGGCGGTGTGGTGGTGACCCCGCAGGGCGGCCGATTGGTGGTCGATTTTCGCCCCGAGCCGGCGGCAGATCGTTCCGGCAGGATCGGCGAGTCGGCGGACGGCTGAACCGCGAGCCCCGAATCGGCGGTTTCGAAACCGTTTCCCTATCCAGCTAATGCAGGTGCTGCAACCGAACCGGATCGGCGCCGC
>CAZTNV010000356.1:0-4091 GCA_964615535.1 uncultured Mycobacteriaceae bacterium | reverse complement strand
CCTTGACGCTGACCCGATCGGCCGGCAGGTCGAGCAGCCCGGCCAGCCGCGCGACCATCGCGCCGCGATGGGGGCCGATCCTGGGGCGTTCGCAGATCAGGGTCACGTCGATCTGGCTGATCCGGCCGCCGCGCCGCGCCACCAGGCCCGCGGCATGGCTGAGAAACCGCGCGGAATCCGCGCCGCGCCATTGCGGGTCGCTGGGGGGGAAATGCAGACCGATATCGCCGGCCCCGATCGCCCCGAGCAGCGCATCGGTCAGCGCGTGCAGGCCGACATCGGCATCGGAATGGCCTTCCAGCCCGCGGTCATGGGCAACCGCCACGCCGCACAGCATGACCGCGTCGGCGGCGCCGGCCGGGGAGAAGCGGTGCACGTCGAAGCCGTTGCCGACCCGGACCTCCGTCGCTTCGAAGCCCAGCAGGCGCGCCGCCCGCGCCAGATCGTCCTCGGTCGTCACCTTCAGGTTCTCCTCGGTCCCCGCCACCAGCTCGACCGGCAGACCGGCGCGCTCCGCCACCGCCGCATCGTCGGTCAGACCGGCGCCGCCATCCGCGACCGACAGAATGGCGCGATGCGCCGCCAGAATGGCCTCGAAACGAAACCCCTGCGGCGTCTGGGCCCGCCACAATCCGGCCCGGTCGACGGTGTCGCCGCAGCGATCCCCGACGGCGCGTTTCAGCGTGTCGGTGACCGGCAAGGCGGCGATGGCCGCAGGTCCGCGATCGAGTGCGGCCCGCACCCGGCCGATGGTCGCCGCATCGATCAGCGGCCGGGCGGCATCGTGGATCAGTGCGAAGGCCGGGGCAGGGGGCTCGGCGGCCAGCGCCTCCAGCCCGTGCCGGGCCGAGTCGTGCCGCATGGCCCCGCCGGCCACCGGCTCGGGCAGACCGAGCCCGGCCAGCGCCCGATCGTAGAGCCCGCGATGATCGGGGTTGATCACCACCCGCACGCCGCGAATCGCCGGATGGCCGAGAAACGCCTCGACGGTGCGCCGGATCACCGGCTTGCCGGCGAGGTCGCGGTATTGCTTGGGAACGTCGCCGCCGAAGCGCTGGCCGCTGCCGGCCGCGACGATCAGCGCCATGCAGTCGGTCATGATGGCAATGGGCCGGGCTGAGAAGATCGCGCCGGACACTACGCCTTCGCCGCGTCCCCGCCAAGCGTGGCGACTCTGCCGGCTGGCGCAAACGCCGGCTGCCCATGACCGAGGGCGAGAGCCTGGACAGGCGCCGTCCTCTTCGGCATATTGCCTACAGATCGCGCTTGAAATCGCCGATGAGTTCGGTATTGTGCCCAAAATGTTGGCATTATGGGCAAGTGCCTAGCAGATGGGCATTCATCTCGGTACGATCGAACTGTCCGCGCCAGTGATTCTGGCGCCATTGGCGGGCATTACCGACCTGCCGTTTCGCGGTTTGGTTCGCCGCCTGGGCGGTGGGCTGGTGGTCTCGGAAATGATCGCGAGCCGCGAACTGCTCCGCCGGGCGGCATCGGCGCGGCGGGCGTTCGAGGATGCCCGCGATGGGCTGCCGATGGCGGTGCAACTGGCTGGGCACGACCCGGCGATCATGGCGGACGCCGCGCGGCTGGCGGCCGACCGCGGTGCAGCCATCATAGACATCAATTTCGGCTGCCCGGTCAAGAAGGTGGTGGGCAAGCTGTGCGGTTCGGCACTGATGCGCGAGGAGGGGCTGGCGGCCCGGATCATGGCGGCGGTGGTCGCGGCGGTCGCCATTCCGGTGACGGTCAAGATGCGCACCGGCTGGGACGAGGCCGAGCGTAACGCACCGCGCCTAGCGGCGATCGCCGAGGACTGCGGCATCCGCATGATCACGGTCCATGGCAGGACCCGCCGCCAAGGCTTTGAGGGTATTGCGGATTGGGCATTCATCGGCGAGGTCAAGCGTGCCGTCGCGGTGCCGGTGATCGCCAATGGCGACATAGCCGGGCCGGCCGAGATGGACCGCTGCCTGACCGAGAGCGGCGCCGACGGGGTGATGGTCGGCCGCGCCGTCCGGGGCCGCCCCTGGCTGCCGGGCCAGCTTAGAGAATACCTGAAGAACGGGAGACAGCCAGTTGAGCCTTCACTATATGATCGTGGCATCATCATGATGGATCATTACGACGCGACCTTGCGACACTACGGCACCGCCAGCGGCGTCGCGGTCATGCGCAAGCATCTCGGCTGGTACGCCCGGCCGCTGCCGCGGGGCGACGCCTTTCTGGGCGCGGTCAACCGAGAGGATCGCCCGGCCAAGGTGATCGATCTCATCCGAGAGCATTTTCTGGCTGCATCTCCCGTTCCCCTTTCCGATGGTCTGGCCGCCTGATGGTTCGCATCACCCCCAATGTTCTGCGGCGCCCGTTGCGCCTCCCGGAAATCGATCCCCACGGCATTCTTAACGCGCTTCCGGCGCCGGTGCTGGTGCTCGACACCGGCCGGGTGGTCCGGTTCGTCAATTTCGAGGCGCAACAATTCTTCGAGTCCGGCGAGGCCGCGCTGCTCGGCCATCCTCTGGCCGAATTCCTGCCGGCCGACAGCCCGGTGCTGTCGCTGATCGATCAGGTGATGGCCCAGAACCGCAGCATGTCGGAATACGGCGTGCCGCTCGAGACTCCGCGGATCGGCCGTCACGTCGTCACGGTCACCGCGGGACCGATGGGCGATCCGCCGCGGCAGGTGGTGGTGACGTTCCACGAGGTCTCGATTGCCCGCCGGATCGACAATCAGTTGACCCATCGGAATGCGGCGCGTTCGGTCACGGCGATGGCGGCGATGCTGGCGCACGAGGTCAAGAATCCGCTCTCGGGCATTCGCGGCGCGGCGCAACTGCTGGAACAGGGCGCCAGCGAGCAGGACCGCGAGCTGACCCGGCTGATCTGCGACGAGGCCGACCGGATCGTGAAGCTGGTCGACCGGATGGAGGTGTTCTCCGACCACCGCCGGATCGAGCGCGGCCCGATCAACATTCACAGCGTGCTGGAACACGTCCGCAAAGTGGCGCAGACCGGCTTCGGCCGGCATGTCCGGTTCGTCGAGCGCTACGATCCGTCGCTGCCGCCGGTGGTCGGCGACCGTGACCAGCTCGTGCAGGTCTTCCTCAATCTGGTCAAGAATGCCGCCGAGGCCGTGCCGCCGGAGAACGGCGAGATCCTGCTGTCGACCGCCTATCAGCGCGGCGTCCGGCTGGCGGTCCAGGGCACCAGCAGCCGGGTTCACCTGCCGCTGGCGATCAGCGTCCAGGACAATGGCCCGGGGATCCCCGAGGATCTCCAGACCCATCTGTTCGATCCCTTCGTGACCACCAAGAAAAACGGCAGCGGTCTGGGGCTGGCGCTGGTCGCCAAGATCGTGGGCGATCACGGCGGCGTGATCGGTTTCGACAGCCGGCCCAGGCGCACCACCTTCACGGTCTCGCTGCCGATCCATGCCGAACCCGGCAGCCATCTCGCCGGAGCCGAATGACCATGAAAGCTCCGTCGACCATCCTTATCGCGGATGACGACCGCAGCATCCGGACCGTGCTGACCCAGGCGCTCGGCCGGCTCGGCTACGACGTGCGGACCACCGGCAATGCCGCCACGCTGTGGCGCTGGGTGCATGACGGCGACGGCGATCTGGTCATCACCGATGTTGTCATGCCGGATGAGAACGGGCTGGATCTGGTCCCCAGGATCAAGCGGTTGCGGCCGGATCTTAGAGTCATCGTGATGAGCGCCCAGAACACCCTGCTGACGGCGGTCAAGGCCGCCGAACGCGGCGCCTTCGAATACCTGCCCAAGCCCTTCGACCTGAAGGAGCTGATCGGCATGGTGGAGCGTGCGCTGACCTCGCCGCGGCCGCCGGTCGCGCCAAGTCCGGACGAGCTGGCCGACGCGGATGAGCAGTTGCCGCTGATCGGGCGGTCGCCCGCGATGCAGGACATCTACCGGGTGCTGGCCCGGCTGATGGGCACCGATCTGACGGTGATGATCACCGGCGAGAGCGGTACCGGCAAGGAGCTGGTGGCGCGCGCGCTGCACGATTACGGCAAGCGCCGGGGCGGCCCGTTCGTCGCGATCAACATGGCGGCGATCCCGCGCGAGCT
>CAZTNV010000355.1:0-4139 GCA_964615535.1 uncultured Mycobacteriaceae bacterium | reverse complement strand
GATCTGGTCGTGGCGGTCGAGCGCCGGCACCACCGCCTCGACGTCATCCGCCGCCAGCCGCTCCATGACCTTCCGCATGCGGTCGAGCGGACCGAAAATCATTCTCGTGGCAAAGTAGAGAACGCCCAGCACGCCGATCAGCAGTACCGCGAAATTGAACCCGGCGGACATCATCGATCCCCGGATCTGCTCTTCCATCCGCGCCGTCGACAGGCGGACCACGACGGTCCCGATCTGGCGGCCGTCGCGCATCACCGGCCGAACGACATCGACGGTATCCCCGGTCGCTTCGCTGTCGACCGAGGCGACCACCTCGCCGCGATCGTCGGTGATGCGGCCCCCGGCGAAGTTCGAATCGTTCCGCAGCGATTCCAGGCTGGCGGCAAGCTGGATCGTGTTCATGTCCCACAGCACATCGGCCACGGCCATGGCCTGGATTTCACCCAGGAGAGTGGCCTGGTCCTCCAGGGAGGAGCGGATCGTGCTGAACTCGTCATTCAGCCGGAGCGCCGTCTGGCCCGCGATGATGACCGTGATGATGGTTCCGATCAGAACCATCACCCGCACCTGGAGATTATGCCTTAACGAAAGGCGCATAGCTGAACGCTCCTGACTGGGATGTGGCCGACTCCCGCCACAGACACTTCGGAAAAACCCTTTTCCCTATGGCGTTATTTTTGATCTTTTGGCGGCAAACCCGTGATTTCTGGCGCAGCCTAGGTGCTCAGACTTAAGTTTTGGTAAACGCATAGGCAAAAAGACGTAGCAGGAAGTCGGAGCTTTCGGAACGCAAGACCCGGCGCAAGACCCCGGGATGGAGCGATGCGTGACGAGGCAGTTTCAACAAGACCGAGGCTGATCTCGCGGCCATGACGCTCCAGAATCGGCAAGGATGGCCGGCCACGCCCGAGCAATCCGCAGCCGGGCCGGCCGGTCTTCACCGCCCGGCCCGGGGCATTTGGCTACGCGATCTGTCACGGGGGCCGGAGAACGGCGCGCACCCGCAAGTCGACGGCCCGGACTCGCCACGGCGGCGAGCCCAATGTCACAAAGATTTCTTCCCTCGACTTGTCGCCAAGGACCCGGACGACGCCGCGCGACCGCACCATTTGCCGGCACGCGGCGCCGGCGCGCCCGGTCCGCCGGGCCGGGCCGAGACGGCCGCCCAGCCCGTCGGCGCCCGCTCCCCCAGGCCCCCGGAACGGCTGCGGCGCCGCCTCAGCTTTCCAATGGAAAACAATGATTCCCTTGACTCTTTACCCGCCTCCGAGATTGCGTATCGAGACCGGTCGGGATACACTGGAGTCGGACTCATCGCTCCCACTGATCGGCCGGCCATGCTGAACGACCGCATGCAGCGTCTGGCGGACTATCTGTTTACGCGGCTGGCCCGCCTGCTCGGACCGCCCGAATCGCGGCCGGGCGCGGCGGCGCTCAACCTGGCGCTGGGCGAGCCGCAGCATCCCGCGCCGGCCCTGCTCGAAGAGTCCCTGCGGCGCAATGCCGAGTCGTGGAACCGCTATCCGCCGCTCAACGGCACCGCCGCCCTGCGCGAGGCCATGGCCGGCTGGCTGACGCGCCGGTTCCGCCTGCCCCCGTCGCTGATCGACCCGGCGCATGCCGTCCTGCCGGTTTCGGGCACGCGGGAGGCGCTGTTTCAACTTGCCCTGCTGGTGGTGCCCGAGCGCAAGGCCGGCCGGGTGCCGGCGGTCTGCCTGCCCAACCCGTTCTACGCCGTCTACGAGGGCGCGGCGGTGATGGCCGGGGCCGATCCGGTGTTCCTGGATGCCACCGATGCCACCGGCGGTCTGCCCGATCTCGATGCCCTGGAGCAGCGTCAGGCCGCCTCCGGCCTGCTCGACCGCACCGCCCTGGTCTATCTGTGCAGCCCGGCCAATCCGCAGGGCGCGGTCGCCGACCTTGCCTGTCTCCATCGCCTGATCGGGTTGGCGCGGCGCCACCGTTTCGTACTGGCGGTCGATGAATGCTATTCGGAGATCTACGACCGGGCGCCGCCGCCCGGTGCGCTGGAGGCGGCCGGCGGCGAGCTGGACCGGCTGCTGGTGTTCCATTCGCTGTCGAAGCGGTCCAACGCGGCCGGCCTGCGCGCCGGGTTCGTCGCGGGCGATCCGGCGCTGATCGAACCGTTCCGGCGGCTCCGCAGTTACGCCGCGGCCGGCATGCCGCTGCCGGTCCAGGCCGCGGCGGCCGCGCTGTGGTCGGACGACGCCCATGTCGAGGCCAACCGGGCGCTCTACCGCGCCAAGTTCGACGCGATCGAGCGCGTTCTGGCCGGCCGTCCCGCGGACCGGCGCCTGGGCTTCGCCCGGCCGCCGGGCGGCTTCTTTCTGTGGCTGAAGACCGGCGACGGCGAAGCGGCGGCCCGGCGCCTGTGGGTCGAGCAGGGTATCCGCGTGCTGCCCGGCGCCTATCTGACCCGGCCGGGTCCCGACGGGTTCAATCACGGCCGGGACCGCATCCGGGTCGCCATCGTCCATGACAGCGAGATCGTCGCCGATGCCTTCGACCGGATCGTCGCCACGCTTGCGCCGGCCGCACCGCCAACCGCGCCGCGCCACCTCCAGCCCGGGAGCTAGACCCATGGCGCGTTCCAGCACTCCTGCCATCGTCCGCGCCGATGCCGCCGCGGACCCGCCCGGTTTCCTGCCGGCCGGGCTGGCCGATGTCCTGCGCCGGCGGCTGGGCGAGATCGCCGGGCTGGCGCTGTTCGCCGTGGCCCTGGGGCTGCTGCTGGCGCTGATCAGCTACGATCCCGCCGATCCGTCCTGGAACACCGCGGGCGGCAATGCCGAGCCGTTCAACCTGCTCGGGCGGCTGGGCTCGCACCCGGCCGATCTGCTGATCCAGTTGCTGGGCGCCGCGGCCTTCCTGCTCGCCCTGGTGCCGATGGTGTGGGGCTGGCGGCTGGTCCGCCACGGCACGATCGGCCGGCGGTCGCTGCGCCTGCTCGGCCTGATCGCCGCCCTGCCGCTGGCCGCGCTGGCGCTGGCGCCGCTGCCGGCCTTTCCGGTGTGGCACGGCGTGCGGTCGATGGGCGGCGCGTTCGGCGCTCTGCTGCTGGGCGGGGTCGGCGATCCGATGGCGTCCTGGGGCGAGGCGCTGGGCGTCGCCGGCATCACGCTGGTGGCCGGCGCCCTGACCGCCGGGGCAGTGGTCGTGGCGCTCGGCCTGACCCTGGGCGAGTGGCGCGGGATCGGCCGGCGGATCGCGGCCCTGAGCGGCCGGGCAGGGCAATGGGCCGGCGCGGCATCGGCCCGGACCCTGCCGGTCTTGGCCGGCATTCGGATCAGGCTGTCCGGCATCCGCGCCGCCCTGGCCCGCCGCGCGCCCGCCATGGAGCGGCTGATGCCGACCTTGTCGGCCGGCGCGGCGGCCGCGGCCCCGGTCTCCGCGGCCCCGGTCTCCGCGCCGCCGGACCGGCCCGGCGCGCGGACGCCCCCGGCGGTGGTCATGCCGGCCCGGCTGCCGGCCACGGGACAGGACGGTGCCGAACCGGAGCGGCGTCCGGCCGGGCGCGGCGATCAGCCGTCCAGGGGCGGCGCACCGGTCGCGGGCAGGCGCGGCGCGGTCCAGCCGGCTGCGGCGGAGGAGCCGGCGGCCGAGGCCTATGTCCTGCCGCCGCTCGACCTGCTCCGCCTGCCCGACGAGTCCAAACGTCCGCCGGCGATGACCGAGGACGTGCTGCGCGACAACGCCGTCGCCCTGGAAGGCGTGCTGGCGGATTTCGGGGTGCGCGGCGAGATCGTCCGGGTCAATCCCGGTCCGGTGGTCACGCTGTACGAGCTGGAGCCGGCGCCGGGCACCAAATCCAGCCGGGTGATCGGACTGGCCGACGACATCGCCCGCTCGATGAGCGCGGTCTCGGTGCGCGTCGCCGTGGTGCCGGGGCGCAACGTCATCGGCATCGAGCTGCCCAACACCGGGCGGGAAATCGTCTATCTGCGCGAGCTGCTCGCCTCCAAGGCCTTCGAGAAGGATGGCGGGCGGCTGACCCTGGTGCTCGGCAAGGACATCGGCGGTCATCCGATCATGGCCGATCTGGCCCGCATGCCGCATCTGCTGGTCGCCGGCACCACCGGCTCGGGCAAGTCGGTGGCGATCAACACCATGATCCTGTC
>CAZTNV010000354.1:3640-4147 GCA_964615535.1 uncultured Mycobacteriaceae bacterium | reverse complement strand
CATGAAGAAGTACGACCTGTCGCATTACCGGGCCCTGTTCCTGGCCGGCGAGCGGTCGGACCCCGACACGATCAAATGGGCCGAGACCAATCTGAAGGTTCCGGTGATCGACCACTGGTGGCAGACCGAGACCGGCTGGGTGATCGCCGGCAACCCGCTCGGCACCGAGCTGTTCCCGGTCAAGTACGGTTCGGCCTGCAAGCCGGGCTTCGGCTGGGACATGCACTCGGTCGGCCCCGACGGCCACGACGTCAAGCCGGGCGACATCGGCTCGCTGGTCGCCAGGCTGCCGATGCCTCCGGGCACGCTGCTGACCATCTGGAATGCCGACGACCGCTGCCGGAAAGCGTATTTCGACGAGTATCCGGGCTACTACCTGACCGGCGATGCCGGGTTCCTGGACGAGGACGGCTACGTCCACGTCATGACCCGGATCGACGACGTGATCAACGTCGCCGGCCACCGCCTGTCCACCGGCGCGATGGAAGAGATCCTCTCGGCCCATCC
>CAZTNV010000354.1:0-3630 GCA_964615535.1 uncultured Mycobacteriaceae bacterium | reverse complement strand
GCCCATCCCGATGTGGCGGAATGCGCGGTGATCGGTGCCGCCGACGAGCTCAAGGGCGAGCTGCCGCTCGGCTTCGTGGTGCTCAAGAACGGCGTCAAGAAGCCGCACGAGCAGGTGCTGAAGGAATGCGTCGCCATGGTCCGCGACCAGATCGGCGCGGTGGCGGCGTTCAAGACCTGCGTCGTGATCGATCGCCTGCCCAAGACCCGGTCGGGCAAGGTGCTGCGCGGCACCATGAAGAAGATCGCCGACAGCACCGAGTTCAAGATGCCGGCGACGATCGACGATCCCGCCATTCTGAACGAGATCGAAACCGCCCTGAAGACCGTCGGCTACGCCCAGACCGCCAAGCCCGCGGCGGAATGACGTCGGCATAAGGTCATCGTTACAAGGTCATCATCGACGGCAAGCCGGGGCGCGGCCCCCACCCTGCGAGGAGCGGGGTGGGGGCCGTCGCCTGTTCGGGCCGGCGAACCGGTCACCGCAGGAGGCTCGACATGAATCGCGTCGATGGCAAGGTGGCGCTGGTCAGCGGGGCGACGCGCGGAATCGGGGCGGCCTGCGCCCGGCTGCTGGCCCGTGCCGGGGCAACCGTGGTGGCGACCGGCCGCCAGGAAGCGCTGGGCCGCGAGCTGGTCGCGCAGATCGCGCGCGACGGCGGCCGGGCGGACTTCATGCCGCTCGACGTGACCGCCGAGGCCGACTGGGTGCGGGCGATCGACGACATCGTCGATCGCCATGGCGGGCTGCACATCCTGGTCAACAATGCCGGGGTGTTCCTCCAGCAGAAGCTGGAGGCGATGACGCTGGAGGAATGGCGGGGCATCGCCACCACCAATCTGGACGGCGTGTTTCTCGGCACCCGCCACGGCATCCGGGCGATGCGGGCGACCGGCTTCCCCGACGGCGTTACCGGCTCGATCGTCAACATGTCGTCGATCTCCGCCCTGGTCGGCATGGCGTTCTCGACCGCCTATTCGATGACCAAGGGCGGCGTGCGCGCCTTCACCCGCTCGGCGGCGCTGGAATGCGCCGATCTGCGCTATCCCATCCGGGTCAACGGGGTCTACCCGACCTTCATCGAGACCGACATGGCGGACGAGGTGATGGCCGGCTATACCCGCCTGTCGCACACCGGCGACGAGGAGCGGGTGCGCAAGACGCTGGCCCAGATGCATCCGCTGCGCCGCTTCGGCGATCCGATCGACGTGGCCAAGGCGGTGCTGTTTCTCGCCTCCGATGATTCCGGCTACATGACCGGTGCCGAGCTGGTGATCGACGGCGGCTTCACCGCGCGATAGGTCGGCCCCTCGCAAACTCGCCTCGCGCCGAAGGGGTCCGGGCGCGGCGGCCCGCCGGCATCCGGCTAATTGATCTCTTGACAACCCCACCAGCCCCCTTGAAGTATGGGGGCTGTCTGCCATATAAATGTCGTGGACCGAGGGGTCCACAGGACGTGAAAGGCCGATAGGCCGACCACGGGAGCGCCTCCGCAGTCCGGTGCGGGGACCACGGCTCGAATACCGCAGCGCACGCCGCGGCGAGCAATGGAGAGGAAGCGGATAGCCGCCGGGAGCGCGTTTCCGGCGGCTTTTGCTGTCGGGGCGCTGAAACGGTCGGCCACGCCTCTCGACCATTCATAGCTGCTCGATGAATTTTCACGACGAGTCATCGGCTGGTCGCGGCCAATCGTATTGACTGTCATGGAAGCGACATCGGCCGCCCGGCCCGGACTTGCCGCGGCGAAGGAACCTGATGGCTCGATGTCATCGTTATGAAAGACGCCGTTATAAAAAACGGGGAGGGAAAGGAGTTGAACGGTTCACCGATCATGTTTGACGATACCTTGTCGCGTTACCTCGCCGAGATCCGCAAGTTTCCGATGCTGGCCGCGGAGGAAGAACGGGATCTGTCGCGGGCCTGGCGCGATCGCCGGGACCCGGAGGCCGCACGGCGGCTGGCCGGCAGCCATTTGCGCTTCGTCGTGAAGATCTCGCGCGGCTTCAGCGGCTACGGCCTGCCGCTCGAGGATCTGCTTGCCGAAGGCAATGTCGGCCTGATGCAGGCGGTCGAGAAGTTCGACCCCGAGCGCGGGTTCCGCTTCGCAACCTATGCCCAGTGGTGGATCAGGGCGGCGATCCAGGAATACATCCTGCACAACTGGTCGCTGGTGAAGCTCGGCACCACGGCGGCACAGAAAAAGCTGTTCTTCAACCTGCGCCGGCTGAAGGGCCAGATGCAGGAGCTGGAGGAGGGCGATCTGTCGCCGGCCACGGTCACCTCGATCGCGACGGAGCTGGGCGTCGCCGAAACCGAAGTGGTCGACATGAACCGTCGGCTGGCGTCGGGCGACTGGTCGTTGAACGCGACCAGCGGCGACGAGGAGTCCGACCGGGAATGGCAGGACATGCTGACCGACGACTCGCCCAATCCCGAGTCGATGGTGGCCGATGCCGACGAGCGGGTCTGGCGCCGCGGGCTGTTGAATGAGGCCATGAAGGTCCTCAACGACCGCGAACGCCACATCATCATCGAGCGCCGGCTGAAGGACAATCCGGTGACCCTGGAGGACCTCGGCCGTCACTACGGCGTCACGCGCGAGCGGGTGCGCCAGATTGAAGTCGCCGCCTTCAACAAGCTTCAGAAGGCGGTGAGAAACGCTGCCGGCAGCTTCAACAGCGCTGCCCTGCCGGCCGCGGCCTGAATGCCCGGCCGGTCGGCGGATCTTCCGCCGTCCGGCCTTTTTGTTGGATCGGCCCAATTTCCCGATCCGCCCGGTTTCCCGGTTCGATCGCCAGCTCCGGTCCCCAGTTGCCCGAGGCGAATCGCCCGGCAACCGGAACCGCCCGGCCCCTCCCCGCCTTGCGCGCTCCATCTCCGCCCGCTCCATCTCAGGCCGTCCGGCGTCTGATCGGCTCTTGACGAGAGCCGGCCGGATTCATATCTCGGCGTCGTTGGCAGTCGGCCATGACGACTGCCAAATCATCGACCCAGTCGGATCCGTTCGAGCGAGACTCAAGCATTGCAACGCATGAGGAGGTTGAGCGATGGGCTTCAGACCCCTGCATGACCGCGTCCTGGTGCGCCGCGTCCAACAGGACGAGAAGACCAAGGGCGGCATCATCATTCCCGACACGGCCAAGGAAAAGCCCCAGGAAGGCGAAGTCATCGCCGTCGGCCCCGGCGCCCGCGACGATCGGGGCGAGCTGGTGGCGCTGGACGTCAAGGCGGGCGACCGCATCCTGTTCGGCAAATGGTCGGGCACCGAGGTCAAGATGGATGGCGAGGACCTGCTGATCATGAAGGAATCGGACATCCTCGGCATCGTCGAGCCGGCCGGCGCCGCGGCCAGAGCCGCGTGATCGGACCCGCGGCACTCGGCCCGTCATTGATCAACCAGTCATCGAGGTGCGGAACTCAGCCATGGCTGCGAAGGACGTGAAGTTCAGCGCCGCCGCCCGCCCGCGCATGCTGCACGGCGTCGACATCCTGGCCGATGCCGTGAAGGTGACTCTGGGCCCCAAGGGCCGCAATGTGGTGCTCGACAAGAGCTTCGGCGCGCCGCGGATCACCAAGGACGGCGTGACCGTCGCCAAGGAAATCGAACTGGCCGACAAGTTCGAGAACATG
>CAZTNV010000353.1:0-4150 GCA_964615535.1 uncultured Mycobacteriaceae bacterium | reverse complement strand
GCGGCGCCGATCCGGTTCGGTTGCAGCACCTGCATTAGCTGGATAGGGATACAGGATGATTCTTGCTGAACTGGCTAGAACATGAACTGATACGGCATCTCCGTTAAGAAAAAAGAGCGTAATTGCGGTTTCAATCTGACGCCTTGCTGCTTCCGCTTTGTTTATGTCTTTCCGCACTACATCAACCATCATATTACCTCAATACTTCATTTATTTGGACAAGGTCTGGCATTATTCTAAAAATTTCGTTATGGACTGGCTATTTTTGTTGCGAAACCGTACCCTTTCGCTAGGGCCGGGACGGTTTCAATAACGCCCATCAGCCAATAGGCTGGTCAAGCCACCGCGTCTCATCAGTCGCTTGGCGCATCACAAGACAACACCGGTGCGGCTCTCGGAATTGCCGACGGGGCGGCACCGGTCGTCCGTTAGCATAGAGCCGCCACCGCCGATCCTTGCGCCCCAATCCGCCTGCGTCGTGGCCGACAGCACGACGCCAAGACTGCCCCTCACGCCGCGGTCCCCCCCACGGTCAGGCCGTCGATTCGCAGCGTGGGCTGGCCGACGCCGACCGGGACGCCCTGGCCGTCCTTGCCGCAGGTGCCGATGCCGGGGTCGAGCGCCAAGTCGTTGCCGACCATGCTGACCCTGGTCAGCGCGTCCGGCCCGTTGCCGATCAGCGTGGCGCCCTTGACCGGCGCGCCGATCTTGCCGCCCTCGATCAGATAGGCTTCGGAGGCCGAGAACACGAACTTGCCATTGGTGATATCCACCTGCCCGCCGCCGAAATTCACCGCGAACAGGCCCTTGTCGACCGAGGCGATGATTTCCCTCGGATCATACCGGCCATTGGTCATCAGGGTGTTGGTCATGCGCGGCAGCGGATGGTGGGCATAGCTCTGGCGGCGGCCGTTGCCGGTCGGGGCGGCGCCCATCAGGCGGGCATTCATCCGGTCCTGCATCAGCCCGACCAGAATGCCGTCCTCGATCAGCACGGTGGATTGCGCCGGCGTGCCCTCGTCGTCGACCGTCAGGCTGCCGCGGCGATCGGCGATGGTGCCGTCGTCGATCACGGTGACGCCGGGTGCGGCGATTCGCTGGCCCATCAGGCTGGTAAAGGCGGAGGTCTTCTTGCGGTGGAAATCGCCCTCCAGCCCATGGCCGATCGCCTCGTGCAGCAATATGCCGGGCCAGCCGGGGCCGAGCACCACGGTCATCTCTCCGGCCGGTGCCGGCACTGATTCGAGCTTGATCAGGGCCTGGCGCAATGCCTCCTCGACCGCCGCCTGCCAGGTCGCCGGATCGCACAGGCCGTCATAGCCGACCCGGCCGCCGGTGCCGTGACTGCCGGTTTCCTGCCGGTCGCCGTCGCCGACCATCACCGCCACATGGAGTTGGACCAGCGGCCGGATATCGGCGGCGTGGCTGCCGTCGCCGCGCAGGATTCGCACCGCCTGCCATTCGCCGCTCAGCGAGCACATCACCTGCCGCACCCGCGGATCGCGCGACCGGGCATGCGCATCGATCCGTTGCAACAAATCTACTTTGGCCTCGAATGCGACCTGTGCGAGCGGGTTGGCATCGGTATAGATCTGCCGATTGGTGCCCGCGGGCGCCAGCGCCAGAGTGCCGCCATGACCGGCATGGACCGCCTGCACGGTGTCCACCGCACGGCGAATCGCCGCCTCGGACACGTCCGAGGCATGACAGAAGCCGGTCGCCTCGCCGGCGATCGAGCGCAGGCCGAAGCCCTGGGTGGTATCGAAACTGGCGCTTTTCAGCCGCCCATCATCCCACGCCAGGCTCTCGGACTGGCAATACTCCAGATAGAGTTCGCCATCATCGGCGCCCCGCAGGCCCGCCTGGATCATGCGATCCAGATGTCCCCGATCGAGGCCGGCGCGGACGAAAAACAGATCATCGGTGATGGCCAGGGCGGTCATCGATCAACTCCGCAACAGTGAATGAGCCGCAATCGCGGCAAAGTTCAACGGGATGGCCAGGGCGGCCGCCGCCGGTCGCACCGCTTCAAATCCGACTGTCAATAGGATGGCGATCCCGACCCAATGGGGCAAGGCTGCGGCGTCGCTGCCGTCTTGGGCCAGTCATTCGATAGCCTATCTTTCTAATCACCGCAAAGCCACCGGCGTACTATTATCATGCGACGATTTGCGCTCCGGGGCGCGACAGAGCGGTCGTTGTGAATCACCGATGGCTTAGTGTATTTCCCATTCCCGACGATGCCGTGGGGTTTTAAGCCGTTAACGAACCGTATTTGCACTTTTCCAACAGGGGTCGAATGGTTATAACCCCGCGCGTCCAATGCGGGCACGCGTCATGCATGTCCCGCCGGAATCGATCGGGCCGAGCCCGGCTATGGATTGGCATTCAGGGAAGAGCGTTGCGAATGAGACCGAATAAGATCCTTGCCATTGCTGCTCTGTTCATGCTCGGGACCATCGGTGCCGCTTTCGCGGGCGCACCGGCCGACTGGCAACTGGGGCTGCAGGAGGCTGCCTCGCCGCAGAAGGCGATGATGGAGGATTTCCACAACCTTCTGCTTGTTGTCATCACGGTCATCACGCTGTTCGTACTCGGACTTCTGATTTACGTGATGGTGCGCTTCAACGCCAAGCGCAACCCGACCCCTTCCCGCACCGCCCACAATACCTTGATCGAAGTGGTATGGACGGTCGTGCCGGTGCTGATCCTGCTGGTCATCGCCATCCCGTCGTTCCGGCTGCTGTACTTCATCGACCGCGCCGAGAACCCGGAGATGACGCTGGTCGTGCGCGGATATCAGTGGTACTGGGGCTACGAGTATCCGGATCAGCAGATCCCGGAGTTCGCCAGCAACATGGTCCAGGACGCCGACCTTCAGCCGGATCAGGTGCGGCTGCTTTCGGTCGATAACCCGGTGGTTCTGCCGGTCGATACCGACATCCAGATCCTGGTCACCGCCGGCGATGTTCTGCATAGCTGGGCAATCCCGGCTTTCGGCCTCAAGCGCGATGCGGTGCCCGGCCGGATGAATGAAACCTGGGTCAGAATCGATCGCGAAGGAACCTATTACGGGCAGTGCTCGGAACTGTGCGGCATCAATCACGCGTTCATGCCGATCGAGATCCGTGCCGTCAGCCGCGAGGCTTTCAATCAGTGGGTGCAGGAACAGACCGCCGGCCAAACCCTCGAGACGCCGCCCCGGCTGCTGTCGGTGTCGCCGCCGCCGGCCGAGAGCGAGCCGGCACCCGAGCAGACTGCCCTGATCGCGCCTGCGTCTGTGGCACCCGTGCCTCCGTCGCAGCATTGAATTCGGTCCACGCCCCAGTAAACTAGGCATTTGCCAACGCCAGAGGCAGCACCCATGGGTCATCCCGTTGACGCGCACGATCATGCGCATGACCATCACGATCACAAGCCCGGCTTCGTGGCGCGATGGTTGTACTCGACCAATCACAAAGATATCGGCACCCTTTACCTGATCTTCTCGGTGATTGCCGGGCTGATCGGCGGCCTGTTCTCGGTGCTGATGCGCGCCGAGCTGCAGAACCCGGGCATGGACGTGGTGGCCGATGGCCAAGTGTGGAACGTCTACATCACCGCACACGGCCTGATCATGGTGTTCTTCGTCGTCATGCCGGCAATGATCGGCGGCTTCGGAAACTGGTTCGTGCCGCTGATGATCGGTGCGCCCGATATGGCCTTCCCGCGGCTGAACAACATCTCGTTCTGGCTGCTTGTTCCGGCGTTCCTGCTGCTGCTCGGCTCGGCCTTCGTCGGCCAGGGGGCGGGCACCGGATGGACCATCTACCCGCCCCTGTCTTCAGCGCTCGGACAGTCCGGCCCCTCGGTGGACATGGCGATTTTCGCCCTCCATCTGGCCGGGGCCTCGTCGATCCTCGGTGCGGCGAATTTCATCACCACGATCTTCAACATGCGCGCACCGGGCATGACGCTGCACAAGATGCCGCTGTTCGCCTGGTCGGTGCTCATCACGGCGTTCCTGCTGCTGCTGTCGCTGCCGGTGTTCGCCGGCGCGATCACCATGCTGCTCACGGACCGGAATTTCGCCACGACATTCTTCGATCCGGCGGGTGGCGGCGACCCGGTGCTCTACCAGCATCTGTTCTGGTTCTTCGGCCACCCGGAA
>CAZTNV010000352.1:1369-4166 GCA_964615535.1 uncultured Mycobacteriaceae bacterium | reverse complement strand
CGGCGATCATGCGCAGGAGGCGGGTCGGCTGCCGGCCGGTCTGGGCATAGCTGGCGACCCGCTTCTTCAGGTTTTTGGCCTTGCCGACATAAAGCGCATCGCCCGCGGCATCGAGCATGCGATAGACGCCGGATGCGTTGGGCAGCGTTTTCAGGTGGCCCTGGATGACCTCGACGCCCTGGGCCAGTCCGCCGGCCGGTCGCCGGCGGGACGGCTCGGCCGGAAGGCCTACCCCATTGGGCGGAATGTCGCTGGCTCCGCTCATGGCAACGATTCTTTAGGGTTCTCCAAAATTCGTCGAGCGCGAGTGAGAAGGTGGTCTTTTCAATCGAATTGTTGGTCCTGCGACATAAATTCGATATCCACGATTCCTGTGGATAACTGTGTCGATAAGTTCCCCGCACAGCCCTGCGACTCGCGGCGGGCAGCCGCTTTCCCGTTCTTGCCCAAAAATCAGGCAACCATCTAAGCCCTTGTCAAACATAACAAAAAAAATGTCAACTCAAAAGCAATTGCCTGCACCCAGGGGTTATCGGCGCCCTTCGGGGATTGTCACGAAAACGTCTTGGCCTGTGCAAAAGTTCCGGAACGCTTGGTCGGAAACGGGTCCGCGGGAGGATTCCGCAGGCGCCGCGGATGCTGTTAACGGTATGTCAACCACCGAACCTTGCAGGCAGGGCGGAACCGCCTATCCAGCATGGCATACTTAAGAATTACTCCGTGACCACCACGCCACGGGTCGCCTGCGCCCAACCCAGATGTTCCCCCCCATCCAGGGCGATCATCTGCCCGGTCATGGCCGGCGTCTCCAGAATGAACCGCACGGCGCGGCAGATCTCTGCCGGATCGGTCGGCCGCTGCAACGGCACGCTGCGCCATTGCCGCTCGAACTGCTCCTCGGTCTGGCGTGGATTCCTCAGGGTCGGTCCGGGTCCGATGCCATTGACCCGAATCCGGGGCGCCAACGCCAATCCCAGACTTTGCGTGAGCGCCCACAGCGCCGACTTGCTGACCGTATAGGACATGAAATACGGCGTCAAATTCCAAACCCGCTGATCGAGAAGATTGATCACATTTCCGGAATATTCTGCCGGGAGTCGCCGGGCGAACTCCTGGATCAGGACAACCGGGGCACGCAAATTGGTTTCGATGTGATGGTCCCAGCTTTGCCGAGAAGCATCGATGATTGTATCGGGTTCAAAGGTCGATGCGTTATTGATCAGAAGCATAACCGGACCCAGCGCCGCCTCGGCCGCGGGCAGCAGGGCGGCGGCTTCGGCCTCGGCCCCGAGATCGGCCCGCCCCGCCGCCGCCCGCCCGCCCGCGGCGGCGATTTCCGCCACCACGGCCGCCGCAGCCTCGGCCGAACGATGGTAATGGACCGCGACCGCCCAGCCATCGCGTGCCAGATCGACCGCGATGGCCCGGCCGATCCGCTTCGCGGCGCCGGTGACCAGCGCCACCCGTGGCGGCGGCGTCATCCCTGTGGAGTCCTGATCCATTGCGGGAACATTGGGCCGGCCGGCCGGCCGATCAAGCGTGCCGGAGGTCAGGCCCGGCGCGCCGGGCCGCCGCGCGCACTGAGGCTTGACGTTTCGATCGATCGCGCGAGGATGCCGAGCTGATGGATGCCCGCAATGCCCAACGCCTGATCTGGCCGGCCCTGATCGCCGTCGCGACCATGCTGGCCGAAACCTACTGGGAGTCCCTGATCGGGTGGCTGGGCGGGTCGCTCTGGGTTCTGGATCTTCAGGCCGGGCGGATCGTGCTGGAGGCGCTGAGCTGGCTGGCCCTGGCCTGGCTGGCCGCCCGCATCGCCGATCTGATGATGGCCCGCAGCATGGCGCGCTCCGGCCGCAAGATGCCGCGCCTGCTGATCGACCTGATCACCGGCCTGCTGTTCGTGATCGCCGGCATCTGCATCGTCTATTACGTGTTCGACCAGCCGGTGGCCGGCCTGCTGGCAACCTCAGGCGTCATGGTGGCGATCCTGGGATTCGCGCTCCGCGATATTATTTCGGACATATTTTCGGGCATCGCGCTCAACTCCGAGGCGCCCTACCATATCGGCGACTGGATCGAGACCGAGGACCGGGTGATCGGCCAGGTCGTCGAGATCAACTGGCGCGCCACCCGGCTGGTGACCAAGCACCAGATCACGGTGGTGCTGCCCAACGGCATGATCGCCGCACGCCGGATCAACAACTACAGCGCGCCGCAGCGATTCTACCGGGCGCAGGTTCCGGTCTGCCTGGATTTCGACGTGCCGGTCGATCGGGCGCGGCGGGTGCTGCTGGCGGCGGTGCGGGGTGCGGCCGGCGTCCTGCCCCTGCCCCAGCCGGATGTCAGGATCGACGGCTTCGGGGAGCGCGGCATCGCGTATCTGGTGCGCTATTGGGTGGCCGACTACGCTGACGATGTCGATTGCCGCGATGCGGTGGCGGCCAGCATTCACCATCACATCCGGCTGGCCGGCATCGCGATCCCCCATGGCCGCCAGGACATCACGGTGGCGCGGCGGCGAGCCGCCGAGTCCCGGCCGGGAATCGACCGGCCGGACCTGCTGCGCAATGTCGCCCTGCTGGGGCCGCTGGACGACGCCGACATCGCCCATCTGGCCGGCTGCGCCAAGGTGTTGCGGGTGCCGCCCGGCACCGAACTGGTGCGCGAGGGCGCCGAGGGCGGATCGCTCTATATCCTGATCGAGGGTTTGCTGCGAGTCGGCCAGGGACCGGAGGACCGCATCCTGGGTACGCTGCAGCCGGGCGACGTCATCGGTGAAATGTCGATGCTGACC
>CAZTNV010000352.1:0-1359 GCA_964615535.1 uncultured Mycobacteriaceae bacterium | reverse complement strand
GACCGTTGCATCGCCACGGTTCGCGCCGAAACCGAGGCCACGGTGTTCGAGGTCACCCGCGACAATCTGCGCCCGATCCTGCAACGCTCGCCGGATCTGGCCACGGCGCTGGGCCGCATTCTGCACGAGCGCCAGCAGGCCAATCTGGCCCTGTCCGAGCGCCACCGCCTGGGTTCCGAACTGATGACCGACGCCGAGCCGGCGGGATCTCTGCTCCGGCGCATCCGCGAGTTCTTCGGCCTCGGGTCCGACGCCTGAGGCTCGCGGACGCGCCGGCGCCCGCTTTCACTTCACACCAGATCTTCCGCCTGATAGCGGCGTAGCTGCTGGAGCGCCAGCAGGGACGGGTAGCACCGGTCCAGCCAGCGGCTCAGGTTCACGGTTCGACCACCCAGTCGCATCATGAGATTGCCGGCCGCATTATGCCACAGTTCCGGGCTCTGCACGGGGGTCAGGTGTCCCATTCTGCAATTCCTTTCGCGCAAGGGATGCCATTTTCGGGGGATCGTGCAACCCTCGCGCCAGAGCCGGCCTTCTCGGCTGCCGGCAATCCGGCCCCAGCAGATCGGAACGCTTGGCGCGCCGCCCCGGTCAGGGCTCGCCGAACACTCGGGCAAAGATATAGTCCACATACTTTGAATGGAATGCAAGATCGAACAATTGCGCCAGCCGATCGGCCGGTAAAATCTGCGTGACTGCCGGATCGGCCGTCATCAGGTCGAGAAACGGCCCCTCGCCATGCCAGGCGCGCATGGCATGGCGCTGCACCGTTTCATAGGCCTGCTCTCGGCTCATGCCGGCCTGGGTCAGGGCGAGCAGCACGCGCTGGGACTGGATCACCCCGCCCAGGCGGTTCAGATTGGCCGCCATCGCCTCGGGATAGACGATCAGACGGTCGATCACCCCGGTCAGCCGGGCGAGCGCGAAATCCAGCGCGATCGTGGCATCGGGAGCGATCACCCGCTCGACCGCGGAATGGGAGATGTCGCGCTCGTGCCACAGCGTGACGTTTTCCAGCGCCGGCACCACCGCCCCACGGATCAGCCGGGCCAGCCCGGTCAGATTTTCGCTGAGCACCGGGTTGCGCTTGTGCGGCATGGCCGAGGAGCCCTTCTGGCCCGGCGCGAAATACTCCTCCGCCTCGCGCAGCTCGGTGCGCTGGAGATGGCGGATCTCGGTGGCCAGGTTCTCGATCGAACCGGCGATCACGCCCAGGGTGGCGAAGAACATGGCATGCCGGTCGCGCGGGATGATCTGGGTGGAAATCGGCTCCGGCGCGAGGCCAAGCCTGGCCGCGACATGCGCCTCGACCCGCGGATCGATGTTGGCGAAGGTGCCGACCGCGCCGGAGATCGCGCA
>CAZTNV010000351.1:0-4167 GCA_964615535.1 uncultured Mycobacteriaceae bacterium | reverse complement strand
GTGAGCGCAAGGGAAGGCAGATATTCGGCGCCGCCCAACATCTGCTGCGTCGGCGACGACGACCAGTCGATCTATGGCTGGCGCGGCGCGGAAGTCGGCAACATCCTGCGGTTCGAGTCGGATTTTCCGGGCGCCAAGGTGATCCGGCTGGAGGAGAACTACCGCTCGACCTCGCATATCCTGGGCTGTGCCGCGGGGCTGATCGCGCACAACCGCAGCCGGCTGGGCAAGACGCTCTACACCACGGCCGATGGCGGCGATCCGGTGACGGTGCGCGCGGTGTGGGACGGCGACGACGAGGCGCGTTGGATCGGCGAGGCGATCGAGGCGCTGCACCGCAAGCGCACTGCCCTGGCCGAGATTGCCGTGCTGGTCCGCGCCGGCTTCCAGATGCGCGCCTTCGAGGAGCGGTTCATCACGCTGGGCCTGCCCTACCGCGTGGTCGGCGGCCCGCGCTTCTACGAGCGGCAGGAGATCCGCGACGCCCTGGCCTATCTGCGGGTGATCGTGCAGCCGGCCGATGATCTGGCCTTCGAGCGCATCGTCAACGTGCCGAAGCGCGGGCTGGGCGACGCCACCGTGCAACTGATCCACCGCGCCGGGCGTGCGGCCGCCATTCCGATGACCGAGGCGGCCTGGCGGCTGGTCGAGACCGACGAGATCAAGCCCCGGGCGCGCACCGCGCTGCGCGCCCTGCTGAGCGATTTCGACCGCTGGCGCGCCCTGGTCGACACGCGCCCGCACCCCGATCTGGCCCGGATGGTGCTGGACGAATCCGGCTACACCGCGATGTGGCAGGCCGACAAATCGGCCGAGGCGCCGGGCCGGCTGGACAACCTGAAGGAGCTGATCGACGCCATGGCGGAGTTCGACGACCTGCAGGGTTTCCTGGAGCATGTCGGGCTGGTCATGGACAACGAGGCCAAGGGCGGCGACCAGCTCTCGCTGATGACGCTGCACGCCGCCAAGGGGCTGGAATTCGCCCATGTCTTCCTGCCCGGCTGGGAGGACGGGCTGTTTCCCAGCCAGCGCACCATGGACGAGACCGGCATCGCCGGGCTGGAGGAGGAGCGCCGTCTGGCCTATGTCGGCCTGACCCGCGCCAAGCGCAGCGCCACCGTGGTCAGCGCCGCCAACCGCCGGGTCCACGGGCTGTGGCAGACCACCGTGCCGTCGCGCTTCCTGGCCGAATTGCCGCCCGCCCATATCGAGGTCACCGGCGATCCCGGCCTGGGCATGGGCGGCGGGGCGACGGCGGACGGCACGGGCTTCGGCGGCATGGGCTTCGGCCGCGGAGCCGATGGCGGCATGGCCGAGGCGCGGTCGGCCCCGGCGTTTCGCCCCACCGGCTTCGGGCGGCCGGGCGCCGGCCGCCCGGCGCAGCGCAGCGCCCCGCCGGTGATCGACGGTCGCGCCTGCGAGGTTCCCGCGCGCCCCCGCCCGGCCCAGCCCTTCGGCCGCGGCGACCGGGTGTTCCACCAGAAGTTCGGCTACGGCACCATCCGCGCCATCGACCACGACAAGCTGACCATCGATTTCGACAGCGCCGGCGAAAAGCGCGTGATGGACAGCTTCGTCGTGCCGGCAGACCGGGCGGGGTAGGGGCGGCCCCGTCTCAGCCGAGCCGTGCGGCTGGCTGGCCCTTGAACCCTTTCAGGGACATGGATCGGCAAGCCTGGCCGCTCTCAAGAGCGGACCTTCGCGCGGCTCGACCGCTGCCGCCGCCTCGCCAAGGATTGGGAGAAGCTCAACCGCCAGGGACCAGCCTTTCTGCGCCTCGCCTCCATCCGCCTCATGCTGCGACGCCCATGCCCATCCACGTGACCTTTCCGGACAGGCTCTCGGGCGGGCAATGCGATCGCGGGCAAGTCCGCGTTGCAGGGTTCGACCGGCGCCGGTCAGCGCCGGTCGCGGGTCGCCTCGCGATCGGCCAGCAGGATCGCCGGGTCCCAGCGCTTCAGCGTCGCGATCCGGATCAGGTGACCGATGGTCACCGGAATCCCCGGAAACTTCTTCGGTTCGCCCCGCAGCCATCGGACCAGCCCCGCCACGCCGAAATCCAGGCCGAACCCCTCGGGACCGAAATAGTCGCAGAAGCGGAAATCGCTGAAATCGACATCGAACGCGCTCTTGAACGCCTCCAGGAATTCCCGGGCATCGTCGCCGGTCAGTCCGCAATCCTGCTCCAGCCGGGTCTCCCGGGTCACCGGTCGTCCCCGCCGGTCCAGGCGGCCGACATGGCGGTCGAGCAGGCGGCAGATGCGATCGAACCGATCCTGGTCTTCGCTTGCCGGGTCCGGCAACGGCATGATCCGGCTCCTGCTCAGGACCCCGGCGGCATTCGATCCGGCGCCGACTGCTCCCCGTCCAGGCATCGGCTGACGCACTGGGTGATCAGGACTGCATCCGAAATGAGCAATCCCCATCCGACAAACGGTATCCAGCGGCCGATCACGGCACCGAGAATGCGCGTTCTGGCCAAGGGATTTCGTATCGTAGGCGCCCACCAAGGATGATTGAGCTGTTGGGGCAACACTCTTCGAAAATACTCCGAAGCAATCGAAGTTCCACCGCTGGATCCGTTCAACCCGCCCCGCGGATAAGGCCTGATCCTCGATCCGAGAAGAACGCCCGAGGCACCCGCGATGCCGAGGAGCACGATGTCGAACTGCCCGACGGTGCAGCGGCGCAGGCAGTCGCCCAGATCCGGACCGGGTGCTGCTGCCTCTGCCGAAACCTGCCAGACATGAACATGCGGCTCGACCGGTACCACTCTGCGACAATGATGGCCGTCGGGCAGCGACTCGGTCTGGGGCGGCGGGCACGATCGCGTCAGCAGGTCCTGGGTGAGCATCGGCATTGCCTGCCCGGCCCCAACCTCGAACATGAACACGACGGGCGGGCCGATGCGTGCCCGGATGCACGAGGATGGCTGCATGGGTCGGTTGGCCCGCTGAAGGATGATGGTTGCAACCATAGCTCCATCATCCCCTGAATGGCTGCACGAATTTGCAGCCGTGCCGGGTTTCTGCGCACAGAATGCGTTGCATTCCCTTGGCCGACGCGATGCGGACTCCCCTTTCGTATCGTCGGAAACCGCATACCGGCCAACCGCGAACATGCCGATGCATGGGTTGGTGCCCGTGCTGGGCAGCACGCCCACGGCAGCGGCAATGTTGATTTTCACTGCCCGCGATGTCGCATGCTGCACTGCCGGAGAGCGTTGCACGGCCGCTCGGCGTGTGTTAGATCACCCTTCGCCGCGAGGGCCGATTCCCGTCGGATGCGACCGGTTCCCGCCCCTTGCGGTGTTCAGCGCCAGCTTGGTCGATCGGGTTTCCGGCTCTCCTCGCCCCGTACCCGGTCGAAGGATTTCGAGGACAGACGTGGCAGGCACAGCAACAGGACAATCCGGCCTGGCCTCGCGCTATGCGACGGCCTTGTTCGAACTGGCCGACCAGGCCGCCGCGCTCGATCCGGTCGCGGAGGATCTCCGCAAGATCAAGGGGTTGATCGAAGACAGCGCCGATCTGCGCCGGCTGCTCCGCAGCCCGGTGATCAGCCGCGACGAGCAGCGCCGGGCCCTGGCGGCGATTCTGGAACAGGCCGAGGTCTCGGACCTGACGCGCAAATTCGTCGGACTGGTCGCCACCAACCGCCGTTCGTTCGCGCTCGAAGGCATGATTGATGCCTATCTGGGCGAGTTGGCGCGCCGCCGCGGCGAAATGACCGCCGACGTGGTCTCGGCCAACAAGCTGACCGCCGCACAGACCGCCGCCCTGATCGACCGGCTGAAGCAGGTCCTGGGGGCGAAGGTCTCGGTCAACCTCAAAGTCGATCCCGCGCTGATGGGCGGGATGATCGTCAAGGTCGGTTCGCGCATGGTCGATTCATCGCTGCGCACCAAGCTGACCAAGCTGCAACTCGCCATGAAAGGGCTTGCCTGATGGAAATCCGCGCCGCCGAAATTTCCGCGATCATCAAGCAACAGATCGCCAATTTCGGGACCGAGGCCGATGTCGCCGAGGTCGGACAGGTCTTGTCGGTCGGCGACGGCGTCGCACGCGTCTACGGCCTGGACCAGGTCCGGGCCGGCGAGATGGTCGAATTCCCCAATGGCATCAAGGGCATGGCCCTCAATCTCGAGACCGATAACGTCGGTATCGT
>CAZTNV010000350.1:2157-4231 GCA_964615535.1 uncultured Mycobacteriaceae bacterium | reverse complement strand
GGTCGCGACCGCCGACAGGCAGGTCGCCAGGCTGTTGCCGTGGTCCTGGTGCAGGCAGATCGGGACGTCGGGATACATCTCGGCCGCACCCAGGATCAGGTGGCGGATCATGATGTCGCCGGCATAGGACCGGGCGCCGCGGCTGGCCTGCAGGATCACCGGCGAATCGGTCTTCGCAGCGGCGCGGATGATCGCCGTGACCATTTCCATGTTGTTGACGTTGAACGCCGGCACACCGTAGCCGTGCTCCGCCGCATGGTCGAGCAGTTGTCGAAGCGAAACCAATGCCATCGTTCGTTCCTCCGTTCCCCTGATCCAGGCCGCGGACCCGCCACGACCACGCTTCTTCATCCAAGGCCCGCCGTGCCGCGCTCCGGTCATGCCGGCACGCGCGGCGCCCCGCGAGTCGATGTTGCCACAAAGATGCCATGCCGCGACGGTCGATGACCAGCCGAAATCGGCACTCGCGATCCTAGGACGATCGATTGGCCGCAACCAGGCGCCGAGCGATGGCCGCCAAACCGTTGCCGGTGATGCCGAAATGTTCGAACAATTCGGGTGCCGGGCCGGACACGCCGAAATCGGTCAGGCCGACCACGTCGTCCTCGCTGGCGACGTAGCGCGTCCAGCCGAACCGTGCCGCGGCCTCGATCGCCGCCCGCGGCGCCGTGCCCAGCACCGCCGCGCGGTACTCGGCGGGCTGCTGCTCGAACCGCTCCCAGCACGGCATGGAAACCACCGCCGCGTGGATGCCCTCCGCCGCAAGCTGTTCGCGCGCGTCAAGCGCCAGCGCCACCTCCGAGCCGGTCGCCAGCAGCGTGACGTCGCGTGCCCGCCCGTCCGGCGCCTCGGCCAGCACATAGGCGCCACGCGCGCACAAATTCTCCGCGGTGTGGGTGGTCCGGACATGCGGCACGGTCTGGCGGGTCAGCACCATCACCGAGGGCCGTTTGAAGTTGGCCAGGGCGAGCGCCCAGCATTCCGCCACCTCGACCGCATCGGCCGGGCGGAACACGTCGAGATTGGGGATGGTGCGCAGGCTGGCGATCTGCTCGACCGGCTGGTGGGTAGGACCGTCCTCGCCCAGCCCGATCGAATCGTGGGTCATCACATAGATCACCCGCAGCTTCATCAGCGCCGACATGCGTATGCCCGGCCGGCAGTAATCGGCGAAGATCAGAAAGCTGCCGCCATACGGGATGAAGCCGTTGTGCAGCGCGATCCCGTTCATCACCGATGCCATGGCGTGCTCGCGGATGCCGTAATGCAGATAGCGCCCGCCGTAATTGGCCGCGGTCACCGGCAGCGTCGCCGCCGTCTTGGTGTTGTTCGAGCCGGTCAAGTCGGCCGAGCCGCCGATCATCAGCGGCACCAGCGGAGTCAGCATGTCCAGCGCTTCCTGGCTGGCCCGGCGGGTCGCCCATTTCGGCTTCTGGTCGGTCAACCGGGCCTTCAACTGGACGATCGAGTCGTCAAGGCCGGCCGGCAGTTCGCCGGTCTGCATGATCTCCCAGGTCCGCCGGGTCTCGGCATCGGCCGCGGCCAGCCGCTTTTCCCAGGCCTCGCGCACGCCGATCGAGCGCGCGCCGGCCTTGCGCCAATACGCCACGGTCTGGCTCGGAACGAAGAACGGCTCGTAGGGCCAGTTCAGATTGGCCCGGGTGGCGCCGGCCTCGTCCTTGCCCAGCGGCGCGCCATGGGTCGCCACGGTACCGCCCTTGTTCGGCGCGCCATAGCCGATGATGGTGCGGCAGGCGATCAGGGTCGGCCGGTCGCTTTCACGCGCCGCGGCGATCGCCGCGCCGATCGCGATCGGATCGTGGCCGTTGACCCGCGACGCCGCCCAGCCGCTGGCGCGGAACCGGGCCAGCGTATCCTCGGAAATGGTCATGCTGGTCGGGCCGTCGATCGACGACTGGTTGTCGTCGAACAGCACGATCAGCTTGTTCAGCGCCAGATGCCCGGCCAGGCTGATCGCCTCGTGGTTCAGGCCCTCCATCAGGCAGCCATCGCCGGCCAGAACATAGGTGTAGTGATCGACCAGGGCGTCGCCGAACCGCGCCGCCAGCATCCG
>CAZTNV010000350.1:0-2147 GCA_964615535.1 uncultured Mycobacteriaceae bacterium | reverse complement strand
GCGCCATGCCGACGCCGTTGGCCAGACCCTGCCCGAGCTGCCCGGTCGTCGCCTCGACCCCCGGCGTCAGACCGTATTCGGGGTGACCGGCCAGCAGGCTGTGGAGCTGACGGAAATTGCGGATCTCGTCGATCGTGATGCCGGGATAGCCGGTCAGGTGGAGCAGCGCGTAGAGCAGCATCGAGCCATGGCCGGCCGACAGCACGAACCGGTCGCGATCCGGCCAGTCCGGTTGCGTCGGGTCGAACTTCAGGAACCGGGTGAACAGCACCGTGGCGACGTCGGCGATGCCCATCGGCATGCCGGGATGGCCCGAATTCGCACGCTCGATGGCGTCGATCGAAAGAAAGCGGATCGCATTGGCGAGGTCGCCATGCTGCGGCACCGGCTGCTCCGAAACGCCAATCGCCTCCGGCAGCGAGGCCGCATTGGTTACGAACATGGTTCCCTGTCTCCTCAAACCGCCCTGCCCTCGCGGCGCGGCGTGTACCTTGTGTTACGAGATCGGACGCAAGTCAACGCGACGCCTCCGGCACGGGGTGCTGGCACCCTGCACCATCGTCGAAAAGGTCCGCGAAGGCCGTCGCAAAGTCGCAACGGTATGGCGTCCGCACCGCATCCCGGTCAAGTACCGAGTCGTCCATAATCCCCGCATCGGTCGGCCGCCGGTTTCGACTCCCGAATCACCGATACGACCGGGCCTTGCCGGTTCGGCTGGACACGGCTCGCCTGGATTGGCATCAACTTCCGGCGTAACCGTGATATGGGACCGACCATGTACGTTGTCATGATCTCGCCGGAGATCGCTCCCGTGGCCAAGGTGGGCGGCCTGGCCGATGTCGTTTTCGGCCTCAGCCGAGAGCTGGAGATCCGCGGCAATTCGGTGGAAATCATTCTGCCCAAGTATGACTGCCTCTGGTACGACCAGATCTGGGGCCTTCACCGGGTCTACGACGAGCTGCCGGTCCCGTGGAACCACGGCGCGATCAACTGTTCCGTGTGGTTCGGTTTCGTCCATGGCCGCAAATGCTTCTTCATCGAGGCCCATTGCCGCGAGAACTTCTTCAATCGCGGGGCGTTCTACGGAGCGTCGGACGATGCCATGCGCTTCGCCTTCTTCAGCAAGGCGGCGCTGGAGTACCTCTACCGGTCCGGCAAGCGGCCCGACATCATCCACTGCCACGACTGGCAGACCGGTCTGGTCCCGGTCCTGCTGTACGAGATGTACCAGCCGATCGGCATGTACGACCAGCGGGTCTGCTACACGGTCCACAACTTCCGCCATCAGGGCGTCACCGGCCCCCACATCCTGTCGGCGACCGGGCTCCATCGCCCGGAACACTTCGACCGGGCCGAACGGCTGCAGGACAATGTTCACCGCGGCGCGCTGAACATCATGAAAGGCGGTGTGGTCTATTCGAACTTCGTGACCACCGTGTCGCCCAAGCATGCCTGGGAAGCGCGCTTCACCGATCAAGGTTACGGCTTCGGCCATACGCTGCACATCCATCAGGGAAAGTTCGGCGGCGTGCTCAACGGGCTCGATTACGACGTCTGGAACCCGGAAACCGATCCGATGATTCCGCACCACTTCAACATGGAGCGGATCGACGAAAAGGCACGCAACAAAGAGGCGCTGCGCGACCGCTTATGGCTGGCCAAGGACGATGCCAAACCCATCGTCGCCTATGTCGGCCGGCTCGATCCGCAAAAGGGCGTCCATCTGATCCGTCACGCCATGTTCCATGCGATCAACAACGGCGCCCAGTTCGTCCTGCTCGGGTCGTCGCCGGAGCGCGACACCAACGATCATTTCTGGCACCTCAAGGGATATCTGAACGAAAATCCCGACTGCCACATCGAGATCGGCTTCAGCGAACAGCTCGCCCATCTGATCTATGCCGGCGCCGACATGATGGTGGTGCCGAGCATGTACGAGCCGTGCGGTCTGGCCCAGATGATCGCGCTGCGCTATGGCGCGGTGCCGATCGTGCGCTCGGTCGGCGGGCTGGCCGACACGGTGTTCGACTGGGATTTCTCCGAACTGCCGCGCGACAAGCGCAACGGCTTCGTGTTCGAGCACGCCGACTACGAGGGCGTCGATTTCGCGATGCGCCGCGCCTTCGGCCTGTGGCACGGCAGCCACG